>CAMJHP010000040.1 GCA_946405575.1 uncultured Bacteroidales bacterium | reverse complement strand
CAGTCCCTTTTTTTACGCGCCAACGCTCAGACACACTTTTTGGGACAGTATCCAAGGCCGTACGGTAAATTGGTTTGCCAAGGGAATCTGTTGTGAGAAATCGAATGTCTATAAAATGTTCAAGAGGAAAAGCGTCGATTTGGCTCAATTGATGAAAATCTCGGAAGTGCTCAACCATAATTTTTTGAAGGATTGTTATGAAGAGGTATGATTGACTCTATTACATAGGTAAATAAACTATTTGCCGCAGTCTTTTTTAAGGTTGCGGTTTTTTGATTCCTTTTCGTGAGATTTGCTTATTTTTGCAGCAACAAATAGTCTTGAATTGATATGGAGCTTTTGGATTTGTACGATAAAGACTTGAAACCTACAGGGCAGACCATTGAACGGGGGCAACGTGTTCCTCCTGGCCTGATGATTCCCATTGTAGCTGTTTATGTTTATAATGATAAGGGTCAATATTTAATTCAGAAGGTGGCGCCACGGAAGGGAAATTACTATTCCACTACTGCGGGTCATGTTCAGAGTGGAGAGAAGGATTTCGCTTTATCGATGTTGCGTGAATTACGGGAAGAGATTGGACTTTCTACCACTAAGAGTGAGCTGAAGTTGGTAAAAATCAGGCGTTATGACTATAAGTTTACGTTGCTATATATGCTGAAAAGCAATGTGCCAGCTGAGATGTTGCGTCTGCAAAAAGAAGAGGTTGAATCGGTGATGTGGATGAGTCATCAAGATATCGAATTGCTCTGTAAAATGGGGCTTTTCAACAGGATTCATTATCAATTGTTGTTGGATTGCGAAGAAAGATTGCAAAACAGGCTTTGATTGTTTTTCCGTTTTGTTATTTTGGCTATATTTGCAGCAAATTATGTTTATTGCAACAAATTTCTAATAATTATGATAGCAAGAGAATTACTCGACCCGAAAAGTATCGTGGTCGTTGGAGCTTCCGCCGACATCCATAAACCCGGCGGAAAGGTGCTGAAAAACCTTATGGATAGCCCTTTCAAGGGACAGATTTATGCCGTGAATCCTAAAGAAACTGAAGTTCAAGGCGTGAAGTGTTATGCCAAGGTCGATGAGCTACCGCAAGTGGATTGTGCCATTTTGGCCATCGCTGCCAAGTATTGTCCTTCAACGGTCGATATCTTGGCTTTACAAAAGGGAACCAAGGGCTTTATCATTATCTCTGCAGGCTTTGGCGAGGAGAATGCCGAGGGTGCTGCCTTGGAGAAGCATATCGCTGACACCATCAACAGCGTGGGCGGTTCCTTGATTGGCCCTAATTGTACGGGCTTCCTCAATACGAATTATTGCGGTGCTTTTGATGCGCCCATCCCGACCCTCGACCCGCATGGTGTTGACTTTATTACAGGCTCAGGTGCCACAGCTGTTTTTATTAAGGAGTATGGCATAAGCAATGGCCTGACATTCAATAGCGTTTGGGCTGTGGGTAACTCTGCCCAATTGGGCATTGAGGATGTGCTCGAGCATCTTGACGAGACTTTTGACCCCGAGAAGAGTAGTCGCGTCATTATGCTCTATATGGAAAAAATCAGCGATCCAAAGAAGATGCTGAAGCATGCTCGCTCGCTTATTAACAAGGGTTGCAAAATTGCTGCAATCAAGTCGGGAGGCTCCGCTGCTGGTAGCCGTGCTGCTAGCTCTCATACGGGAGCCTTGGCAACCTCTGATGTCGCTGTTGACGCTTTGTTTCGCAAGGCGGGCATTGTGCGGTGCCAAAATCGTCAGGAGCTGACCACGGTCTGCGCCATTTTCATGCATCCCGAGGTAAAGGGAAAGAATATGGCTGTCATTACCCATGCGGGCGGTCCTGCTGTGATGCTCACTGACGTACTTTCCAACAACGGTATGGACGTGCCTCACATTGAAGGTCCGAAGGCTCAAGAGCTGTTGTCTAAGCTTTACAATGGTTCCTCTGTCGGCAACCCGATTGACTTTTTGGCAACGGGTACCGCTGAACAACTCGGTTATATCATCGATGCTGTGGAGAACGACTTCGACAATATCGACTGTATGTGTGTCATCTTTGGCTCGCCAGGCTTGTTCCAGAACTATGAAGTCTACAAGGTCTTGGATGAGAAAATGAAGACTTGCAAGAAACCCATTTTCCCGATTCTGCCATCCATCATCAACGTGAAGGACGAAATCGAGGACTTTATCCGCAACAAACATCGTATCAACTTCCCTGAAGAGTGTGTGTTTGGAAACGCGTTGTGCAAGATTTACAATACACCCAAGCCGCAACCTGAAAATCCTGAGATGCCGAAGATTGACGTGAAACGCATCCGTGAGGTCATTGATAGTTGCGAGAACGGCTATATAGACCCAGATAAGATTTACCAACTCCTTGATGCTGCGGGTATTGCACAGAAGCAAATCCGCGTGGTGGACAAGAAACAACAAGCCATTGACTTTGCTAATGAAGTGGGTTATCCGCTTGTAATGAAAGTTGTTGGCCCGGTTCATAAGTCGGATGTCGGTGGAGTGACGTTGAATGTACGTGATATCGAGACGGTGCAAAAGGAGTTTGACCGCTTGATGGCTATCAAGGACACATACGCCGTGGAGATGTATCCTATGCTTGACGGTACAGAGGTTTATATCGGTGCCATTCGCGATGCGAAGTTTGGCCATCAGGTGTTCTTCGGTCTCGGTGGCATCTTTATCGAGGTACTGAAGGATGTGCAGAGTGCTTTGGCTCCCGTCAATGTGACCGAAGCCAAGGATTTGCTTACCAAGTTGCGTGGTTATAAGATTCTGCAAGGCGTGCGTGGACAACAGCCTGTGAATGTAGACGTTTATGCTGAGCAGATTGCCCGAGTCAGTGCCCTCGTGATGGCTGCCCCAGAGATTGCCGAGATGGACCTCAACCCATTGCTTGGCAACCCGAAAAATGTCGTAGCAGTGGATGCACGTATTCGAATTGAAAAGTAATTGACACGAGACTACAAGACTGCGGGACTGCGGGACGAGAGGGATTTAACCCGAAGTCCCGAAGTCTCGCGGTCACGAAGTCAAAATTAATACTATGGTTACAGAAAAAGCAACCTATTATCTTGTTTATGCCGCATTGGTCGCCATCACATTTGTGATTGATAATCTTTTGCTGAAGAAAACCGACAAGACCAACCGCATCATTGGCTACATCCTCAGCATCATCGTTGATTTGGGCATCTTTGGTTATGGCATTTATCTCTATTTGGTCAAAGGCGAGGATCAAACAGGCTTTGTGCTTGGAGGCATCCTTTGCGGTTTGTGTTTGCTGTGCTTGCTCGGACGTTATTGGCAGAACAAGGAATTGGATAAAAGAAACAAGGTATGAAAAAAAGTGATTTCATAACGATCATCATTGTAGCTGCTGTGATTTGCGGCTTTGCCTTTATTCCAGGCGCATGGGAATGGTTCAACACGACCACCAAGAACCATGGCTTATTGATGAGTTTCTTCAAGTTTGCCATTTTAGGCACTTTTGGCGAAATGTTGGCCTTGCGCATCCGCGAAGGCGTATATATGAAAAAAGGCTTTGGCATATTGCCTAAGATGCTGGTTTGGGGGGTGCTGGGCGTGGTCATTGCCTCCGCTATGACCATCTTTAAAAATGGCACTATAGCGTTGTTGGACGGTGGCTTTCATCTCAATGGAAGAGCGTCGGAGTGGTTCAAGGCCGACCTCAGTTGGGGCAAAGTCCTTGTCGCACTTTGCATCAGTGTGCTGATGAACACCTTGTTTGCACCTGTCTTTATGACCTTCCACAAAATCACTGACATCCATATCGCTGAGACAGGGGGGACACTAAGTGGTTTTTTCGGCAATAGGTTGAAAATCAGGGAGACACTTTCGAAGAAGATTAACTGGGACATTCAGTATGGTTTCGTCTTCGCTAAGACCATTCCTCTGTTTTGGTATCCTGCGCACACCATCACATTCTTGCTGCCGCCTACACTTCAGGTACTGTTTGCTGCCTTGCTCGGCGTGGCTTTGGGTGTGATTTTGAGCATAAAGAAATAAAGCCATATCGTTATGAAATCCTATAAAATCTTCAGATGGTTATTGAAAGCCTCGGCCTTGACGACGGTGATGTTCGTTATGCAGGCCTGCTATGGCACTCCCTATACGGATAAGGATATGCCATTGATGCCGGATGATACGGAAATGACTGATGATGTTATGGAAGCTGAAGTGCCTGTGAGTGACACTTTGGTAGAAGCGGATATCCAATCCGCTGAGTGATGCTCCAAGCCTTCCATAATTATTTCCGAAAGAAAGAGACTCGGCTTCACGAGCTGAACTATCTTTTTTGGGAGTGTACACAACGCTGCAACCTCAATTGCCAGCATTGTGGTTCGGACTGCTTGGCTTCTTCGCGTTATAAGGATATGCCTTTCGAGGATTTTCTGAAAGCCATCAAACCCTTGGAAACCAGGTTTAAGCGCAATTCCATTTTAGTTGTTATTACTGGCGGTGAGCCTTTGGTGCGTCATGACTTGGCTGACTGTGGACGACAATTGCGGCAGCACGGCTTCCCTTGGGGTATCGTCAGTAATGGTTATGCTTATGATGAGGCTATGCACAAAAAACTGATGGATGCGGGACTTTGTAGCATTACCATCAGTTTGGACGGTTTGCGCAACACGCATGACGCTTTCCGCAAACGCCAAGGCAGCTTTGATCATGCTATTCGTGCCATTGAATTGATTGCCAATGAGAGACACCTGCTCACATACGACATCGTGACTTGCGTCAGCCCAAAGAATTTCGGCGAGTTGGAGGCCATCAAGCGGATGCTTATTGAGTACAAGGTGAAGGCATGGCGCTTGTTTACTATCGCCCCGATTGGTCGTGCTACCGCTGACGAGAGTTTGCAACTCAGTGACGAGCAATTTCGCCAACTTATGGATTTCATTGCCGCGACACGAAAGGAGGGAAGAATCGATTGTATGTTCAGCTGCGAGGCCTATGTCGGTTCTTACGAGCGCAAGGTTCGCGACTGGTATTATTTCTGTCGCGCAGGCATTACCATCGGCTCCATTCTAGTTGATGGCTCAATTTCAGCTTGCCCTAACATCGACCGCAGCTATGTGCAGGGCAACATTTACCAAGACGATTTCTTTGACGTTTGGGAAAACCGTTTTCAACCCTTCCGAGACCGTGCTTGGATGAAGACGGGTCAATGTGCTGAATGCAAAGTATATAAGAACTGTCTTGGCGGGGCAATGCACCTCCACACAAAGGACAATGGAGAGATAATGGTTTGCCATTATAATAAGATAGAGGGAAGTCATAAATCACAAAACCTAAAAAACAAACAAAATTGTTATTCTTGTATGGAAAACAGCCAACTGACGTGCTTCCCGACGCATCCTACGGATGCCGTTGAACAATAACATAAAAGCTTTTTGATTGCCAAAAGGCGGCGTTGCAATGGCATCTTGGTTGGGTGCCATAGCGTGTTTTTGGAATTATGTATTGAAAGTTTTGCTGGTTTTGTGACAAAAAAATAAAAAAATCAAAAAAAAATCATTTTTTTTCTTGACAGTAATGAAAATTGTTGTACTTTTGCAGTGTTCTATTTGACTAATACACTAACACAAAAATACAACAGTATGATTGAAATTAAAAACTTAGACTTCGGCTACAAGAGTCAGCCAGTCTTCAAGAACATCAGCCTCGGCTTCGAGAAGGGTAACATCTACGGGCTGCTTGGCGAAAATGGAGTGGGGAAGACCTCCCTGCTGAAACTCATCAGCGGTCTGCAAAAGCCGACCGCAGGCACTTGCGAGGTGGACGGCATTGCGCCTTTCAACCGCTTGCCCGAAACCCTCCAAAAGATTTACTTCATCTCGGAAGACTTCGCCATCCCGGAGGGCACACCTATTAATAATATAAAGGAGCTGGGCGTTTTCTATCCCAATTATGACGAGAATCTTTTCCATGAACTCTGCAAGGAGATGGAAGTCGACCCGACGCGCAAGTACGCCGAGTTGTCGTTTGGCCAACAGAAGAAATGTCTCATCGCTACGGCTTTGGCATTGAACACGGATTATCTGCTTCTTGACGAACCCACCAACGGCCTTGACATCCCTTCGAAGACCCTCTTCCGTCAGGTCATTGCCAAGCACGCCAACGACGACCGCACCATCATCATTTCCACCCACCAGGTGAAGGATGTGGAAAACCTCATTGACCCCATCATTATCCTCGACCACGATGAGGTGCTGCTGAAAGCTTCGTTCCGTGAAATCACCGACAAGCTCTACTTCGACTATGGCATGGAGAAAGACGACACAGCGCTCTACAGCGAGTTGATCCCTGGCGGCTATGTCAACGTGACCCGCAACCCCGAAGGCATCGACAGCAAAATCAGCATCGAGGTGCTGTTCAATACCGTTATGAAAAACAAGGAAACCATCAAACAAATCTTTGGATAATTGACACGGGACTTCGGGACTTCGAGACACGGGACGAGCCCAATGTCTCGCGTCACGTGTCCCGCAGTCTCGAGTCGAAAATGTAAACTAAAAAATAGGAGATAATAATCATGAATAACACATTCAGTTTCAACCGTTTCAAGAACCTCTTGCTGAAAGACGGCAAGATGTATATCCGCAACTTCGGCACCTCGCTCGTCGTTTGGTGCTGCCTGAACGCTATCTTTTGGATTTTCAATCTGCTTTTCGGTTCCGAAACCATGCCGCCAGTCCGTTTTGGAATGCTATGCGTTTGGACAGCATTGGCTATGATGATGGTGCCTTCCAAGGTTTATGGCAATGCCAACCTCTCACGTGAGGGCGTAGGTTTCGCCATGATGCCGACTTCATCCTTGGAGAAGTTCGTCAGCATGTTCGTCTATTGCGCCATAGTGACTCCCGTCATCGTGTTCTTTGGAGGTTACTTAGTTGACGCTTTCTTGTCGATTTTCCCCTTTGGCGGTTTTGACAAACCTATACGGCTCTACTCGATGAACGAAATCGTCCGTATGTTTAACGATACGGAAGGTGCGGTTCGTGCAGCAGAAATGGATCTTCCTATCGAAAAGGTGTTTCCTATCGGCGTGATGCGTACTTCACTCTATTTTGGCATCATCCAGTGGGCGGCCATCTTCATGTTAGGCAACATGCTCTTCAAGAAGCACAAGGCCGGAAAGACCTTTGCTTGCTATCTTGGCATTAGCTATGTGCTTTCCACGATTATGGGTTTGGCCATGGTTGGCAATGCTGAACGAATCGAGCTGTGGATGGAAGGTTTTAATGATTATTCCGCGGAGGAAATGGTTCACCTATGGCACAATGCGACCATTTGGGGCATGATCATTGGAATCGTCATTACTGGCGTGCTGCTTTACTTCACCTATCGTAAAATCAAGACCCAAAAATACTAAACCATGGAATTCAACGCACACAAACCCATATACTTGCAGATTTGCTCGCAGCTTTATGAGCAAATCCTGCGCGGTGAGCTGAAGGCCGACGACCGTATCCTGTCGGTGCGCGACTACGGCATTCAACTTGGCGTGAACCCTAATACCATCATGCGCTCTTACGAGACCATGACGGCTGCGGGCATCATCTACAACAAACGCGGCATCGGCTATTTCATCTCCGCCGAGGCCAAGGAAATCGTCCTCAAGCAAATGCGCGAGGAGTTCCTTGAAAAGGAACTGCCTGAACTGGTCAAAAAGATGAAGCTTTTGGACATCGGCCTCGACGAGATAAAAAATTCGTATGAACTGTAACTTTTTCGGCATAAGTCCGTATTATAAGAAAACATCTAAATCCTAACACAATGAAAAGAAACATCATAATCATTGCAGCGACCATCATCAGCATGACGCTTAATGCCTGCACCTTCAATTTGGATGGGGAAACGCTCGGCGGCAAAACCGTCGAAGGCGATGGCAACATCGTTACCCGCACTTACGACGTGACCGCGTTCAACGAAATCTCTACTTCGCTGCCAGCAACGGTCAACTTCACGATTGCCGATAGTTACTCCTGCACTGTCAATGTGGACGAGAACCTTTTTGACTATCTTGACATCAAGGTGAAGGATAACGAACTGCTTTTGGGCAAACAAAAGGAAGATAAAAGCACTCGCCTGAAAGCCACACAATTTGTCATCGAAGTGACTGCACCGAGTTTGGAGATCATCAACCTTGCTGGCAGTGGCACTTTTAACGCCAAAAGTCCGTTGGAAGCGGAGAAATTTGAAGCAAACGTGGCCGGATCGGGCGACATTGTTTTCCATAAAATGCTCACTACTCAGAAAGTCGAATTGAATGTGGCTGGTTCAGGCGATTTGGCTTGCGATGAACTGGTTGCTGATAAGCTAGACTGTTACATTGCTGGTTCGGGCGACTTGAAAGTCGTTAGTGGTCAGGTGCGCGAAGCCGAGGCTGGTGTGGCCGGATCGGGCGACATCGTCCTGACCTGTGACATCGAGAACCTTGAAGCCAACATTGCCGGTTCAGGCGACATCAAGGCTCGGGTCAGCGGCAAACTCACGTATGGCATCTTCGGATCTGGCGATATTGGTTACTACGGCAATCCCGTCGTGGAAGGCGACAAAGCGGGTCGCGGTGGTGTGACACATCTTGGCGACTGACAACAACGAAAGTAAATCTCTTTTTCATAACCTTGTAATGAGAAACGAGGCCACATAATGTAGGTCTCGTTTTCTTTTATTCGATAATGACTTTTTTTGTCAGTGTGCCTTCCTTGCTGTTGACGACAAAAAGATATAGGCCATTGGCTATAGGCTTCATATCGTATGGGAAAGTTGAGTTGCTCGCTGTGCTGTAGGTCTGTACGTCGTCAATCAGTATGCCTTGCATATTAAACACCTTGATGTCGATTCTTTCCGTCAAGTTGACGAAGTTGAGCATCATTTGGCCGTTGTTGGGATTGGGGACGACGCTGAAGTCAGGTTGGACGGTAGCCTGTTCGTCTATGTCGAGGAAAGAAGATTTGAGGTAGAAAATAGTCGTGATGCTATCAAGGGTTTGTTCGCAGTGATGGTAAGCGGTGCAGCGCAATTCAACGAGGCTGTCACAGCGTTCGGCTACAAAAACTCTACAATAATGTTTGTCGAAGTCGCCTACTATTGTGGTGTCTATAATCCATGACGGTTTGGAAATGCGCCACTTGTAGGATTCCCAGTCATTGATATGTTCGCGTTCATCTTCAACATAGAAGTCGTACTGGAAAGAGAAAAATTCCGTGTTGGTAACTACGGCAACGGTATCGAGGGTCGGACCATACACGACAGCCCCCGGGGTGTAGCAGCTGATTTTAGGGGTTGGGGTGTAGGATAAGGTTAAGTCAAGATACACAATGCTGTCGCACCCTAACGATGTGGTTAGCACTTTGGAATAGAAACCTGTTGCAGAATATTCGGTATCGTGCCAGTTGTAGGAATCGCAATCAGGGTGATATAAAGTGTCACCATAGATAAGTCCTCCGACCTCAAGGTGACAGGTGACGACGCTATCGCAACCGCTGTATGAATCGAAGATTTGAGTGTAGTTTCCTGAAATTGAGTAGATTGTATTATTCCATTCAAAAGGTTGGCATGTGATGGTGTCAAACTCATTTGTGATTTGGTTGTCTACAATGAGGTGCAGGGAGATGATGCTGTCGCAGCCCTCTATAGTTTGTAGGTTGAGCTGACGGTCATATGTACCTGGTCCGTCGTATACGAAACTGAAGCCATGGCTATCATACACGCTAGGTTGCCCGTGCCAACAGCGGCTGTCATTGAGGGGAATGTGGTAGTTGGGATAGGAGGTAATGTAAACCAACACCGAGTCTTGGCATTCGCTGTGTATTGGATTGCTTTGTAGACGGGACAGGATGGTGTCTCCGATAATGTGCACATCGCTGAAACCGTAGCCCGTATATAGTTCGCCTTCACATACTTCGTCGTAATTGATGATGTATTGTTGGGTGGCATCAATATAGAAATAAGTTGTATTGCTTTCGGAGCCTGAGCAACCTCCATCGTTGGTGGTTATTTGAAGGGAAGCGTTATAGATGCGAGGCTCCAAATAGGTGTGGCTTGTCGGATTATCAGTACTAGTGGTACCATCGCCGAAATCCCAAAGCAAATCATAATCGCTAAAGTTGACCTCGGCGTTGAAAATAATCTCTTGGTTGGGACAGAAGGGGAAGGTTCCATTGGGCAGAACAGTCTCATTATTAATGGTTAGGTTTGAGCTGAGGTTTTTGGCGTTGGAGCCTACCATATAAGCATAGCCTCTTGCATGGCCAAATCCATAGACATGGGCGTTAAAGCCATTGGCACAGGCCAGGTGATGTGTGCCGTGGTCGATATGTTTTCTGAAGAAACGGTATTCTGGGGCACCGTTTACGGCTTCAAACTGCAATGGCGACAATAGTTCGTTGTCAAGATAGACCTGCTGGATGTCTTCTGCGCTGACGATGATGTTGACGTAGTGGTCGCTTATATCAGTGTCGTGCTCGCTTTCATAATTAAATGTCGAGAAAGTGATGTCATGGATGCGTTGCTCAATGGGAGCAATCCATACCATACTTGGAGCACCGATGCCATCATTAAAATAAGAATTATCATCTTTTGAATGATTATACAAATACACGGCGCAGCTGTTTGTAGATTCTATGAAACAGGATTTGTCTGACTGGCTAAGTTCAAATGTGATGGACTCGCCGATGTTGAGAGTGGCCAAAACAGTATCGTTTTTGAGGATTTCATTGTTGTCATGAGCCGAGGTGATCTTCACAATGTCATTTTTTTCACGTCCAAGCGAGGCAGTGACGACGAATTTCTTCCCCCATGCCTTAAGTGGCATAGCTTGCTCAAAAACGCAGTCGGAGTCGTCACCTCCATCAGGTACCATAGTGAGATTATTGCCATTGAATACGGCTATTTTCTTGCAGTCGCGGGTGGTCACACGGGTGCCGCTGAGGTCGCGGTTTCCGTAGCTATTATGCGAACGGACTTGATAGGCTTCTCCCTTGTGCAAGGTAATGTTGTATTCGTTATGGGCAATGTGGCCATCTAAAGTGTTCACGGCAGGTGTGATGTCAATCGTGGTTTCACCCTCTTCGGTGGCAACGATGAGAAAGGCAGAAGTGTAATAATTACTATAAAATGAACTACCAACAGACTGGTCGTAGGTTTGTATGATATAATCGTCGCCTAAAGCAGGTGTGGGTAATATGTAGGAGGCATCAAACGACATTTCAGCGATATTGGAACAATATACGGAAATTGTATCGTCGGCGGTGACAAGAAGCCCTTTGTTCAAAACTCGTCCATATTCTTCCAGTTCCATGTAAGCCTCGTCCCATGGGATGTCATCAAGCAGATAGGTGCTGTTGGCTCCCACCGAAAAGGAAAGCTCATAACCGGTGTTGGGATTCTGGATGGTGCATTGGCAATCACGCTTGGCACTCACAATCAATTGTGTTCTGAGCCATGTAAAACTGTCCCCAAAATAATCATATCGGGTTTTAAATCCATTTCCTATGAACGAAACCCAAAACTCCTTGCCTTGTGTCGATACCTCTTGTGGAAAAGCTTGAGGCAAGGTGATGAGAGTGGTAAAGAGTAAGAGTAGTAGAATTCGAATATGTTTCATAGTGGTATGTTTTTTGGGTGTTTCACCCTAGATTTTTATTATCAATTATATTTCCACAATCCAACCTCTACACTCTAAACATTAGGCTCTAACCACTAACTCTAACTTCAGTCATACTCTCCCCAGCTGATGCAAGCGTCTTTATTTATCTTTTTTATGGGAAAAAGTAAAGTGAGCTTGACTGTGGCATTACTGATGTAACGTGTGCCTAAAAGCGCTGGGTCAATGGGTCTGCCTGTGTTCAGGTTGATGGGAAGGTCGAGGACGGGATTGCCGTTGGGATCTAATATATCGTTGCCATTGGAATCTTTTTTCACGACAAGGCCACGCTCGTATTTTGAATAGGTGTTGAGCAGTCCCAGATGGCATGACGCATCAAGTTTGGTATCGAAATAGTAGCTGCCAACTGGGATTCGAAACTGTATGCCCAATCCGACCACTGCGCCAATGTTCCATCTGTTCATATTTCTGGCACTAATTGTGTCTGTCGTAGAAGTAGTAGTGGTTTGGTTGATTAGTCGGGTCGCATTGTTGTATTGGGAAAATAAAGGAGAGGCGTTAATTAACGTATCCTTTTCCTGAGAAAAAACACCTTGCAAAGGAAGGGAAACCCTCGGGGCAACAAAAACATAAGGTCTTATAGTCTTTGCTGAATTTGTAAAATATTGTGTAATAGGTATTTGTATAAGAAGTTCGCTATATTGTATGCTGCTATGGGCGAGCACTTCGATACTATGGTTGATAGAAATAGGAGTAACAAATCTGTTATTTAGTTTTGTACTACGGTTGGCATATATCACCTCTAAGCCGATGGCGTTGTATTCACCCAGCTTTTTTTGAACGGTAATACCCGCCAATGCATTGTTGAGTGCAGAAGAAAGGAAAGTGGAATCCAATGCAATGGTGGTTATGGGTTGCTCGAAGTTGGTGCTTGTGCCACCTTGGTGGAACCAGCGGGTAGCAGAGAGTCCTCCGATGATACCAACACTAAATTGGGCTTCTTTCCAAGGATTCTGTTTTTTGGGTAATGGCTTGGCGAACTGGGCGTTGACATTGCCCCCAATGACAAATAATGGGATGAGGAAAATATAGGCGAATCTTCTCATGGTTATCGGTTTTTGGACGGTTTAATAGACAATAAACAAAGTGTCGAAACTTATGGGGTTAATACCTGGTATAGTGGGTGTTTGTACATTGGCATTCGGGAAGTATTTCATGGTTTTTAAGCCACCTCTAATATTTGTGAGGTATTGGGGAATGCTATCATATACAATAGTATAATCGCTAACTGTGGGGGCATCATTATCAATGGTATCATTATCAATGGAATCTCTGCTAATTCTATCATTAACTATTCTGATGGTGTCAATGGGAAACCGATTATATACGACTTTGCCGGAGAGAATAACGGCATTCAGGGGTTGCAATTGCTGCTGTTCTTTTCGTACCTCATAGTAGTAGAGCGTAAAATAGGGGTCGTCACCCATAATATATGCATAACGTAGCACTTCAGGATCTATGGCTGTGGTACCGTTAAACGTAGTATCAAAAAAGATGGGCAATATGGTGTCGTTCAGGCAAAGTTTTTCCCATATCTTATTGTCAGACATTATCTTATATGTGTCGTCTGTGTTTGAACTCTCTATTGTGCCATTACCAAGTCTCTCTTTGAAAGACAGGCTTGTCATACCAAAACATTGGTTGTAAAATGCGAAAATAGCTGTGGTATCTTTGTTATAACAGCTGTCGAAAAGTATTTTCGGGGGATTCTCACCATAAAACAGATGGCTTTCACCTAAAGTTTCCAAAAGGTCTTGAGGCATATAATAGTTGATAATCGGGATGTCTTGGTGTCCATAGAAAAGGGTGGTGTTGTGATTGTTGGGGTCGTCTTTCAGGCATGAGGGAAAGAACAATAAGCCTGAAAAGAGGATGAGGATAAGTGTTTGTCTGATTTTCATCATGATGGTTTCGATTTTACTATTTGGTGTTGCTGTCTTACAAAAGTATGGAATCGTGGACTTATAGTTTTAATTATACTTTCCCCATCTGATGCAAGCATCTTGGAGTTGTTTCTTGATGGGTAACAAAAGAGTCATAGTTGCATAAGCATCGGCGCTATAGCGCAGGTGGTTGAAGTCGTTGTTGATGATTTGGCCTTTCTTGAAGGTCGTGATGGCATTCATATTGGCTGAAACGTCAAACTTGATGAGGAAATAATAGTTGCTAACATTTATTCTGAAAAGAGTACCGACACCAACTGTGCCTCCGACATTCAGTTTCCGATAGGTTGATGAATTGAATGGTACGGTCTCGGTTCTGTTGTCATAATTGGGTAAAGGCTTGCCGATAGAGTCAGTATAGGAAGTGGAATATGTCATCTGATTCAGGGTGTCAAGAGGCAGAACGAAAGAGATTCGGGGCGCTATGTAGACGTAAGGCATAATGTTTTTTGAAGATGCCAAGCTGATGTAGTATGTGATGGGAATGTAAGCGTCCAAAGTACTATATTTGGCAGTGAAGTTCTTCACAATTTGTCCATAAAGGATGCGTTGGGTACCAGGATCCCATGCGTATGGGAAACGATTATCTACATAGCCTAATTTCACATTGTGTTGGGCATAAACTACATTCAGTCCTACCGATAGGTTGCTTTTGAGCATACGTTCCACACCGATGCCGCCGAAGTAGCCCAAGCTTGCAGTGAAGGGGCTGATGCTGTCGAAGGTTTTGTAGTTTTGTAAGAACCAACTAGAGGATTGCTTGCTTTGGAAATGAAGCCAAGTAGTGAGGTTGGCACCGCCAACGAGGCCAACATTCCATTTGGCATTGCTCGATTCATATTGATCTCGCGGAGAACTGAGAGGCTTCCTGAATTGTTGTGCTGAAACAGTGAGAGCGTGCAAGCTGACGATTAAAACGAGTAGGATTTTGACGTATTTGAATGAATGGTATTTCATTTGGTTATAGGATTAACGTATTAAAGAGATCAGAATAATGCAATTAGAAAGACGTGGCATATTGCAAATTATCGTTTGGGAAATCATAAATGATAATGTCATGAATGGCAGGAAGGCCATTATATTCACCAATATTTTGTGATTGTTCACTATATTTTTTGACGCAAGTCCCTATTCTACAGTCAGAAATGCCACGCGTGGTCAATCGCCCGGTAATGATGAAGTATTCGGTTCTTTCCACATAAAAGTCTGTAATCATATGTGCATATAGTTCTTCATCAGGCTCTATTCGTTTCTTTGCAGTGTGGCAATAGTAAGCAGTGAATTCGTTACCTTTGCCCATAATGAAGATGCTATCATGGGCTTTGGATTCTTCAGATAAGTCATTTCCTGGAATAATTTCACCCCATGAATGAACAAATAAGGTAGAATCAGCAACGCTTCTGTGCTGGCCACTGAAGCGGATAGTGATAAGTTGGTCGTTGGTAAAAGTCGAATCTTGCTTGTAATAAGTGGTTGAAGGATTGTCATTATTGTGGATAAAGCGTGCGAGGCGTATGTTGTCGGAAATGAAGCAAGTGTCGATTCGGGGAGGATTGTCACCGAAGTGAAGATATGGCCCCATAGCCTTAATTAATTCGATAGGTATGATACTATCAATAGGTGGAATCACCTGCAAGGCATAGTCAAGGCCAAACCGAGCTTCGTAATGGTGTTTGATATGCCATTTTGTTGTGTCAATATCTTCTTTTTCCAGTTTGAACCCGTAAGATGACTTGGTAGTAACTTCTTTTCCGTTGCGAACCCAATTAATAAAAGTGTAACCGTTTTTAGGCCATGCGGTCAGGACAAGGGAATCACCTTCTATGATTTCTCTGGATTCTAATAAAGTCATTGACTTATAGTTAAGTCTTTTGGATTGCTGGTCATCTCCATTTTTCCTCCATCTATAAAGAGTAATTGAATCATAAGCCTCTAGGGGAATAGCCTCGACGGAAAAGGGGATTGAATCATTATAATGGTATGCATCTGGAATATCCGGCAAATCTTTATCCTTGCTGCACGATGCGCAGAAAATGGCCGCAAGGCCAGTTAAAAACAAAAGATGCAATGTTGTTTTATTCATTGATTGAAAAGAGTTTTATAGATTATTGAATGATGACGACTTTCTTGGTAAACAATCGTTTGTTGTTGTTGAAAACAAAGAAATAGATGCCTTCGGCGTGTTGCTTCATAGTATAGTCATAGCTATAGCGGCTTGTCCCGATGTTGGTCTCGAATGCGTCAATTGGGTTTCCTGTCATATCGAAAACCTTTACATAAGTGAGGCCGTCCATGTCCTCGAAGTCAATGCGCATCTGTCCATTGTTGGGGTTGGGAACGATGTTGACCTTGGCCGCCGCAGATTCGTTCTCGTCAACGTCCAAGAATGAGGACTTGAGGTAGATTTTGCGCTGAACACTGTTGCAATCATTGCCTATGGTGGCTGTGAGAACGACATAATCATCATCGCGGTCAGCTACAATTACCGTACATTCACTGCTGTAATACCCATCTGGCGTCAGAAAGGGATCTGGAGTAATGTTAATAGTCCATGAGGTTTTGCTAATTTCCCATTTGCAGATGTCCCAATTACACTCGCTTTCGTTATGGCCTGACTCCGTCACCTTGAAAGTGTATTGGAAAGAGAAGAACTCTGTGTTAGTGACCACTGCAACGGTATCGGCATCGGCATAGGGAGCACCCCAAACGATTGCTTCGTCCTTGCATTCAATTTTTGCTGGTTGGGGGGAGTACATCATTTTCGTTACTGTGACCCTCATCGCAGTGTCACAACCTTGTATGGTTTGTACGTATGGATTAGTTTCAGAGGAAAAGGTGTAGGTTCCTTTTTCTTTGAAATATGTCGTGTCCCCAAACCAAACGAAAGGAATGGAGTCACATTGGAAGTATGGATAGTTTTCGTTAATGGTAGCAACCCCATTCAGATGGTCATGAAAAACGGTAACCATAGTACTAATAGTTTGTTCGGTTTGACCGTCGCTGACATGGCAGGTATAAGTTGTGGTTTGTGAAGGAGTAGCAATAGGATTGGCAATGTTGGGATTGTTGAGTCCAGTTGTGGGTGTCCATGAGTAAGTATAATTGTGGGTACCGTATAAGGCGGTAGCGGTCAGCTGGGTACTTTCGCCTTCACAAAGGCTGTTGGGCTCGGCACTTGCCGTAACCGCCAGCGGACCACCATCGATGTAAACTGTGACTTGTGCGGAGTCAATGCATTGTCCTTGAGGATTGGTGACTGTGAGGGTGTAGGTTTGGTGGTTGGTGAGAACGACGGTTTGTGTGTTTTGTGCGTTGGGGTTGGTCACCATATCGGCAGGTTCCCAGTGGTAGATGAAGCCGCTACCACCTCCATCTCCGTTAAGTTGGGTGGATTGACCGTAACCGATAGTTTGGTCTTCTCCGGCATCGGCAATCGGTTGGGCGTAGACGGTCACGGTTTTTGTGATTTCGTCAGTGCATCTTCCTCGACCAGTCTGCACACTGAGGGTTACTTGATATTCGCCCGCTGTTGCGTAGGTGTGGTTCACGTTTGGCTCGTCTGAGGTGTAGCCGTCGCCAAAATCCCATTGGTAGTTTTCGATCTCATGACCCGCTGGTGCTGTTACTGCGGTGCTGGTCAATTGGGTCACATTGCCTTCGCAGACGGTGTTGAAGCTGAAGTCGGCCACTGGTTCAGCAAAGACGACGACAGTCGTAGAGCCGGAGGTCGTTTGTCCGTCAACAGCGGTCACGCAGGTGTAGGTGCCGCCCATCTCGTAGGTGCAGTTGGGAATGCTGGGATTCTGCTCGTTGGAGCTAAATCCGTTTGGACCGGTCCAGCTGTAGGACGCACCTGCTTGGGTGGTGACTGTCAGTCGGATGGTCTCACCAACACAATAAGGGCCACTGTTGTTGGCAATACCTGGAAGGATGCCACAGTCGGTGGTGCCAGGGCCAGAGTCTTCGGTCTTGGTGAATGTGATGACGCAAGGCTCGCGCGAGAAGTTGCAAATCATTGCGATGTAATACTCTCCAGTCTCTGGCATATGGTAATTGACCGTTCCATGGCTGGCTTGGTGCTCGTGCTCATTTTCTGGAAAACCTAAGAAGATATCTTCAGAATAATGAGCGGAGTAATTACAGTCGATGATTTTGTCAGTAGTCAACTGGCTCACACAAGGTGCTGTTGGGTCGTCGAAGGGACCCCACATACAAAAGTCAATGTCTCTTTCTTGGTTTGTATTAGGGTCATGGCCTTCCATATGGATGATGAATTGCCCAGGGGTGTTGATTCGCATATGGTACCAAGAAGGATTGTAGGAACTACCGATGCAGCCATCGTCAAAATCAGCATCTTCAAGATCATCAGCCGTTTGTGACGTTTCGGCAGCCTGAAACTGGATTACGTCTGAGGTGCAGAAGGGGTCGGAATTCACACAAGTGTTATTGACAGTGGTGGCTCTGTTGAAAGCAAGGTCCATTGTGATGGATGCGAAATGTGTAGGTGGGACGCTTGATTTCCATCGAATAACAAGGCCTTCAAGGTCAACCTTATCGATGAGTCTAAAGTCAGCAAAGATGCTATTGTAGAAATCTTCAAAAGTATCAAGGAAACTATCGTCGTGCCTGTCGCTGTTGGGTACAAGGGTAAATAAGCCAAATTGCTCATCAGGGGTTACGACGAAGCGGTCATCTTGATCGAGGTTATACAATAGGAATAACCTGAAATCAGGATTACCAATCTCAAAAAAGTCCAACAAAATGCCTTCGTCAGCATATTGTCTATAAGGTGTTTGTGCCCATTGTTTCAAGGGCATAGCCGTCAGCACCAGAACGACTAATGCGGCTTTTATGAATTTGTTCATCTTAGTAATATCTAATTCTATTAACTTGATGCAAATGATATTATTGTATGGTCAATATTATTGTATAACAATGACTTTCTTGGTAAGCACACGGTTGTTGTTTGAAATCACGAAGAAATAAATGCCATCGGCATACTTTTTCAAACTGTAGTCGTAGTTGTGACGGTTTGAGGTGATGGTGGTCTCGAAAGCATCAATCTGGTTGCCAGTCATATCAAATACTTTGACGGCAGTTCTGCCCTCCATATTCTCGAAATCAAGATGCATCTGGCCATTATTGGGGTTGGGTACGATGTTGACATCAGCAGCAGCAAGTTCGTTCTCGTCGACATCCAAGAAGGAAGACTTGAGGTAGAATTTCCTCGTAAACTCGCCGCAACTGTTTTTCGCTGTAGCTGTCAGCACTACATAGTTATCGTCACGGTCTGCAACAAAGACCTTGCAGAAGCTGCTTTTGTGGTCTGATCCAAATGTTGGGGTAATTTGCCATGAAGGCTTGCTGATGCTCCATACACACGTGTCCCAAATGCTACTACCTGTTTCTTCCACGAAAAAGTCATATTGGAAGGAGAAAAACTCAGTGTTGGTCACTACTGCAGCGCACAGGGCTGTATCAGGTACATTTGGGTCTTCGGGTAATCCAAATACAACTGTTGAGGTTTCGTTGGGCTTGATGATTTCTGGATATGGCGTATATCTCATATTATCAATGTGATAAGTTTGTTCACGGTAGCATCCTTCATCGGTTGTTCCAGTAAAGGTGTAAACTGTATTCATCGTGAATGTGGTGTCTTGTCCAAACCAAAAGACTGGCGTTTCATCGCAATCACCAGAAATGTATTTGTCCTCAAGAATCGACTGAGTGTTGATGGTCAAATGTAACTGGTACATCTGTTCGCATGGGAAGGGATATAAAGAAACTGGGTGGTAATAATCATCTGATTGAGTGAAGGTCTCACCTGTCATCGGCCAAGTGTAACTGTCACAAGTAATTACTTCTTCAACGATGGTTTCTGGAATTTGTTGGAAATTCAGGTTGAGGCGGAAGATGCCTTCACAGTCAGATGTAGGAAGAGTGTCGGTATAGAAGCCGTCTTCGTGGAGAGTAATATGATAGTCGCCGATTGGATTCCAATCATAAGAGGGTGTGTCAGTGTAGCAGATGTATTCTGTTTTGACCTCAGGCATATAATAATCGCTGACCGTTAAAACCAGTCTGACGATGCTGTCGCAGCCGTGGATATCAGTGTCTGTTTCTGTGACATCGACATCATCATAATAACTCACACCGTAGAAGGTATATGGCAATTGTTCGGGGCAGAGGCTCACTTCCTTCAAGTCGATTTCGTTTTCAGGCCAAACAGTCAAGTTAAGTCTGACGATACTGTCGCAGCCATGGATGGTTTGCAGCGTATGAGGATAGCCTGTTGTGGAATAGTCGAAAGTAGTGCCAAAAAAGTTATAGGTCTCACCGAAGCAGATAGCTTCTTCAATGGTGGTCTCGTCGTAGATGGGGTAGTGGTCGAGATGTAAATATATGGTCTTGTCACACCCTTGATCGGTGACGGTGTCAATTTGGTAGGTTCCAGCATTATCGTAAGAGGCTCCGTGCCAATGGTAGACATCGCCTGGACATATTGTCATATATTCGTTTTCGACAATGACATCATTCACTGTTACGGTGACGCTGACGTTTTGCGAGGTCTGTCCATCGCTGACATGGCAGGTGTAGGTGGTGGTTTCAGATGGTGAGGCGATAGGGTTGTAGATGTTGGGGTTGCTCAGCCCTGTCGTAGGTGTCCATGAATAGGTGAAGTTGCCTGTTCCGCCGCCAGCGTTGGCCGCCAGTTGTGTGCTGCCGCCTTGGCAGATGCTACTGGGACTGGCAGTGGCATTCACGGTCATAGCACTGCCGTTAATGTGGATGGTAACTTCGTCTGAACTAGTGCATTGCCCTTGCGGGTTGGTCACGGTGAGGGTATAGGTCTGGTCTTGGGTCAAGGTCACGGTCTGAGTGTTTTGGGAGTTGGGGTTGGTCACCATATTGGCAGGCTCCCAGTGGAAGTTGAATGTTCCAGCACCGCCCGATCCGCTCAGTTGGGCAGTACTTCCGTATGCAATGGTTTGGTCAGGACCAGCATTGGCGGCAGGTTGTGCATTCACGGTGACGGTTTGGGTCTTCGAACTAGTGCAAAGGCCGTTGCCACAACTCACCGTAAGGGTCACTTGATATGAGCCTGCATTGGCATATTGGTGTGAAGGATTTTGATGGTTCGAGGTTTGTCCGTCACCGAAATTCCATTGATAGTCAGAAATTTGCTGTCCTGTTGGGTTGGTGGTGGAAGTGCTAGTGAATTGTGTTGCTTCGCCTTGACAGACGGTGGTGAAGTTGAAGTTGGCAGTAGGTTGGGGGTAAATCACCACTTCGGTTTCGGCACTGTTTGTAGCACTACCCAGGCTGATGGTGCAGGTGTAAATGCCAGCCATAGCCATAGTGCAGTTGTTGATGGTCGGGTTTTGTTGAACGGATGAGAAGCCGTTAGGACCTGTCCAACTATAAGAGGCTCCTGCTTGTCCGTTGGCAGTAAGGTGGATTACATCGCCAACGCAATAGGGGCCCTCGTTGTTGACCAATGGTGGAAGGATGCCGCAGTCGGTTGTACCAGTGCCTGCTACTTTACTGAATGAGATGTTGCATGCTGCGTTAGAATAGTTGGTAATTACGAGAATGAAGTAGTCACCTGTTTGCGCTGAAGCAGGAATCAGGCAGTGTTCAGTAGATGCTGTTGAGTAGCTGCAACTTACCACTTTGTTTGAAGTCAAGCCGTTGGGGCAGGGTGATGTTGGGTCAGTGAAAGGGCCCCAGCAACAAAAGTCGATGTCTTTTGAGGGTGTACTGTACATATAGATATCGATATTGCCAGGGTTCAGTATACGCATATAGTACCAAGCTGGGTTAGGTGTGGTGCTGAGACATGAATAGTAAGGCCCTGGCTCGCCTGAACCAGCATTCGTACCTGCAGGAAATTCATACATTCCGTTATCAGTGCAGAACGGGTCGGCATTTGCGCAGGTGTTGTTCTGTCTTGACCTAATATAGTAATCCATCATAAGCGAAGATGTAAATTCATTGGGAAGAACCCCTTTGTATTCCGCAGCAACTTCAGCAGCTTGCTCTTTGCTCATACTTGAGAAATCGCTGGCATTTTGTTCGCGAAAGTCAGCGAAGGTTTCTGTCAAATTGATTCCATCAAATGATTCGCTGGCACTAACTATGAAAATACCGTCACGCTCACTGTTAATGACTTCAAAACGGCCATCAGTTGTCAAATTGTAGAGGAAAAAGACACGTTCATCGAAGTTGGCGATGTTGGTGATGTCAAATGAAATCGTCGGCTCATTGTCCGCAATCTGCGTTGACTGGGCAATTGATTTCATAGGCATAAGAGCCACTAGCATTGTTGCCACAAGGAATTTGGTAAGTTTATCCATATCTGTTTGTTTTGATGATTATTACCGATTGTCTATAATGGGTCGTATTTTCTTGTTTATCACAACACAATTATGTAAAAAAGCGCGTAAAGATACGCACTTTTTTGAAACCAAAAAGCAATTTTCTGCTAAAATGCTGATTTTTTGTGCTAAAACTTAAATATTTATGATTTTATGACTCTACGCTGGCCGTTTTGCTCCACCATAATTTGATACTTGTCCGAAGGTGGACCATTAAAGGAAAAGACGTGTGTGTTGCGCTCCGAAATGATGTGCTTCCCACGGCGTCGAATACAAGGATGTTGAAATCACCTACTTGATTCATCTTGACTATGACTTGGTTGGTGTGGGATTGGGGTTCAAGGTCAGCTCGTTAGTCTCGTCCAGATAGGCCGGTGACCTGATTTAATCGATGCAGTCGCAGTCGACACCACTGTCAATGGAGTTGTCTATGGCGTATTCCCATTTTATGGAAAAAACAATGTGAAATGTTCATAAATGCACAAAAAGAGCTGCCAAACTGCAGCTCTTTTTGTTCCGCTCAGTCCTGTAGGGGCGACATGCCAGTAAACAGGCGACGTAAGTCCTTACTTTTACGCATAGCCACGAGGACGCAGCCACACAGGCACTCAGCCATATAGTATCACACAATACCTGTAAATCCCATAAACGCCAAAGCCAAAATGCCGGCTGTAATCAGGGCGATTGGGGTACCCTTCATACCCTTGGGAGGCTCCATCAGGTCGATGTGTTCGCGGATGCCTGCGAAGATGATCAAGGCCATGGCGAATCCGAGGGCAATGCCAATGGCATAGACGATAGACTCGCCGAGGCTCAGCATATGGGTCACTCCGCCATAGTTGAACTCTTTCGTGACCACGGTCAACGAAACGCCAAGGACAGCGCAGTTGGTCGTAATCAGCGGCAGGAACACACCAAGGGCGGTATACAAAGCTGGGCTGATTTTCTTCAGTATGATTTCCACCATCTGTACCAAAGCGGCGATGATGAGGATGAAGGCTATAGTCTGTAAGAAGGTCAGCTTCAAGGGAATCAGGATGTACTGGTTCGTCAGCCAGGTCACAAGGGTGGCAAGGGTCAGCACGAAGATGACGGCAGCACCCATACCCAATGCGGTCGAGGTCTTCTTTGAAGTGCCCAAGAAAGGGCAGATCCCCAGGAACTGGGAGAAGATCACGTTGTTGACCAAGATGGTCGATAAGATAATGATGAGGTATTTCATGGCTTAGTGACTTTCTTTTTTGAGTTTGTTGACAATAGCGATAACGAAGCCGAGGCAGATGAAGGCACCAGGAGGCAGGATAAACACTAGAATGTTGGCTGTCTCTGGCAGTATGGTAAGACCGAAGATGGAGCCGCTGCCGAGGAACTCACGAATACAGCCCAACAGCGTCAGGGCAAGGGTGAAGCCCAAACCCATACCGAGGCCGTCCAAGAGTGACGGGAACACGGGGTTCTTCGAGGCGAAAGCCTCAGCACGACCCAACACGATGCAGTTCACCACGATGAGAGGGATGAATAGGCCGAGGGTCTCATAGATGTCGGGCACATAGGCCTGCATAACGAGTTGCACCACGGTCACAAACGAGGCGATGACCACGATGAAGCAGGGAATACGCACCTTGTCGGGGATGAAGCCCTTCAAGAGTGAAATGAAGATGTTGGACAACACCAACACAAAGGTGGTGGCCAAACCCATCGACATACCGTTGATGGCACTAGTGGTCGTTGCCAAGGTCGGGCAGCAGCCCAACAGCAGCACCAGGATGGGATTTTCTTTGATGAGACCTTTGGTAAAGGTTTGCAGATTGTTACTCATTTGTCTAATCCTCCTTCCATAATTTTCGTTATTGGACTGATCTTGTGGTTCATGAATTGTGCCTTGTTGGCTTCAAAGGCCTTGTAAGCTTTGTCCACAGCTTTTGAGAAAGCTCTCGAAGTGATGGTGGCTGCGGTGATGGCATCGACGTCACCACCGTCTTTGCTGACAGTCAGCCTGTAAGAGGCAGGGTTCTTGTCGATGAATTGGTCCTTAAACTTGCCAGTCATGTTGGCACCGAGACCAGGGGTCTCGCTATGCGACAACACAGAAGTGCCTTTGATGGTGCCATCGGCGAGGAAGCCGACCATCATATCGATTTTACCTCCAAATCCGCTTTCGCTAGTTTTTACAGCAGCACCTTTAAAGTTGCCGTTGGCGTCAAAGGCGAGATTGCAGGGAAAGGTCAAATCGACACCTTCATAGTTGTATTTCAGCGTGTCGGCTTTAAAAGTAATTTCACCCTCCAACGGTAATACGGCTTTGATAGCTGCTTCGTTTTTCTTTTGGTCGACTTCGGCGATGGTGTCTTTGGTCACGCCATAAACCAAGCCGAGTACGCCACCCGACACTGCTGCGATGACGAGCAGGGCCACGAGCATATTGATCAATGTGGATTCTTTCTTCTTAGCCATAGCATTTACTTTTTAGAGGGTTTGACGACTCCGAAAACTTGCGGTTTGAAGGCCTTGTTGATGAGCGGCGTGAGGGCATTCATAATCAGAATGGCGAACGACACGCCTTCAGGATAGGCACCCCACAGACGTATCACCACGGTGATGACACCGATGCCGAAGCCAAATAGAATCTTGCCTTTGATGGTCATAGGTGAGGTCACCATATCGGTGGCCATAAAGAAAGCACCGAGAATGAGACCACCGTAGACGATATGATACCACGGAGCAATGTATTGGGCCGGGTTGATGAGGTAGCAAATACCTGTGAAGACGAACACGGTGAGCAGGATGCTCAATGGCGTCGCGATGTCGATGACCTTGCGAGCGATGAGGTAGATAGCGCCGAGCAACAGTGCGATGGCACAAATCTCACCGAAAGCACCGCCACGGTTACCTAGAACCATATCGAGGAATTGCATGTTGCCAGCTTCGGCCAACGAGCCGACACCAGCTTCTTTCAGGATACCGAGTGGGGTGGGACCCGTAACGGCATCGGCGAAGAAACCTTTTTCAAAGATGGGTGCAGCCTGCGGCCAAGTGGTCATGGCGGTCGGGAACGACACAAGCATAAACACACGGCCTACCAATGCAGGGTTGAATGGGTTCTTGCCCAGGCCACCGAAAGCCATTTTACCGATGCCGATGGCAACGATGCTGCCCACGATGGCCATCCAGATGGGAAGGTTGGCTGGCACATTGAAGGCCAACAGCACGCCCGTCAGTGCGGCTGAGCCGTCGTTGATGGTCAGGGGGCCTTTGATGAGAAATTTCTGAATGAGCCATTCGGTCAGTATGCAGGTAGCCACAGTGATGAGGGTCAGGCGGAGGGCATACCAGCCGAAATAGTAAATGGCCACAAGCAAGGCGGGAAGCAGGGC
>CAMJHP010000039.1 GCA_946405575.1 uncultured Bacteroidales bacterium | reverse complement strand
GCCAAGCGTCACAACACCTATTGGATTGACAAACAAGCCATTGCCAACACCGATGCTGACATCACGGAAAACAATATCGCTGCCTTTGCGCAATACGCCTGCGATTTCGGGAAATGGGGACAAGCCAGCGTGGGAATACGTTACGAACACACACTTTTGGACTATAGGGACGTGACCAACGACGATTTCCTTTATCGCCCGCAGGACGAGTTCTTCCCGACGGCCTCCTATTCCGTCGCCTTGGGCAAGGTGGAGATGGGCCTGTCGTATGGCATCAAGACCAACCGTCCGAGTTTCTTTGCGATGAACGATGCCGTCACCTACATCAGTCGCTATTCGATGCAGGCGGGAAACTCGCAATTGCTCAACGAGCGTATTCAAGACCTTACGCTGAATGTGGGATACAAGTGGCTCGCGTTCACGGCTTCCTACGGACATTGCAAGAACCCCATCACGCAGTGGGCCTACCTTACCGATGGCGATGCCGCGCTCATCAAACATATCAACCTCGAGAAACCTGTAAATACGATTGGTGCCTACATTTCGGCGACGCCAAGAGCGGGTATTTGGTCGCTCAACGCCACCGCAGGCATGGAGAAGCAAGACCTTTGGCTCGACCTTGAGGACATTCATGTTCCAGAAGGTACACGCAGGGTCTATTTCGACAAGCCAGTCTTTACCTTCAATGCTTTTAACACCTTCAGTTTCAATCACGATTGGAAAGTTGACATCAACTTCATGTTCCGCTCGCACGGCCATCAGTTGAATTTCTACAACGATTACAACTACTTGAACCTTGGCGTTGTCGTGCAGAAGAGTTTCCTGAAAGACAAGTCGCTCACCATCCGCACCGCCGTGCTCGACATCCTGCGACACAGTGGCATGAACGAATACAGCGACATGGGTTACTACCAAATCCAGCAAAACAACGTCTTCTCAACGCACAAGTTGCAAGTCTCGGTGTATTATCGCCTGAACTCGACGCGCAGCAAATACAAAGGTACGGGTGCTGGTAAAGATGCGCAGGAAAGAATGAAATCGTAGATTATTTTCATCACATTCCCAACTTGGCTTTGAGCCGCTGGCGTGCCTTGGTGACAGAGGCAGGCGAGATGCCCAAAAGCAGGGCTTGCTCGGTCACAGAAAACTGAAGTCGGGAAAGCATAATCAGGCGGACATCGCCACGGGTGAGGTTGGGATGCTCCTCACGAAGTGATTCAGGCGTGAGGGAGAAGCCGTTACGGAACACACGTTCCATTTCGACCCATTCATTGTCCTGAATATAACGGGGCGCGGCGTGAAGCTCTTGCAGCAGGTGGTTCTGGCCAGCCAGTGAATGGATCAAGAGATAGGATTCCACATCGCCTTCGGGTCCGGTGCCTTCTTGAGGCATAAACGATTCGCGCTCATCGTTGCCGGCACGAATGACCATCAAAAATGCTCGCACGTTTTTGCCGAAGATTTCGGACACTTGCGGGATGCTGAGTGCAGCACCGCCTTCCACGCAAGTATGCGCCAATCCTATACCGACAAGCATCAGTTGATAATACAGCATTTCGGCGTCTTTTCCCTGCAAACCGAAAGATTGGCTGATGGCGGCAATCGACTCCTGCTTGAAGCCCACTTGGGTGTCGATGTAATCCTCAAAAGAGGCAGCCGAAGCCTTGTCGTCCATGACCAATTTGAAGAGTTGAGGCTCGTCGATGGCGAACCACAGGAAGGCCAAGCCCATGCCTTTGAAAGGTGGGTTCAAGGAAAAGCCTGCGCCTACTCGCTCCTTGAACAAACGTCGGCCTTCAATCCGGACGGCCTCCATAACGCCTTCCATGGAGCCAAATTTCGAGAAAATGGCATTGGTGCCGCAACCCAACGCCGAGGAAAGGTTTCGGGCTGTTAGTGCGGAAGTGCCGCCTTTTCTCACTAGGTCAATAGCAGCAGCGAGTATTTTTTCTTTCGTTACGCTTGTTGGTCTTGCCATAATAAAACATCTGTTCCGTTATTATCCGCTGCAAAAGTAGGGAAATACCATGCAAATCCAATGCGTTTTGAGAACAAAATGTCGCAAAGTCCATAAAATTGTCCATGTGTGGTTTTCATTTCCGAACGGATAATAAACTACTTTTGCAGCCGTTTAAGTATGAACAAGAGTATAATCGCATTAAAACCGACGTCCCAATGGTATATAACAGCGGCTATTAAAAAATGAAAAAGCATTTGATTATTCTTTCAACCCTTGTTTTGTTTGCGTTCAGTGGCTGCCAAAAGTTTGCCGGCGACCCTATCACGAAGGATTTCAGCATTTCGAGTGCTTACAATGCGCTTGAAGTGGAGGATGCGTTTAACGTCACGGTCAGTGAGGAGGCGACACAAGTCACCATCACGGCGGGTGAGAATATCATGCCGAATGTAGTGGTGGAAACCGTTGACAGTACGTTGAAAATCTATCTCAAAGGTTGGCATTCCAACCGTGGAACGGATATGACGGTAATCTTGCCTTATAACGCTAACTTGACGAGTGTTGACCTGTCGGGTGCCTCGGAGTTCCATTCGGAATATGGCCTTGAAGGCAATAAGGTTGAGGTTGAGTTGTCAGGTGCTTCTGATTTCTATTGCGATATCGATGCCGACGAAGTTGATATTGACTTGTCAGGTGCTTCCACATTCAATGGCGACATTTTTGCTGACGAAATAGAGATGGCCTTGACGGGTAGCTCCAACATCAAGGGTTATGTGGAGGCTTTTGACCTCGACCTTGATCTGAGCGGTGCCTCGGATGCTACCCTTGAGGGACAAGTCGATATGCTCAAGATTAATTTGTCAGGTGCCAGCGACATCAAGAAGACCATCAACGGTAACAAATATGGCTTCGCCTGCGACCAGTGCGAAGGCTCGATGACAGGTGCCAGCAATGTTTACATCCACTGTGACGGCACTATCAAAGTCAACCTCTCGGGTGCCAGCGACTTGTACTATACGGGCAATGCCGCCACTACGGGCTGCACCACATCTGGCGGTTCTGACATCTATTATGATACGCTGTAAAACAGTTTAGCTATGGAACAAAAGTTTTGTCAGAGCTGCGGAATGCCGCTCACCAACGAAATCCTTGGCACCAATGCCGATGGAAGCAAAAATGAGGATTATTGCATCTATTGCTACAAGGATGGCAAGTTCCTGCAAGACTGCACGATGGACGAGATGATAGAGCATTGTGCCCAGTTTGTGGACGAGGTAAACAAAGGACTGCCGCAGCCCATCACGAAGGAAGAATACATCGGCCAGATGAAGATGTACTTCCCGCACCTGAAACGCTGGCGTAAGGAATTGTCGATAGATGAAGACACTCCTGAAAACCCAGCCTTGATGGGCGTTAAAGAGCTTATCGCCAAGATGGCCGACACGCTGCCCATCACCATGATATCGTCGGTCGATGAGGAGGGCTTCCCTTGCACCAAGGCCATGCTGTCACCTCGGGTCCGCGAAGGCATCAAGGTGTTCTATTTCACCACCAACACCTTCTCGCTGCGTGTGGCTCACTACAAGGCCAACCCCAAGGCCAGCATCTATTTCTGCGATGCCGAAGGCTTCAAGGGCATGATGCTGCGCGGCACTATGGAGGTGCTGACCGATGCCAAGAGCAAGGAGATGATTTGGCGCGATGGCGACACGGAATATTACCCAGGTGGCGTCACTGACCCAAACTATTGCGTGCTGAAATTCACCGCCACCGATGGCCGTTTCTACAGCGACTTCTATCCGAGGAGCTTTGTATTAGAGTAAGGTTTGTTGATGAAACCCCTGCCAAATGCTATATCGGCACTTCGATTTTTAGGGGCCGTTTGCCTTCTATTTTTCGGAGTCGAGAGTTGCGCTTTCTGGGCCATTTATTTTGTCTGTGGCCTCAGCGATATGGCAGATGGCTATCTCGCCCGAAAACTCGGATGCGAAAGCAAAGTGGGTGCGTTGCTGGATAGTTTGGCAGATTTGGTTTTCGTGGTTTGTTGCTGCTTTAAGTTGATACCTGCTTTGGCATTCCCAAGATGGCTATGGATTTTGGGTGGAGTGATTGTCGCCATCAAGGTCATCAATCAAATCTCTGCGTTAGTGATGTACAAGAAATGTATCTTTCCTCACACCATTGCAAATAAAGTAACGGGGGTTCTGCTTTTTGTTGGAGTTCCTTTGACGGTATTTTTGGAATCGATTGTTCCGATAATCATTGTAGCCGTTGTCGCGACCTTTGCTGCTGTTCAAGAGGGGCATTTCATTAGGATGAAGAAATATCAATAAGCTATAAATCAGTTGTTTAGTTGTAGTTTGATTATAATGGCATAGGTATTGCCTTTAGTTCCAATTTGACCATGTCTTGAAAATTGTTTTTTGATAGAAAATAATCTTGTAAGTCTTTTTTTATTAGTTGTAGTGTAGGTACTACGAGCCAAAAATTCAGTTTTTGATCTTTGTATTGTTTTGAAAGGAATGAAGATGCTTTATAAAGAATCCATTCTATCTTTTGTTTCCCAAAACAGGGTTTAGATTTGCTTGAATACTTGCACTGAATATAAGCTTTGAAATTATCTTTGCTAATTATGATATCCATTCCGCCATCCAAAAAGCCATTTTTCAAACCTAAGTATTCAACTTGATATCCTTCCTCTTCATATTTTTGTCCAACATATTTTTCATAAACATATCCCCAATCATCGAAGTTTATTTCAGAATATGGGTAACCATGTCTACTACAGTTGGTAACTTGGGGGATGATGTTGACAACACAATTATTGCAATCAATTTCTAATCGACCTTGTGATAAGATTGAGGCAATATGTTTGACCATAATTGTACTGTTTTATTTGTTGATAAAGTACATTAATCATTCTTGCAAATTCGGTGTGCCAAATCGTTGAGCACGAGGCATTGGCTTCTACTTATGGTTATCTGTTCATTGTGGTGTTCCCATGGGGAAAGGATGAGTAGTTGGCCTCGTGCGTATGCCTCCATACGGGTGCCGCTTGGTTTAGCGAGTTCGGTAAGGCCGTTTTCCTGTAAGTAAATCAGAGGCAGGCCTTCGTTGAAGGCAGCCCTCATCACCGCTTTCTCACCAGGAGAGATAGCGGGAGAAACAAGCACTGCGCCTTGTCTGGCAGCTGTTAGGTATTCCTTTACTTTTGCTTGTATTTCTGCTTCAGTTAGGCGACGAGAGCACTGCACAAATAAGCGAATGGGTCGGTTGAGCAGGAAACAGTTACCGATGGCAGAGAATGAAACTCCAGCAACGGTTAGGTTTCGTTGGACACGGAATAAGTCGGGGTGCTCGCGTTTCATAAGCAAGCGACGGGGGTTGTCGGCCAAATAGCGGAGCCATGTTTCAAGTTGCCCTGCTCGTAGCAGGAGCTTGTCATTGTAGCCACGGGCAAAGAGCATGCCGTGGGTGCGATCTTCGCCTCGTCTGTCTTTGCGGGGTGCGGGTTGGGTTTGTTGCGTTGCCAACGCAACAGACGGGACATGAGGCAAACCCAGCACCAACTCACGGTAATGCTTGTTGCAGCTTTGCTTAAACCCGCGCAGTGCCATGCCAAGTGGTTTCTCCATCTTTTCCCTCACAAAGAGGATGCCGTGCAAATGGTCGGGCATCATTTGTAGAGCGATGACCTCCACTTCGGGGTGGTGCAATGGTGCCGCCCACCACTCGTCTGCAACACGTTGGCCTAACACTGAAAGCTCGATGCGTGGCTCGTCTGGGCTGCCTTCAGGAGCATCGCTTTTACCTATAACATGCCCAAATAGAGCACGACGTCCCTCAGTCACCATCGTAATCATGTAAATCTGACGGCCTGTATAGTCATGCCCAACACAGCGACGGAGCATAGAAGGTTTTTTCTCGCCAGCAAAGGCTTTCTGTGCTTCGTAGGTTTCTTTTTTCATGCAGCATCTTGTTTTACACTGCAAAGATAGAATTCTTTCGCAAATATCCCAAAAACTTGTGGGAACAAGGCTTATGCTGTACTTTTGCCGACAAATTGTTGAATCATGCGAAAAACCCTAATCCTTTTGATGACCATCCTTGTTATGGCCTTATACAGCGACCCCAACACAAGGTACATCAAAAAAGCTGTGCGCATCATGGGCAAATATGGCATCTATGTCCAAAGACCTGAATGGGGAAAAGTGGTATATGGACAAAAATTAGGTTGAAATCTTCAGGAAGTTCAGTAATATCAAGGGATGAGTTCATTCAAAGGTTATGAATAAAAAAGTGCGTATTTTTCGTCCACTTGAAAGCACTTTCTCAAAAACAGTTTAATCTTTGGCATTACACTGACTTTTCCAGTTTATGGATTCTGTTGATTGTTTTTGCGAAACCTTTCATCAAGCACATACTGTGCATTGATAACGAGGTTTTCTTCTGTTGTGATACCTCTTTGTATGGCTTGTTCTTCGATGGCATTCATCCATTTTGGGTTTTCCTTGATGAGTTCAATAGCGGCTTTTAGGCCTGCTTCATCACTGATGATACCTTTTTGAAATAGGTTTTGTGCTGTTTGGGTAAAGCCAAACATAAAGTCATATAACATTGGCGCGGTGAAGACGGCCATCACGATATTGGCTTCTTCAAGCACTTCGTCGGCACCAAATATCATATCCAATTGCTTCCAGTTGTATTGCTCTCTTGACGACTGAATGTCGCGGTTGTAAGCCCAATAATCCCAATGGTTGAAGGCTTCAACAAATGGCGAGTTTCTGAGTTGGACAAAGTAACTGTCGGCGACAACGAGTAAATTGGGCTTGTCTGTATTGGTGGTGTCAGTCAGCTCGAAGATGGGTCGTGGGATGGCAGGCTTGTTCAAGGGAAACAGTAGATTCATAGAGGCCTCCAACTCGCCGTCTTGTACGGAATAGTCTGTGGTAAGGTTCTCCTCTAGGTAATTGACGGAAGGCAATTTGTAGCCAGCGACTTCAGTCAGCTTTTTCAGGATGGAGTCAGCCACGTAGGGTATGGTTGATTCTGACCAATGGGTTCCAGTGCGTGGATATAAAGGATAAGCAACTTTATCTTTAATAGTCTTGAAGTAATTATAAAAGTCAATATGTGGGATGTTGTTTTCCTTGAAGAGTTCAATATAGTATTCTTCTAACGAGAAATCAGACAATAGTTGTTGGTAGCGTCGAGGCAAATACTCAGGGTAAACTGCAGGCTTGGTGGGTGCGAATACGAAGAGGAAATTGCTGCCGTGCTGTCGAAGCGTATCGATGAGTTTCAAAGTTTCTTGCACGTTTTTTCTTGCTTCAGCTTTAGCGGCTTCCACATCGGGATGATGGAGCAGAAGGGTCTTTCCTGTGGCTTCGTCGAGATACATCTTCAAATACAACTCTTGATGATGACCTTTCACAATGTTGATGTTGGTGATTTTGCCAAAGCAGGAGTAGGTCACTTGGTTATAGTTGCGGATGAAAAACTCGCGAAAGCCTGTGTTGCGCTTGGCGTGCTCGGTCAGATGGTTTTGATAAGTGCCGTCGTAATAGGTCTTAAATGACAGCTCTACAGGTTGCTCTTCATTTTGGTCAAATCCGTTCAGAGGTTTCATCTTCACTGAATGCGTGAAACTCTGCATCATAATTGTGGCAAAGACTAACGCAAAACAAATGAATTGTATGAGGAAACTTGAATTCTTTTTCATATCCTAGAATCTGAAATAGATGAATGGATTGAAATCGGAGACGCAAAGCGAACCGGCAGAAAGGATGAGAAGCACCAAACAGATGGCGAACATCGTCCAGGAGAGCCCCTTGGAATAAGAATCTGCGAAGATCTTGTCTTGGAGCTTTTGCCCTCCCTTAAACAATGTGAGGAATGAGAATAGTATGGCCAAACCGAAAGTGAACCAGAACATGGCATCGGAAAGGACGGTCTCTCCGCCTTTGAAGGCGAACAAGGCACGATAGAATCCTCCTGCATCGGCTGCTGTGTCTACCCTAAACAACACCCAGCCCATATTGACGACGAAGAAAGTGAGGATGACAGCAGGCCATTTACCAGCTTTCTTTAGCAAGTCTTTCAAGAAGAGCTTGTCAGCGCAGATGAAAAGTCCGTGGAAGGCACCCCAAAGGACAAAGTTCCAACTGGCACCGTGCCAAAGTCCTGACAGGAGGAAACAGAGCCAGAGGTTGAGGTACATCCGGCCTTTACCTTTGCGGTTACCGCCTAAGGGAATGTAAAGGTAGTTCATAATGAAATTGCCCAAAGTCATATGCCAGCGTTTCCAGAATTCGGTGACACTTCGGCTAGTGTATGGGTCATTGAAGTTCTCAGGAAAGCGGAAGCCCATCATCTTGCCAAGACCAATGGCCATATCGCTGTAACCTGAGAAGTCGAAGTAGATTTGGAAGGTGTAAGAGAGAATACCAATCCAAGCTGTTCCTGTGGCCAAGTTGGCGTAGTTCATGGCGAAGACTTGGTCGGCATAGGCAGCCAAAGTGTTGGCAATAAGCACTTTCTTGCCTAAACCGATGATAAAACGATAGAAACCTACCACACGGTCTTCCATAGTGCTGGTACGGTGCACTAATTGTGCGGCAACGCTATTGTAGTTGACGATGGGACCTGCGATGAGCTGAGGGAACATCATAATATATAGCACATAGTCTGTCAGCTTTTGGCTCGGCGGCGTTGTGCCACGATACACGTCTATAGTGTAGGTGATACTTTGGAAGGTGAAGAACGAGATGCCTATGGGCAATGCAACTTTCATCCATCCCACTGGCTCGTGATGCATCCAACCTAATATGGCATTGAGGTTCTCCATAAAGAAGTTGGCGTATTTAAAATAAAGCAATAGTCCCAAAGCCATAATGGTGGAAAGGGCACAAAGCAGTTTCTTCGTGCTTGTCTTCTCGGATTTGGCCATACCTCGCACTATGAAATAGTTGACGATGCACTCTCCAACAAGTAGGAAGACAAAGTCGGGGGCACCGTAAGCGTAGAAGACAAGTGAGAATAGCAATAAGGTGTAGTTTCTGAACTTCTGCGGTGTCACGAAATATACTATCAGGAAGATAGGCAGAAAGAAGAAAAGGAAAATGTTACTACTGAATACCATGATATTTAAATGTTTGTTTAATTCTTGTTTGATTATTCTCTTGTTTTTTCGGTCAGCAGGATGTATTCGGCATTCTTATGCAGATTTTCATCTATGGAGATGCCGCGTTCCTTGGCTTGTTGTTCAATGGCTTGCATCCATTCAGGATTGTCTTTGATGCGTTGGATGATTGTTTCAATGGTTTCTTGGTCGCTTGTGATGCCTTTTTGGAAGAGTTCCTGGGCGGTATTCGTAAAGCCGCACATATAGTCGAACAGGTAATTTGACGTGAAAACGGCCATTACGATGTCGGCATCTTCCAATGTTTGATAGGCTTCAGGCAGAAACTTCACTTTTTTCCAGTTGTACTGTGAGTTGGATGATATGACCACATCGTTGTATTTCCAGTAATTCCAGGATTTGAAAGCATCAAGGAAACAGGTCTTTTCGAATAAGACAAAGTAACCATCGCCGATAGCAAGTAGATTGGGCTTGTCTTTTCCTAAGGTGTCTTGTAAGGCAAAAATGGGCTGGGGTACTTTGGGCTTACGCAAGGGAAAGAGCAGGTCAAGATGGTTTTCAAGTTCGTTGTCATGTTCTGAGTAATGAGAGCTGAGGTTGGGGGCGATATAGTTGATGGTAGGGAGTCGGTAGTTCGAAATGGCTTCTATCTTTCGTAGAATTGAGTCGGCTACAATGGGTATGGTGCATTCTGCCCAATGGGAGCCAGTACGTGTATAAAGTGGATAGGGGAAGGTGCCTCTAATCGACTTGAAATAGTTGTAGAAATCAATGTGGGGAATGTCGTTTTCCTTGAATAACTGTATGTAATAATCTGCCAAACAGAAGTCGGATATGTTTTCTTTGAATGGTTTGGGCATATTTTCTGGATAGACCGCTGTCTTGGTAGGACAAAAAACAAATAGGAAATCTGTGCCATGTTGACGCAGGGTGTCTATCAATGTCAGAGTTTCCTCGACATTTTTCTGGGCATCAGCTTTCGCGTTTTCAATACTTCCGTATCGTTCCAAAAGCAGTTTTCCAGTGATGTCGTTAAGGTTGGCAATCAGATATAATTCATGATCAGAGCCTTTATAAATATTCTTATTGGCACTTTTTCCGAAAAAAGTGAAAGCCACTTGGTTATAGCAGCGGCTGAAGAATTCCCTAAATCCTGTTTTTTTTCTCGCGGATTGGGCAAGATAATCTTGATAGGAGCCGTCAAGATAAGTCTTGAAGCTCAAGTCTTGCTTTACGACCTCAATATGGTCGACGTAAGGACTCAAAGGCCTCATTTTCACGACACCCGTAAAGCCTTGCAATAGGGAAGCGGTAAGCACTACCATAATGATAACGAACTGGATGATATGGTATTTATTGCCGCTCATGAGTTGTTTTCTTTCGATTGAATGACATAGATGGCATTAAGGCGGAGGTTTTCTTCCGTTGTAAGGCCACGTTCCTTGGCTTGCTTGATCACAGCATCATACCATTCAGGATTATTGCGGATGGTTTTCATCATCATCTCAATTTTGTTTTCGTCGCAAGGCTGTCCGTGTGCGAAAAGGTTGAAGGCTGTTGTGGTAAACCCGAACAAATAGTCGTAAAGCATCGGTGCAGTGGAGATGGCCATCACGATGTCGGCATCTTCCAGAATCTGATAGGCCTCGGGCAAGTACTCGATTTTTTTCCAATTGTATTTGGGATTGGAAGAAATGTCGTATTCATTGTATTTCCAATAATCCCAAGAGTTGAAGGCATCGAGGAAGCGGGTTCTTTCGAAAGCGACGAAATAGCTGTCGGCAATCGCAAGGAGTTTGGGCTTGGCGGTTCCGATGGTGTCAGACAAGGTGAATATAGGATTGGGAATGGCGGGCTTGGAAATGGGGAACATCAGGTTGAATTGGCCCTCAAGTTCGCGGTCTTGACTGAAATAGTCAGTAGTGATATTAAGGTCGGTGATTTCAATGGAAGGCAGGCTTGTTCCAGAAATGGATTCCATCATACGAAGAATGGAATCGGTCACCATAGGGATGGTGGAAAAAGCCCAATGTGTGCCATATTTGGAGTAGAGCGGATAGGGGAAACTGCTTTTGATGGACTTAAAGTAAGTGTTGAAGTCGATGTGGGGGATGTTGTTTTCCTTGAAGAGTTCGACATAGTAGTCTTCCAGGGAGAAGTCGGAAAGTTGGTCGCAATAAGGTTGGGGAAGATATTCAGGATAAATGGATGCTTTTGATGGGGCGAAGATAAATAGGAAGTGCGTGCCGTGACTATGCAAAGTGTCCATCAACCTCAAGGTCTCTTCCACGTTTTGCTGAGCCACAGCCTTGGCACTATCGATGGTGATATAATAGTCCTTGATGCGTTTGCCTGTTATGTCGTCAATGTACATTCGCGTGAATAATTCACCGTCCTTACCTACAACAACGTTGACGTTTGTGAGTTTATTGAAGCATGAGTAACAGATTTGGTTATAGTTCCGGATGAAAAATTCGCGAAATCCAGTGTTACGCTTTGCATGATTGGCTAGGTAGTCCTGATAGCTGCCGTCGAGATAGGTTTTGAAATTCAGTGTTATAGGTTCTTCTTTGGCCACGACTCCTTCCAAAGGTTTGATCTTCACTATATGTGTGAAGCCTTGCAGCATAATAGCACAAAGTATTGTCATTATGCAAACGAATTGGATGATATGACACTTGGTAGCGTTCATGAGTCGGCTTTTTTTGTAGTTTGGATGACATAAATTGCATTGTTGCGCAGGTTCTCTTCCGTGGGAATGCCAAGCTTTACGGCTTGTCTAATTACAGCATCATACCATTGGGGATTATTCTTGATGGTGTTCATCATCTTTTGGATTTGCATTTCCCAATCCAAATCGCTTTCATGAATCAAATCGTATGCAGAGTCAAGGAATCCATACATGTAATTGTATATCATAGGTGCAGTTGCAGTAACCATAACGATATCGGCATTTTGCAGTGTGGAGCGAATGTTTGACATCTTGTCTATAGGTACATCCCAACAGTAGGACGAATAAACTGTTTTGTTGTATTTCCAAAAATCCCATTGGTGAAACGCTTTCTTAAATGGAGAGAACATAAGCTGGTCGAAATAACTATCACCAATGACCAATAGCTTGGGAGAATTCTTTCCAATAGTGTCGCTCAACGACAAAACTGGATGAGGAAGTGCAGGCTTGCGGCATGGGAAAAGCAAGTTTATGGCCAATTCCATTTCGTGGTCATAGTCGCTGTATTCGGTGGTTATGTTCAGATTGGTACATTGAAGAGAAGGCAGTTTATAGCCTTTGAGGGTTTCCATGACTCTTAGGATAGAATCACCAACAAACGGAATGGTGGACTCTGCCCAATGAGAGCCGTACCGCGTATATAGTGGATAGGAAATCGTGTCTTTGATAGCTTTGAAATAGTTATAAAAGTCAATGTGAGGGATGTTGTTTTCCTTGAAAAGTTCAATATAGTATTCTTCCAATGAAAAGTCAGAGATTTGCCTTCGGTATTCTTTGGGCATTTTATCGGAATAGACGGCAGTTTTCGTTGGGGCAAAGATGAATAGGAACTCCTTGCCATATTGTCGTAAGGTGTCAACGAGGGCTTTTGTGGCTTCAACGTTTTTCCTAGCAGTGGCTTTTGCCCTATCTACACTGCCATACTCTTCTATTAAGCGTTTCCCAGTGGTTTCATCAAGATATATCTTAAGGTAAAGTTCGTTATCATAGCCTTTAACAATAGTTTTGTTGGTGACGATGCCGAAACAGGAGAAGGCGATTTGGTTATAATTGCGGATAAAAAACTCATGGAAACCTGTGTTTTGCTTAGCGTGTTCAGTTAGGTAGTCTTGATAGGAGCCATCGAAATAAGTCTTGAAACTAAAATCCACTTTTTTAGTTTCTGAAATATAACCCCACAATGGATTCGTCTTCACCGTATGGGTGAAGCCTTGCATCATAATAGCACTGAGTAGTGCCATTATGCAAACGAATTGGATAATATGGTGTCGATGGTTATTCATCACCAGAATCTAGAGTATATAAACGGGCTGAATCCGCTGGAGATATCAGGCCGGCTTTTTTCTGACACAGAATACAGGCAAAAAATATAGTAAAAAAACTATTGCTGCTGAATACCATATTCTTTATTTGGATTGCAAAGATAATAATTATTTCAATTCGTAATCTGGCGGCAGGGGGATTTCAACATCGGAATTGTAGAGTAACTCACACGTATCTAGGCTATATTTGTGACGGATAAGCCATTCCGCATTGTCACGTAACGATTTCTCTATGGTTTTTTCTTGCTCAATAGCTTGCTTTTCAATGATTTCCATCGTATTTGGCTCGTTAAGCATTTTGGGCAATAGATCTTCAACTTCCTGCTTACAATGCCAAGCAAACAAAACTTCGGCTTGTTGGTCGCGGTAAAGGGACTTACCTTGAATGATGCGGTCGGCCTCTGCATGGAGCATTTGGTTTATCGTGGCCGTGCGCAGGAAAGCCTGTGCCTCCAAGGTGGCCATCCATACACTATCTTTTCGGATGTCCTTGATGATTTTGGCATAGGGGATGTCGCTGTTTCTCAGCGATAGGCTGTCACCGCGCAGCTCAGGAATTAGTCCAGGGTCTATTTTAATGGCTTGGCAGGCTCTCCAAAGCAATACACTCTGCAATTGTTTCTCAGTGAAGGTGTCGAGCATATTCATCGTGGCCGAATCGTGATGAAGGGAGTCGGCAATGGGCTGGGCTTGGGCCATCAGCAGGCTGTCGTCGAGAGCAAGGGCTATCAGTGCATCTTGGGCGAATCCTGCCGTGCCTTTATTCATCTGATTGCCTGTCGTGAACCATACCACATAATCGAAATCAAGTAATTTTTCCAGCAGGTTAAGCTCACTTACGCTACAGGTTTGGTCGAGATGAGCACCATAATAGGCTGTGGAATAGTAGTACCAAAATTCTACTTGGCTGAAAATTTGGTCTAAAGGAAGATAATGAGCTATGCGCCAGAAAAATGAATTGCCGATGAAGAGTACTTTTGGTTTTACGGTCTCTTGGCTGGCTTCGATGAGTACGTCAGCTTCGGGAGCCAATGCTTGCCGCTTGCGGATGGGTCGTACCAAATTGAGCAATTGTTCAAGGTCGGTTTCGGCTTCATAAGCGTATTTGTCGCTTTTATGAAGTGCTCCGATATGGATTTTTGGGAGATTAATGTCTTTGAGGTCGGCCATGAATCGGAATAATGAGTCGGCAGCATATACGGATGAGAAGTTCCAGTGTCCTCCAGTTTGTGGAATGAGCAGGTAGGGGACGTTTTCTTTCATCTGTTTGAACCAGCGGGTCATTTCAATGTGAGGGAACTGTATGGCCTCAAACCTGTCGGCAAAATAGTCACATGCGTTGAAAGTGGTACTGTCAAGTTCTGCCTCAGGAAGGTATTCGGGATAGATTTGTCCTTTTTCAGGAGCCATAAAAACCATAAATTCGACGCCGTTTTCTTTAAGTATCGTCCTTACCCAATTGAGATATTTCACTTCGTTGTCGAATTGTTTTTTGGCTTCTTCGACGGAGGCATGCCAATGATACAACTCGGTGCCGTAATAGTCATTCACGCTTTGGGTATAGAATAGCCAACCTTGCTTTCCAATTGTTACATCGTTGACGTAACTTTTCTTATAGAAGTCCCAAAGATACTGATTGTAAAGTCGTATGAAAGGTTCGCGAAAGCCGAAATGTCTGCTTACATAGGCTTCTTTCTGTTTTGTGTAACTTCCTGATAGATAAGAGCTCATCGTGAGTTCGGGTTGTTCTACTGTTTGGGTTACACCATTCAGAGGTTTCAAAGGGAAGAAGTGGAAACGGCCTTGCAGCATAGGTAGAAAGAGCAACACCATTAGGATACAGAATAGCACCATATCGTAAGTTGTCTTCTTTTTCATCTCTTGATTTCTTAGAAGCGGAAATATATGAATGGGCTAAAGCCGCTGGCATTCAATGCACCGAGGCAGAAGATAAAGGCTAGGATGCTGAGTACGAAGGCGATGATATGCTGACGGCGGCCATATTCCGTGAAATAGACTTTATTCTGTACCTTCAACCCTAACTTCGAGAGAGTGAAGAACGAGAAGAAGGCGGCCACGATTATGGTCACATAGAGGTGAGGGTTGTCGCCGAAGTGGAACGCCTTGAAGTCGAAGGCAAACAAACGCTTGATGAACATCCACGATAGGTCGATGCGTTCGATACGGAAAAAGCATCGGGTCAGCACGATGATGAGGAAGGTGAAAAACACACTTGGGATGCGTCCCAACCGTTCGTTGAATTTCTTCAAAAACAGTTTGTCGGCACAAATGAATATGCCTTGCAAGGCACCGTAGACCACGAAGTTCCATGCAGCGCCGTGCCACAAACCGCTGATGAGGAAACAGAACCATAGGTTGAAGTATTTCCTTGCTTCTGTTTTCACGCGGCTGCCGCCCAAGGGGAAGTAAAGGTAGTTCTTGATGAACACACTGAAGGTTTGGTGCCAACGTCTCCAAAACTCGGAGATAGTTGTGGAAACATACGGGTTGTCGAAGTTTTCTGGGAACTTGAAGCCCATCATTCTGCCCAAGCCGATGGCCATATCGGAATAACCGGCAAAGTCGAAGTAGATTTGGAAAGTAAAGGCGAAGATGGCAATCCAGGCGCTGGTGGAGTCGATGGTCGCGATTTTGTTGGCGATGTCGGCCAATTGGGTAGAGGTCAGCACATCGTAGTTGGAAGGTCCCAAGATTTGGTCGACTTGAAATCCGATGACATCGGCAATCAATACCTTCTTGCAAAGGCCGATGACGAAACGATAAAAGCCATGCAACCTATCTGTATAGAGCGATTCGCGATTGCGAATCTGGTCGGCAATGTCGCAATAACGCACGATGGGACCGGCTATCAATTGTGGGAACATAACGATGTAGAGCATATAGTCGCTGAGCCGTTTCATCGGCTCGTTCACTTTGCGGTAGGTGTCTAAAGTATAGGTGACGCTCTGGAAGGAGAAAAATGAGATGCCAATAGGTAACAGAATCTTAGTCCATTGCAGCGGTTCAATATGTAACCAGCCCAACACCGAGTTGATATTCTGCATAGTGAAGTTGCCGTACTTGAAATAGAACAACAGCCCGATGCTGATGGCGATGGAGATGCCGCAAAGCAGTTTTTTTAGGCCTGGCTTTTCTGTCTTGTTCATCCACCAAACCAAGTAGAAATTGGCGATGACAGAAACGATGAGGTGGATGATGAACTCGGGTGCGCCCCATGCGTAGAAAACCAGTGAAGCGAGCAGCAGGAAGTAGTTGCGGCCTGTCCTCGGCATAATGAAATAGACGAGGAAAAAAATCGGCATAAAATAAAGAAGGAATATGTTGCTGCTGAATACCATAGTTTGAATGTTTTTTGTTATTGGAATAGGCTGCCTTCTTCGATTTGTCTGTCGATAATCCATTGTGCGTCTTGTTCTAACACAACGTCAATAGGCAGATTCCTTTCCTTGGCTTTCTGTTGGATCATCTGCATAATTTTAGAGTTGGGTCTCCAGTTCTTAATGATTTCTTGTTTTTTCATCTGGATGAATACTGCCGTGTCGAATACAAATTCGTCGCGTATGAGGGGTTCGTTATTGGTCAAACGTTCAGCCTCTTCATTTAAGGCATCGTCGACGCTGATAGCTTGATTGGTGGCATACATTTGAATGGAGGTGAGCCAGTCTTTGTCGGCTTTGATTCGATTGGTTAACATAGCTTTTTCAATGCGCTTGGTGTTACGGATGGTGGGCATGTCCTCCCCTTCGAGGCCGGGAATGAGTTCAGGGTTATTTCTGAGCATCCTTTTCATTTTCTCGTGTAGTTCCTCTTCGGTGAGGTTGTCATAACCATCACGGTTACGGAACTTGTCGGCCAGTGTGGTCGCTGTGGATTCAAAGAGGCTATCGCACACACAGAGTTGCAGAAGCGCATCTTTAGCAAAGCTGTAGGTGGCTTCCCTCCATTGATGGCCTGCCGAGTAAAACACCACGTAATCTGCGTTGAGGATGTGGCTCAGTCGGTCAATGTCTTTCACACTCTCAGTCTTATTGTCGAAGCCTTCGAAAGCCGTGTTGTTGTAGAACCAGATTTCCTGATCTTCCATAATCTCGCGGATTGGCATAAATTCTGCCATACTATAGATAAACGAGTCACCTACAAACAACACCTTGGGTTTGCGGTGGGTGCTGTCAGGTTCTACAGTGATATTTGACTTGTATTGCGTCTTGTTGCCGCGAATACGGAAGAGGAGATTGAGCGTCTCTTCGTCACCTTCCAACTTGTCGGATTCGTAAGCTATAGGCGGTCCGATATGCAAGGTGGGGAACTTGGCTTCGCCGTTCAATGTATTGATAAAGCGGAACAGCGAGTCGAAACCATAGACGGACGCATAGTGCCAATGGGAGTCGGTTTTGGGAAAGAGAGGAAACGAGGCGGTGTCTCTCATATTGACAAACCAATCCGTCATATTGATGAAAGGAAAGCCCGTCTCTGTCATACGGCGAGAGAAATAATCATCTATATGGATAGAGGTGGTATCGGCATCGCGGAGTGGAAGGTATTCGGGATAGACATCGGGCTTGTCAGGCGCAATAAAGGCCAAAAACTCAATACCGTAGTCTTTTAATACATACCGTAGTTTGTTCATCTGCCTCAGTTCGGCATCGGTGTCTATCATTGCTTCTTCGTTCGACTTATAGTGCTTCGACAGTTCAAGGCCATAATGTTCGTTTACGGCTAAAGAATAATATAGATAACCTTCCTTGCCTGGGACGATGAAGTGACAGTAAGTCTTGTTGTAGGCCGACCACAAGTATTGGTTGTAAAGCCTGATGACAGGTTCTCTCATCCCGAAGTGCTCGCTGACGTATTTCTCGATTTGTGTCTGATAGGTGTTTGAACGGTAGTTGTCGAAAGACAACTTGGGTTTGGGCGTAGGCTCAAAGAAACCTTTCAAGGGCCTCACTGGGAAGACACCACCCCATTCCTGGATGATGGGCACGAAAAGGAAGACCATCAGCAGAACAAACAAGATGCAATCGTACCTTATCCTTGGTTTTTTCATTGAGCATTAGGCTTTTCATACGGTTCAAATTTGCAAAAATACTAAAATTATCGTCATCGTCCCGAAAATCCTTAATTTTGCGGCATGAAAACGAAGAAGATAGAACTGCTTTCGCCTGCCAAGGATGCCGAGGTCGGAATGGCTGCCATCAACCATGGTGCCGATGCCGTCTACATAGGTGGGCCCGACTTCGGTGCGCGCGAAAAAGCCTCCAATAGCATACAAGACATTGAACGCCTTTGCCGCTATGCGGATTTGTATGATGCCAAGGTTTATGTGACATTGAACACATTGCTTTACGACAACGAGTTGGAACGTGCCCGTAAAATGGCCTATGACTGCTGGAATGCAGGCGCCGATGCTTTGATTGTGCAAGATATGCAGCTGCTTCAGCTCGACCTGCCACCGATTCCGCTCCATGCCAGCACGCAGTGCGACAACTTGACGTTGGAGAAGGTCCAATTGTTGGAGCAGTTGGGCTTCAGCCAAGTCGTTTTGGGGCGTGAGCTGAGCCTGAAGCAGATACGGGAGATTCGGGAGAATACCACAGTACCGTTGGAGTTCTTTGTGCATGGTGCACTTTGCGTCAGTCATAGCGGGCAGTGCTATCTCAGCCAGCATATCGGCAACCGCAGTGCCAACCGTGGTGCCTGCGCCCAGCCCTGCCGCTTGCCTTGGGACTTGCTTGACGAGAACGGGAAGGTGCTGATCAAGAACCGGCATCTGCTTTGCTTGAAAGACCTCAACAATAGTGCGCATTTGGAGGAACTGATTGATGCTGGCATCACGAGTTTCAAGATTGAAGGTCGTATGAAAGACGCTGATTATGTGAAGAATGTGACGGCCTTTTACCGCCAAAAACTGGATGAAATTATCAGCCGTCGCCCCGATTTGGAGCAGGCTTCATACGGACATTGCAATTATACATTTGATATCAACCCTGAGAAATCCTTCAACCGGGGTTTCACCGACTATTTCATCAATGGGCGACAAAAAGGTATTGGTTCGCCCTTCACCCCGAAATCGATGGGTGAATACATCGGTGAGGTCAGTTGGTGCAATCCGCTTCGAATGGAAATTGAAACTGACAAGACCTTGCACAACGGTGATGGCCTGTGCTTTTTGAACCAGGACAACGAATTGGTGGGGTTGCGTGCCGATGTGGTTCGCACTGTCGCCGACTGCGTCCCCGCAGTCGGTAAAAAAACTAACAACTGCGAGGACGCAGTTGTTGACAATGGTGTTGTCACCGTCTCAACAAACAGGCCCCATGGTGCCTATCGTGGCGCAAAAATCTATCGCAACCTCGACCTAGAATGGCAGAGACAGGTGGAGACCTCAACAGGCAACCGCAAAATCGACATTGATTTGACGTTGTCGGAAACGGATACAGGTTATGATTTCTCTACATTTCTGCATAGAGACGTACGGCCGTGCGTCTCTACCGGCATACAATGCGACAAAATCCTCGCCAACAACCCCGAAAAGGCCACAGAAAACATCCAAAAAAAGGCCCTGCAATGGGGCGACACGGTGTTCAATCCCGTCAATTTGGAATTGAAATTCAACGAACCGCGTTTGATACCTGCCTCGGTCATCGGCGAGATGAAACGGGATTTGGTGACAAAATTGACGGATGAATTGGTTGAAAATCATCGGAATAATCGTGAATGTCGTAGAGACGTTGCGCGCAACGTCTCTACGACGGCCATAAAACCAGATGAAATCCCTACAGCCCTTATGACTTGCCACCATTGCATTCGCTATGCCAATGGTATGTGCAGCAAGGAAACGGGGCAGAAGGCAACGCCATTATTTATCCGAAATGGTACAAACACTTTCCGCCTCGAATTCGATTGCCGAAATTGCCTGATGCGTGTTATGGCAGTCGCTGATTGAGCTCATTATTCGCGGACGAACATCAGATTTGTGTCAGGCCCGAAAGTGACCTCAAACTGGTAATAATCGCGCTCGTCCTTCTTGATGCTGACGGAGTAGGTTTGTCCCAACTTCAGGTTTTCGATGATGATGTCCAAATGGCGACCGCACAAGCAATCGGCCCACGAATCATCATAGAGCAGTTCGATGGAGATGTTTTGTTCCTGCGTTTGGATTTCAGGTCGGATGGTGTCCACTCCACAGGAGAATTGCGTGTTTGTGGTGCTGATTTTCAACTTCGTGTCGTCAACGGTGGTGACATAAATTGTGTCATTTTCACTGCGCTCATGTAGAACTATGTCGTTGCATCCCGAAACGAAGAAGTCGGAAACTTTGGGCTGTAATGCCTCCTTTTTGTTGCATCCCTCCAAAGCGAGGAACCCGATGATGAAAAGCGTCGTCAAGGCGATGATGGTTTTGATTGACTTGTTCATAACAATTGAATTTTAAAGGTTGGTTAAAACTTGTTTATTAGTCTTTGAAACGTTCTGCCAAAAGTATAGAAAAAAATCGCCATTTTTTCAAGTCCAATGGATATTACAAATTTTTGATAACTTACCTAATTGTATTTCAATATGTTATGTTTTAATTTTACAACTTATTACTCACCAAGTGCTATTTCCTTATACCCAAAAACCACCTCCAAACCATATTTTTTGAAATATTCTCTCACCTGATTTTCGTTCCATTCCGTTGCGGCAAGGATGAAATCACCGCCCCAAGCGCCCAATGATTTCACTACGCCCTCGAAGCCAGGGAAACGTTTTTGAACCGCTTCTTGCCCGATGCAGCGGGCGATGATGCGCTCATGGCATTGTATGAGCATAGCGAATTCGTCCAAATTTTGGCATTTCGGAACGGCACGGCTGATTTCCGAAATGGCTTCAATATCTTTTTGTAAATCAACAGGATTTGTCTTCTCCAAAAACGCCTTGATTTCCTTTGACGAACTTTGCTTTTGGCCTTGATAGACGAAAAACAGATGTTCGGCGAAGAGTGGATTGAAATCTATAGGTTCAACCAAGGGAGTCGGCTTTTCGACGGGCTCAACGACCTTAGGTCCCTGAGTTTGTCGAAGGGCCGATTCAGTAGTTGATAGTTGATAATAAATTGGTCCTTCAGCCGTAGCGCAAGCAATGTCATAGCCCGAGCCTCCGAAGGTCAATTTCAGCAGTTCGTATGGATTCACGTCCGCCCATTGCGCCAAGTTGGCAATGAGAGTTGAGCTGCTGCCGAGGCCCCAGTTTGGGTCGAAATCGAGGTGGGTGGTGAAATTCAAGTCGTTGCCTTCAAAAGCCTTGGGATTCAGCTGTTTGACGGCTTGAAGGATTTGTTTTAGTTTTTCAGCCTTTAGTCGGTCGTCACAGTCAATGATTTCAAGGGTTTTGTGATTGAAGGTTACCGAAAACCAAGGGCCGTCGGGTTTGTAGGCATCCCATTGTAGAGACGTGCCATGCCGCGTCTCTACAGACAGGGATTGTCCTGGTTTCAGCGGCAAGGCCAAAGCCAATGCACCTTTCAGGACGAGGTATTCGCCTGTCAGAAGGAATTTTCCATAAGAATAGTATTTTTGAACCATATAGAAGCTATTTTTGGCACGCAGAATCCGCAGAATTGAGTGAAGCCTACCGGATCCTTATTTCGAATGGAAACGCAAGCGTTTCTTGAAATCGCTGAAAGCGATGACCGCCGTTCTGCGAATTCAGCGGATTCTGCGTGAAACAATTAGTAATTATTTACAATTCTATGTATCCCATCCATCAAATTATCCACATTAAAGTTTATCAAAAGTCCGACCTTCTTTCCCGTAGGTTTTAGATAAGATGTAAGTTGTTTATAGTGAATGGCATTTAGCTCTTCAACAGATTTCAGCTCTATGATGAGTTGGTCTTCTCCCAAAATATCCAACTTCAATCCTTCGCCAATCTCATCTCCTTTGAAAATAATATTAACCGGCACTTCCATTTCGGCCTTTAAGCCCTTGAGTTCAAGTTCTTTCATGAGAGCTTTTTGATACACTTTTTCCAATAATCCTGGTCCCAAGGTCTTATAAACCTCTAAAGCGCAACCAATTACTTTATAGCTCAAAGGATCATTCTTGAAAGTAGCCATATTTGATTTTATTATTCTGTCGCTTTGCGCTTCTGCGATTTAACTTCGTTGAATGCTTTGCATTTCTGCGGATTCTGCGTGAGAAAAAACTATCTTTTGAGTGTTTCCAAAAATTGTTCCACCCCTGCATACGACACCGTCTTATCCTTGAAATATTCGCGTGCCTGTTTTTTCTCCTCTTCCGTAGCGTTCAGTTGGTTGAGAATATTGTTCAAATGCATCTTCATATGGCCGGCTTGGATGCCTTTGGTGGTCAGCGAGCGTACGGCGGAGAAATTGTTGGCCAAACCCATCGTGGCGGCTATCATCATCAGTTCTTTGGCAGTGGGGTTACCCAAGAGTTCAAGGGTTTTCTTGGCAAGCGGATGCAAACTAGTCAGTCCGCCAATGGTGCCCAAAGCCATCGGCACTTCCAACTCGAAGTGGAAGATGCCGTTTTCAATCGTTGCAGTCGAAAGGCTCTCATAATGTCCGTTGCGCGAGGCATAGGTGTGTCCGGCAGCCTCCACGGCACGGAAGTCGTTGCCTGTGGCGATGACCACCGCGTCGATGCCATTGTAAATACCTTTATTGTGCGTGGTGGCACGGTCGGTGTCGATATGGGCAATGTCGACGGCTTTCTTGAATTTCTTGGCGTATTCGGCACCCGAAAGATGCTCATCAATGCCGTCCAACTGCTCCACAGGACATTCCACCCAGACTTTCACACGACAATCAGGCGTGTTGTTTGACAAGATGGTCATAATAATCTCTACCTTGCGGAGCTTTTCGGGCAGGTCTTGTTGCTCGGCAAAGAAGTCCTGCAGGCTGTGCCCGAACTGTTCCAAAGCGGAGTTGATGAAGTTGGCACCCATGGCATCACCGGTGCCAAACTCCACTCGAATCTGATAATAATCAGGGATTTGTGCGCTGTAGTCGATGAGTTTCATGCCGAGGATGCCACCGCCGCGTTTGCGCATCTTCTCGGTCATAGCATCGGTGTCGGCCAATAGGCGTTTTTCGATTTCGGGGAACAGCTCGAACAGTTTTTCCTTGTCACCGCTCCAGCCGAAATGCACTTGCCCGACCTTACGAACGTCGATGACTTCGGCATGGAACCCGCCGCGTTCGCCCCAGAACTTGGCAGCTGCCGAGGCAGCTGCTACAACGGAGCTTTCCTCAATGACCATAGGCACGATATAGTCCTTACCGTTGATGGTCACATTGGGTGAAATGCCGTAGGGAATGAAGAAATTGGTGATAGTATTCTCGCTGAACTCGTCAAAGAGTTGTTGCTGCTTTGAGTCGGAGTGCCAATAGCTCTTGAGCAAACTAATGACCTCGCCGGGATTCTCAAAGTAGTTGGCAATCAGCTTCAACTTCTCTTCTTTGAGAAGTTTAGAAAAGCCTTTTTTTATGCGTTCGCGAGTGGCCATAGCCTAATCTACCATTCTTCTTCTTCGATGACTTTTTCAGGAACGAGGCTCTCCTCAAATTTTTGTCCCCAATCTTCAGCAAAAGCGGCCATTTGGTTCAGATAGCTATCCCAAACAGGCTGATACAAAGGATCTTCCTTGTTCATCCATTCCTCGCAAGGATGGTTCGATTGGGTCTTTTGCATAAAATCTGTGAGGGTATAGCGTACACGACCTTCGCGCACCTCGATGGTGAAATAATAGGTAATCCAAGGCCATTTCGATTTAACGGGGTCACCATTGTCAAGTTGGAGTTGATGCTTGCCTTTTAGTGTACGTCCATCGTTCTGTTGGACGATGGTAGAAGGGCTCTTGTAATAGGAGTTCAAGAAGCCACTGTAAATGCGGTTAAACACTTCATCTTGAGAGCCGACGGTGTTGATGACCTTGCGGAAACAAATCTTTTCCGTCTTGGGGTCAATAGGTAGGTCGGACTGGGCAAAGGCGATGGTCGCAAACAGGATGGCGACGAATAGCAGTGCTACTTTTTTCATTTTCTATTAAATTTGGTCACAAAATTAGTAATTATTCGTGTTGCTTCAGCGCAACGGGTGTGAAAAATAACAAATATTAGGCCAAAACTACAAGGGTCTGACTTCAGAATTGTCATGGCAAGCCAAATCCTTTAGCGGATTGCCTTTATAGTATAAAGTAGAGGCGTCATTCAAGGTGGCTCTCAGATATTCGGTCACCCAGACTGTGGCTTCGGAGGCTTCGGAGAGATCTGCATAAAGCTTATTCACTTGAGTTTCAACCATATTTAGCAGACTACCGTCGTATAGTTTTATGTCGGCTCTGGCTGTTTCGCCTCCCCGATTGATGAATCGCGAGTTGTTGTTCAGGTCTAGGTCTAGCAGTTCGGTGGCATGGATTCTTCCATTGAATTGTGAGGATTGTTTCAATGAGGCTATGCAGGTAGTGCCGTCAAATTGATAATTAAGCAGTTTTGAAGCCTCATCCATCACGATTTCGCATTTGTCGCCCGAGAAGGTTAAGGCGTTGCAAACGGAACCTTCACTCAAGTTCACATAGAGCCGTTCCCCTTCATAAGAGCCAGAGAAAGTGATTGTTGACGCATTTTTGGCGTCTATTTTTTCGAGTTGATGCAAATGTACAGTGGCTCGAAACTCGGAGTTGATGCCCGGGTAGGTCTTGATCATAAAACCAAGTTCGAGATGAGTGTCGTTCATCTTGGCTTTAACATAAGGCTCCAGATAAGCGGAGTAGGCCAGTTCGACGTACGTGCAACTGTCGGCCACAACGGTAACTTGCCAGCCGTCGCTGACTTCGATTTCTCGGATGTCGGCATTTTCGAAAACGGTTTTTTGAATAAGGGTCATATCGGCCTCTTTCTTGCAGGAGGTGGCGAAGCAAAGCGCCATAAAGAGGAATAAGATGGGTTTTAATGTTCTCATAGTTTCCATTTTTTCTCACAAAACCTACAAAACTCACAAAACTAATTGATTGTGAAAAGCACGCCAACCAGCTGCTTTTCGGCGGCAAGCGGTTGCGAGCCGCCAGCCTTACAAATGTGGTTTTGATGGTTTTGTGACATAACGATTTTTTTACTGTTTTATTATTGGTGGTGATAGGGTTCACCTTTTAAAATAGTGAAAGCACGATAAAGCTGCTCGATGAAGATGAGGCGTACCATCTGGTGGCTGAAGGTCATGGGCGAGAGCGACATCTTGGCGTTGGCGCGGTCGTAGACTTCTTGCGCGAAGCCGTAAGGCCCACCAATGATGAACA
>CAMJHP010000038.1 GCA_946405575.1 uncultured Bacteroidales bacterium | reverse complement strand
CGTGCATGAGCAGGTGGTTCGACGGGTCGTACTTCTGACCTTCCACTTCGACGACGCGAGCGCTGTCGGGCACAGCCGAAACACCAGCGGCACCAATCATCGGGTTGATCTTCTCCTTCAGGAAGAGGTTCATCAACTTGGCACCGAGCAGACCGCCAGCGGTGGCCACGCAGAACGAAGCAGCACCGAGGACGAAGATCTTGATGGAGCTCGAGGTCAAGAACACGGAGGCCTGCGTAGAGGCACCCACGGTGAGACCCAAGACGATGGTGACGATGTCAATCAACGGGTTGGAGGCGGTGTTCTGCAAACGCTTCACCACGCCCGACTCCTTGATGATGTTGCCGAAGAACAGCATACCCAGCAGCGGCAGGGCCGTGGGGCTGATAAAGGTGGTCAGGATGAGGCCGACGATGGGGAACATAATCTTTTCAGTCTTGTTGACCATACGTGGGGCACCCATCTTGATAAGGCGTTCTTCCTTGGTGGTCAGCAGTCGGATGATAGGCGGCTGAATCACGGGCACCAGAGCCATGTAGGAATAAGCTGCAATGGCGATGGGTCCGATGAGGTTGCGTGTGCCGTTCATGCCGTTGGCCAGACGCGAGGACAAGAAAATGGCGGTAGGACCGTCGGCACCACCGATGATACCAATAGCACCAGCCTCACGCAGGTTGAAGCCGAGATACAAGGCACCAATGAAGGTGATGAACACACCCAACTGTGCAGCAGCACCGAGGATCATCAGTTTCGGGTTGGCGATGAGCGACGAGAAGTCGGTCATGGCACCGATGCCCAAGAAAATCAAAGGCGGATACACACCCGAAGTCACACCGAAGTACAGGTAATTGAGCACACTGCCTTTCTGGTAAAGACCCGTTTGGAGGTTCAGTTCGCCGCTTTGGAACACGCTTGTCATCAAGCCTTTCACGCTTTCTATGTCATTATTGACCAGGCCATAATCAGCCATATTCAGATGCTCGACCGACTTGATAGCTTCGCTCAACACCATATGCTTATCGCCTGGATTGTCGCCGAAGACGGCCACCAATAGGGCTTTAGCCGTGTCCATATCGAAATTGAGTGTGGCTGGATCTAGTGCTTGCAAATTGGCCATGGCATCGGCAAAGGTAACGCCAAAGCCTTGGAAGAAGGGGATGTTTCCAACAATAATACCCGTGCCAATCGGGATGAGCAGCATAGGTTCAAACTCAAAGCGAATAGCCAAGAAGATGAAGAGGATACCCACCAAAATCATAATGATGTTGCCTAACTTGCAGTTTCTGAAGCCTGTAAGCAGCCAGAAGTTGCGCAGACCTTCGCTCAGACGGTCTTTGGTGGACATTTCCTTGATTTCTTCTTTAGCAGCCACATGATGTTTGGCGTTTTTCCCTTCCAATGTGGTCACTCGTTGATTGAGGTTTTCGATTTGCTGACCCAATTCGGCTGACTTTTGCTGTTCCGCGACAATCGCGTCAGCCATCTCAGCCAACTGGGCATTGCTTTCCTCTGGGGTCATCTCGCTGACCTGCTCGGTCTTACTGCCCAAGTCGGAAATCCTGGTGGCGAACATCGGGTTGTTGACCACCACGAGGTTGAGCAGCATCAGGAGTACCAAAGAGCCGAGAATGACCGCAGGTTTTCTGTAAATACTTTTCTTGCCTAACATGACCTTATCCGATTACGATTAAAGTATCACCTTGAAGCACATTGTCGCCCTGGCGGCAGTTGATGGCGGTGATGGTACCGTCAGCTTCGGCCAGCAGGTTGTTTTCCATCTTCATGGCTTCGTACATGAGCAGCTTGTCGCCCTTCTTCACGGCGTCGCCTTGCTTGACGAAGATCTGCATGATGGTTCCAGGAAGCGGAGCGGCCATCTTGTAGCCGGCACCACCTGCAGCAGCGGCCGGTCTCGGGGCGGCACTTTGGGCAGGAGCACTAGCAGCAGGCTTGGTGGCCGGACGGGCCACAGGAGCGATCACCGGAGCGGCTTGCTCTTCCATCTCCACTTTATATTCAGTGCCATTCACATTGACAAAGGCGATGTTGCCCTCAATGTTTTGGACTTCTACTTCGTATGGTTTTCCACTAATGGTGAATTTGAATTTTTTCATGATTGTTCGATTTAACGTTTCCAGTGTCTAACTCCGTAATTTTTGTCGTTCCAAGAAGTCACCCTTCTTTCGATGGTGATCACGTTGCTCTCTTCATCGTGAAGGTTGGTCGAGAGGTAGAGGGCCATACCGATGGCGGCTTGCACCTCGGCAGGAATCTCGCCCTCGGCCAATTTGATCGTAGGCTTCACCGTCACAGGCTTGATCTCCTTCACTTCGTTCTTCTTGGCATCCTGCTTCTTGAAATAGGCAGCCACGCCACGGAAGATGGTCGAGAGGATGAAGAGGGCGATGATGACGATGAGGAAACCAGCGATGGTGACAATCCAGCCTTTGGTGTAGACCCAATCTTCGTGAGCCAACAGTAATGATAATTGTAACAGGTTCATCGTTTCAAGGATTTACGGTTACAGCGGGATGTTCGAATGTTTCTTCTCGGGGTTGGCGAGGCGCTTCGTCTCAAGCGTACGCAGGGCACGGATGACACGGAAACGGGTGTTGCGCGGCTCAATCACATCGTCGATGTAACCGAACTTGGCAGCTTCGTACGGGTTGGCGAACTTCTTGGTGTATTCATCCACCTTTTGGGCGACGAACTCGGCACGCTCTTCGGGATTCTGAATCTCGGCAATCTTCTTGCCATCAAGCACCTCAACGGCACCGCTGGCACCCATAACCGCGATTTCAGCCGACGGCCAAGCGTAGTTGACATCGTTGCGCAGTTGCTTGCAGCCCATCACGAGGTGAGAACCACCGTAGGACTTACGTAAGGTGACGGTCACCTTCGGTACGGTGGATTCGCCGTAAGCATAGAGCAACTTGGCTCCGTGGACGATAATACCGTTGTACTCTTGGCCCGTGCCAGGCAGGAAGCCGGGGACATCGACCAAGGTCACAATCGGGATGTTGAAGGCGTCACAGAAACGGACGAAACGGGCACCTTTACGTGAGGCGTCGCAGTCTAATACGCCAGCGAAGAAGGCTGGGTTGTTGGCCACGATACCAACCGACATACCGTCGAAGCGGGCGAAGCCGACGATGATGTTCTTGGCATAATTCTTATGGATTTCGAGGAAATCGCCGTTGTCAACGATGGCAGTGATGATATCGCCAACGTTGTAAGGTTTGTTCGGGTTGTCGGGGATGATTTGGTTCAGGGCATCTTCCATACGGTCGATGGGGTCGTTGCACTCCACTAGCGGGGCATTCTCCATATTGTTCTGAGGGATGAAGGAGATAAGTCTGCGAATGAGGGCAAGACCTTCCTCTTCACTTTCGGCAGCGAAGTGGGCAACGCCTGATTTCTGACTGTGGATGCGGGCACCGCCAAGGTCGTCGGTTGAGACATCCTCGCCGATAACGGTCTTTACTACTTTCGGGCCAGTGAGGAACATGTAGCTGTTCGTATTGGTCATAATGATGAAGTCGGTAAGGGCGGGAGAATACACTGCGCCGCCGGCACAGGGGCCAAAAATGGCCGAAATCTGTGGAATGACCCCCGAAGCGTTGATGTTGCGTTGGAAGATCTCAGCGTAGCCGGCGAGGGAGCGTGAACCCTCTTGGATACGGGCACCGCCCGAGTCGCAGATACCGATGACGGGAGCACCAACCTTCATAGCTTGATCCATTACTTTGCAGATTTTCAGTGACATAGTCTCACTCAAAGCACCGCCAAATACGGTAAAATCCTGAGCGTAGACATAGACGACACGGCCGTCGATGGTGCCGTGACCGGTGACAACGCCGTCGCCGAGGTACTGTTGCTTGTCGAGACCGAAATCAACGGTGCGATGGGTCACGAACATATCAGTTTCTTCGAAGCTGCCTTCGTCCAAGAGGATGGCAATGCGTTCACGAGCCGTCATCTTGCCTTTGGCATGCTGGGAATCAATGCGCTTCTGGCCGCCACCAAGACGGGCCTCGCCGCGCTTCTCCAACAATTCTTGGATTTTCTGTTCAATTAACATGGTTATATTGTATTGATTATTACTTGTTTTTAGAGCGTGGTTTTTGGGCAATTAGCCATTAGCCGCTGTCAAAGCGAGCTAATAACTAATGGCTAAAGGCTAACGGCCAATCACTTATTCTTGTTCTCGCAAAGTTCGGTCAGCACGCCAAAAGTCGATTTCGGATGCAGGAAGGCAATGCTCAGGCCCTCGGCGCCGCCGCGTGGAGTCTGGTCGATGAGGCGGATGCCCAGTTCCTTGGCTTCTTCGAGATGGCCTTCGATGTTCTCCACGGCGAAAGCAATGTGGTGCATACCGCCCTTGCCGTTGTTCTTCTCGATGAAAGCGGCGATGGTGCTTTCAGGGCTGGTGGGCTCCAAAAGCTCGATTTTGGTCTGGCCGCAGCGTAAGAAAGCGGTCTTCACCTTTTGGTCGGCGACTTCTTCGATGGCGTAGCACTTGGTGCCAAGCAATTTTTCAAAGAAAGGAATGGACTCGTCCAAGCTTGTGACGGCGATTCCAATGTGTTCAATGTGAGAGGGTTGCATAATTATTCGAATAATTTATTGTTAAAAAATACGTATTTATTAAATCGGTGCAAAGGTATGACAATTAATTGAGGTTCACAACAAAAAAAGGAGGCGATTGCCTCCTTTTTTACATTTTTAACACAAGCGTTTATTTACTTATGCACTTTCCTCACAAACTCCTCCACTTCTGGCACACCGCCTTGGTAGACGAGATAGCCGTTGTAAGGCTCTCTCGGGGTGATTTCGCTGTTGACTGGAGTGAGCATGATGTTCTTCACTTCCTCGCGGTCGTGCGTCTGGCCCAAGGCCCAGCCCAACTTGATGTAGGCGGTCTCGGCGAGCATGTTGCCAGCGGGGATGATGCCGCGGTCCATCAAGTCACGGCCAGTGTCGTAGACGAACATGTGGGCATAACCCCAAATGGTCTGCACGGTCATATATTGGTGTACACCCTTGTCGGTAGCACGCTGGATGGCGTCGAACATGCCTCGGTTGACGTGACCCAAGCCCGTGCCGTCCCAAACGATGCCTTGGTAGCCGTTGTCGACCAGCGCGTCAAGCACATCGGGCTTCATGCCAGGATAGTAGTAGAGGATGGCTACGCGGTCGTCAAAGGTCGGGATGATCTTCACGTCGCGGTCGGCGCGGCGGTGGTTGTAGACTTCCTTGATCGGCACTACGCCACGCTTGCGGTCCACGGTAGCGACGGGTGTATCGCCGATGGTGCGGAAAGTGCTGCGGTAGCTGGAGTGCATCTTACGCACGCGAGTGCCACGATGCAGGAATCCGTATTCGTCGGAAGTGGGACCAAACATGCAGACCATCACCTCGGCCACGTCGCCGTGACCGGCAGCGGTCATGGCATGCATCAGGTTCAAGGCGGCGTCGGATGACGGACGGTCTGATGAACGCTGCGAGCCGACCAACACAATCGGCACAGGCAGGTTCTGGCACATGAAGGTCAGGGCGGCGGCGGTGTGGGCCAAGGTGTCAGTGCCGTGGCCGATGACGATGCCGTCGATGCCGTTTTGGATCTCCTCGCCAATCTTCTTGGCCAAGGCGATGTATTCCTTGGGCGACATGTTCTCGGAGAACACGGCGAACACCTTCTCAGTGTCGAGGTTGCAGATGTCGGCCAGCTCCGGCACAGCACCATATAACTCACCTGGCGAGAAAGCAGGAATCACAGCGCCCGTGCGGTAGTCCAAACGCGAAGCGATAGTTCCACCCGTGCCGAGCAGTTTTACGTGCGGAAGCCCTTCAGTATAAGGGAATTCCTTCTCTGGAATGTGGTAGTTTGCTTTCTTGTAGTCGGTTTCCACCATACCTGTGATGGTGCTAATGTCGACGCCGATATTGTAGCCCGTATTGACCTTCATAACGATATGTTGGTCGTCTTGGAAGGCAGCGCGAGGCAGGATTGTGCCTTTGAAGAGGCCACCTGTGGTCTGGCATTCGGCCTGACTCCATACGCGGCAGTTGTATTTTTTGAGCACCTCAAGCGAGGCACCCCAATATCCTTGGAAAAAATCTTCAGCCATGTTCTTCTTTATTTGATGTTGTTAGCCAATTCTTTCATTTCGATGTTGCCCATCGCTTCCTTCATCTGACCCATGATCCAGTTCTGGCGGTCGAGGTCAGTGCAGGACTTCTTCTTCGGGGAGAAGCCGGCGCAGAGGTTGTCGAGCTTGGTGAGCAGGTCGTCCTTAGCGTAACGCTTGAAGCCCATCTTGTTCAACACTTGCTCCATTGGCAGCGATGCGTCTTCGACCAATGAAGGAGCCATGTTCCAAGCCAGACGGTAGTCCAAACCTTGCTCCTTCAGGAAGGCAAAGAGGTTGTACAAGGTCTCACCGTTGAACTTCGAAGCGGCATTCTTGCCCAGCAGGTGCTTCAGTCTCATGCCAACGAAGCGGCCAACGGTGCGACCATCCACGCCGAGTTTCTCTACGATTTCGGCCATGACGGGGAACCAGTTCTTCGCGAAGATGTAACGGAAGCAGTCTTCCGGCACATTCCACTCCTTGAGTTTGTAGTAGCGGTCAATAATCTCGGTAGGCATCTCGGCACGCAGGGCCTTGATGAAGGCAGGGTCGAGCGGGATGGGAGCCGAGTCGGTGTCGGGATACATACGGTCGGCACCAGGCAACACGCGCTCGAAGATGGTGATGCCGTTGCAGACGGCCTTACGGGTCTCCTTCGGCACGCCGTCGAAGGCCATGAGGCAACGCTCTTCGATGGTCTCGATGGCGGTGGGCATGTCGTTTTGCGGGCCCCACACGAGGATGAGGGCGTCCTCATCGGTGGCATGGACACGCTTGGCCAGCTTATGCCATTGCGAATGGGTCAGCACGGGTTCCAGCATCTCGTCGTGGAGCATGTTGGGACGCTCGAGGCAGGCGATGACCTTCAGGCGGTCGGCGATTTCGTCGGCGAACATCTTGCCAGGTTGGGTGAAATGCGACAGCACCCCACGGAACTTCGGCAACTTGACGAGTTTCAAGGCACCGCCTTTGGCTTTGTTGTCGAGGATGGGCAGGTAGTCGGTCGGGAACGACACATCAGCCACTTCCACCTTCCAGCCTTCCTTGCCGATTTCACGATTGAGGCGCTCTTGCAATTGCACCAATGACCACTGGCGGAAGCACTCGTTGTGCGACAACTCGGGGATCCACTTGGCATGTTGCACACCCTTCAACTCGATACGGGTGCCACCCGTGCAGCTCACGTTGACGTCTTGACGGCCTGCGCCCATGCCCGTGCGGACCAGACCCGTGCTGCGGCCGAGGAAACGGATGTATTCGCAGGTCTCGCGCAGCTCGTCGGGGTTCTTGCAGTCGGGGTAGGTGACGGTCTCAATCAACGGCACGCCGAGGCGGTCGGTCTGATAGATACGGCGGTGGCCGATGTCGCTAATCTCGCGGCAGGCGTCCTCCTCGATGCTCAGCTGGATGAGGCGGATGTCCTTCTTCGGCAGCTTGAGCAGGCCTTCCACGCCCACGATGGCGGTACGTTGGAAGCCCGTCGGGATGGAGCCGTCGAGGTATTGTTTACGGGTGATATGCACCTCGCCCACGATGTTCAGGTTCGAACGCAGGGCGATGATGATGGCGTTGTGCAAGGCCTCGCGGTTGATGGGGAACGGCGGGGTGTCGTCGATGTCGTAGGTGCAGGCGGTGCCGTTCTTGATGCGGTAGACGATTTCCTTCTTCGTCTTGAACTCCATCAAGGCCGTGCCGTCGTATTCGCCTAATTCCGAAAGGGTTGGGCGCATGTGACGGATCAGCTCGGCATCGTAGTCCTCAAACTTGTTGAATTGTCCGGCGGGACAGTGGCAAAACAGCTTCTCCTTGGTCTTGATCTGCTGGTGCACTTCCAGTCCCGACATGAAGCCTATGCGGTCATAGTCTTCCTGTGTGGCTTTCTTGCGCTCGACGTAGCCGGCCTGTTGCTTGGTCAGCTCGTAGTTGGCGCGTGGGTCAAAGTTGGTGCTCATATTTGTTGTTGAATTGTTGATCGTTGAACTGTTTAATTTTTAATTGTTTTTCTGGCGGATTTGCAATCCGCGCTTCAAAAACAATCGGCTAAAATAGAAAATATTTGGATTGGTTTTTCAAAATATTGAAAAAAATAGCACTAACTCTTCGCTTAGTCATTCTCCAGTCAATGAAAAAGCCACCCCAATTGCTCCATTCATTTTGGAGTTATAGGGTGACGTTCTTTGAAAAACTATACTGAAAAACCAGTGTAACGCTTACTTGACGACTTCGTAAGTATGTAAGTATTGTCATTGGCATCACGCACTATGATGAGACCTCGTGTATCGGCATTCACACAACGACCTAGCACATCGTAGTAGCGCAATTCACCCGTAGGTTCTTGTGGTTCTACTATGATTTTATTAATGGAAGTTGGATTCCAGTCGCTGTAATAGAACACATTGGTGGTTTCGTACAGATAGTCGCCATAGTCTGCGTAAACATATTCTTGAAGCGTCTTGTACGAATCGTAGTATTCGTTAGCATCATCTAACGGCCAGATGAAGCAATTTTCAATATCAACCGAGAAGTCAAACTTGGCAGAATGGCCTGAACTTGGGTCCCAATTCCCGTTTTGGTAGACAGTCACATGTATCCATTTTCCTCATAAAACAACTCTGTTCCAAACACAATCTCCAATCGTCTGTGCAATCTTCTATTCTTGACACGCTTTTAAGCTATCAAGTTGTTTTTTATAGACATCTAAGGTGTAAAGGTCTTCTGGCTTGAGCATTGGAGTGTAGAAATCATCATTGACAGGAGTTTGCTCCTCAATGACGATTTCCTTATGATATTCCTCCATAAACTTCTTCAGTTCCTTTTCTGAAATACCTATTACGCTCATGTTTTGCTTGTTGGTGAAACGCATGTATTCTGCCTGATAATGCAACCAGCAGATCCAGTTGTGCTTCATTACCATCGCTTGGCGCACATTGTTGTTTCGCAACCATTTTGTGCAAATATATTTTCCAGGATATTGCTCTGGGTGCCCGCTGATATCATCGTAGGTTTTTTCCTCCTCTTTCACTCTGTCGTTCCAGTAATCTTCGATGTTGTGCATTCTTGTAAAACAGTCACCGACATTGTTTATAAACTGGAAATTACCCAAGTTTTTCCACGTTTCAAGATTGTTGGAAAAAATGTTTTCTGCAGCTTTGTCGAACGAGAGGAAATTGTTGCTTGTGGCATCAAACACCAAATCCTGCAGTGTTTCTTTTGGCATCAGCTCCAGCTCGTCGACGGGCACACTGAGGAGCCATGCGCAAAGCGAGTCACAACGCCGTTGTTTTTCAACAATCTGTTCGATGCCGTTTGCAAAGTCCTCTATGGTGCCCATAACCATAAGGGCCGACAACTTGCGATCGTTGGCCCGCTCTCTGAGTTCAAGCATCATACTCGTTCCAATGGTAAGTACCAACGAGATAGTGGTACCGATGATAATCATTCCTATCTGTTTCCAAAAACCAGATTGTTCTTTTAATTTAATGCTTGGCGGTAAATCTATTTTCATGTCTTTCAGATGTTTTACTATTTATGATGGCTTTATTTTTCTTCAATCGTCCGGGCAATCTTCTCAATGTTCAAACTTCGCGCCGAGGCATCGATGATGTCCTTGTAAACGCCACCTTTTTTGTATATGCTGTCAGGGTCGCCGGATTCCTCAATATGGCCAGTCTTGAGGGCGTAAATCATATCGCTGTCAATGATTTGTGAGATGCTGTGCGAGATGATGATGACGGTGCGGTCTTTCTTAATGGCATCGAGGCTGTTCTTGATTTGCTCGGTGGCGATGGCATCGAGGCTGGCCGTAGGTTCGTCAAGGAAAATGATGGGCGGATTTTTAAGGAACATTCGTGCAATGGCGATGCGCTGCTGCTGACCGCCTGAGAGGTCGGAGGCTTTGTTTTCGAATTGTTTCGGCAGTTCCATAATCTGGTCGTAGATATATGACTTCTTGGCGGCTTCCACCACTTCCTCGTGGGTGGCGTTGGGATTGCCGTAGAGAATATTTTCTTCAATGGTGCCATCAAAGATGTGGTTCTTTTGGAGCACGAGGCCGATGTTCTCGCGCAGGAACTTGGTGTCGTATTCACGCAGGTCGATGCCGTCTAAAGTGATGGTGCCGACTTGTGGCTCATAGAATTTGTCCAAGAGGTTCACGATGGTGCTCTTGCCTGCACCCGAAAGTCCCACCAAAGCCGTAATCTTGTTCGGTTCGATGGTCATATTCACATCGAAAAGGGCTTGATTGCCATTGGGATAAGTGAAGTCCACGTTTTTGAGCTCAAACTTGCCGTGGATTTTTTCGGGCTTATAGCTACCTGAAGGCTCCACTTCTTTTTCCGAATTGAGAATGCCAAAGAATCCTTCTGCGTAAATCAGCGCGTCGTTCACATCGTCGAAAATGCGCTGCAATTGTGTGATGGGTGCGATGACGTTGCTGAACAGCATCACATGATACATAATTTTACCGATGGTCATGCCCGGGTAATCTATTAATACTAAGTAGGCGGTCAGAATGATGACCAAAACCGTACCAACTTGCTTCACAAAGCTCTTTACACCATTGTAATAAAATGCCACCTTGCGGGTTTTCATTTGGTTTTCGGTGACTTGATTCTGAATATCAAGTTGCTTTTGACCTTCAATCTTCTCTCGGTTGAAGCTCTTGATGACGTTGATGGAGTCAATAATGTTCTTGATGCCTTGGCTTTTGGTCTCAAGATGCGAGCGCATCTCCCGACGCCAACCTTTGAGTCGGCGAGCCTGACGATAAGTAATCCAAAAATAAATGGGAACGATGGCGAGTGCTACCAAACCCACATAGACATTCGCCGCGAACATCAATATCAATGCCAACAAGGCACTTGTAAACAGTGGCAGCAGGTCGATGAAAAAGTTTTGCACCGTTCGTGATAGTGAACTGACACCTTGGTCGATACGGGCCTGCAATTTACCTGTGGCATTGTCGCCCGAGTTGAAGAAAGCCATCTTGAAAGTGAGCACCTTCTCGATGACGCTTTGGGCCAAGTCGCGGCTGACGAAGATGCGCATTCGTTCGCCGAAGTAGTTTTGCGCATAGGTGATGAAGGCTGAGAGAATTTCCTTGCCCAGCAATACTACCGAAATCATAATCACGATGTGAGCGGCGGCTTGTCCCCACTGCTCGCCAGTTGTGACCAAACCGTTGACCTGGTCGACAGTCCAGTCAAGTACAATGGCGTTAACCTGCGCCATTAGGGAACCAATTAATGTCAGTATCAAAGTGATGAAAACCAGCCATTTGTAAGGCTTGACAAAAGGGCTGACGTTTTTGAAGAGTTGGAATAGGTTCATGGAGCGTGTTTATATTAATTAAGGTGCAAAAATAACGATTTGGTCTGAAACTCCAAATAAATCCTTATCTTCGCGGCTTGAAATATTAAGATTGACTAACGCCGTATCATAGATTTCTATGGAGTTAAATGCAATGGAAATGGAAAACAAATGGTTGAGCGAGGCCTTCAAAGGCGAAGTGCCCGACTTTCAAGGTCGCGTGGGCTGGCAATGTCCATCGAACATCGCCTTGGTGAAATATTGGGGCAAAAAAGGAAAACAACTTCCTCAAAATCCGTCGATTAGTTTCACTTTGTCGAAATGTTGCACCGAGACTTTCGTCGAGTTTGAAAAAGCCGACCGATTTGGATTCAGCTTCTTTTTTGAAGGCAAGGAAAACCCCGCTTTTGGTGTGAAAATCGAGAAGTTTCTACTTGAGAATCAGGCATTTTTCCCGTTCATCAACCAACTGAATCTGAAAGTCGAGAGCCGCAACTCCTTCCCTCATTCCTCTGGCATTGCGTCCTCGGCTTCGTCAATGAGTGCTTTTGTGATGTGTTTGCTTGACATTGAATACCAATTTGCTGGAATTGAACATCAACGTGCTGGAAATTTCTCTATCGTTCCACAAAAGGCTTCCTATTTCTCGCGATTGGCTTCGGGTAGTGCGGCACGCTCGGTGTTCCCTGCAATGGCACTTTGGGGCAAAACGGAGGCCTACGAAGGCAGTTCCGACGAATATGCCGTTTCGTTGGCCGATGATATCCATCCCATTTTCAAGACTTATCATGACAGTATTTTGATTGTCAGCGGCGAGACCAAGTCCGTTTCGAGTCGTGCCGGTCATGCCTTGATGGAAGGCAACCCATACGCTCCTGCGCGTTATGCACAAGCCAATGAAAACATTAAAAACTTGCTTGCTGCTTTGAAGTCGGGTGATTTGGACACCTTTATTAATATCACCGAATCAGAAGCCCTACAACTCCATGCCCTGATGATGTGCTCCAATCCGTCATATATCTTGATGAAGCCCAATACTTTGAACATCATTAATGAGATTAGGGGATTCCGTGAAGAAACCAAGATTCCGATTTGTTTCACCTTGGATGCTGGTCCAAATGTGCATCTGCTGTATCCTGACAGTGAAGTCAAGCGAGTGGAAAAATTTATCAAGAAAACTTTATCAAATTATTGTGTTGGAAACCAATGGATTGACGATGGAGTTGGAGGCTGGCCAAAACTATTATGGTGATGAGAGACCGTTATTATAGCAAAGTCATCCTTTTCGGCGAGTATTCGATGATTTTCGACGCCACCGCGCTGATGATTCCACTCAAGCGGTTTGCAGCGCAATGGCAGTTTCCACAAAGCCGAAATAGGGCGGCTTCATTGACCTCCAACCAAAGTCTGAAGCGGTTCTGCCAATATCTCTCCGAAAAAGAAGAACTATCGAACCTCTTTGATTTACAGGCTTTAAGAAAGGATTTGAATGATGGACTTTTCCTCGCCTCCAATGTGCCTTCAGGCTATGGTTTGGGCAGTTCAGGGACCTTGGTGGCCGCCGTTTATGACCGCTATGCCGTGCAGAAAAGCGATGACTATCTGCAATTGAAAAACCTCTTTGGCAAGATGGAGAGCCACTTCCACGGTAGCAGTTCTGGCATCGACCCCTTGCAATGCTATTTGGGCCAACCGTTCAAAATCACGCCTAAAGGCATGCAACTGCTTTTGGACGACTTTCTGAAAAAGGACATCTATATTTGTTTGATTGACACGAAGATCAAGAGCAATACCAAGCCTTTAGTAAATCACTTCAAGGCGCAGCGCGAGAATCCCGATTTTTTGAACCGATTCCAAGCGGAGTATGTGCCTTGCGTGACTTCCTGTATTAACTCGATGATAGAGGGTAATAAAGAGCTGTTTTTCAATTCATTGAAACAACTTACCAAAGGCCAATTGGAGTTCCTGCGCCCGATGGTCACTGACAACACTTTGGATTTGTTCACCGCTGATTACGACTTCAACTTTGGCGTAAAAATTTCAGGTTCAGGCGGTGGCGGATATGTGCTGGGCTTCACTGATGATGTAGAAAAAGCATCCGCATTGCTCAAAGATTTTGAAGTGATTTGGCTGTAATTGTTTATTTTTGCGCCCCGAATGTCAGCCTTGAAAAACATAGAATCCTGGATTGAACGCACTTTGACCAAGGTCATCGACTTTTTCTATCCGCCTTTCCGCAAGGTGATGAGCCTTGAGCTGTTCCGTTATGCGGCTTGCGGTGGCTTGAACTTGGCTTTAGATTGGACCCTGTTTTACATTTTATACCACTTTGTATTTTATGGTCAGATGTTTGACCTCGGTTTCATTGCCTTCACACCTCACATCGCAGCCTTTATATTTAGGTTTCCCATCACTTTCTTGACAGGTTTTTGGATGGCACGTCACATCAGTTTCTCCGGCTCGACCTTACGAGGCAGAACACAGATTGTAAGGTATTTGATGGTTACTGTTGTGAACTTTCTCATCAACTATTTCGGCCTAAAACTCTTTATCGAGGTGCTTCACATTTGGCCGACAATATCGTATGTCATCATCTCCATCCTCTGCGTGACGTTCAGCTATCTGACGAACAAGTTCTATTCGTTTAGGAAAGAAAAAACCGAAAATTAATCGCTTTAAGTGTTGCACATCCAGAATAATTATTACTTTTGCAATTATTATTGGAATAATAATTATTGGAATAATAAAAATATAGATATATGTATAGCTATAAGATAGCAAATCCTTTCGTGGTGGGAAAGTATGTTTCAGAGGACTTTTTCTGTGACAGGGCAGACGAAACAGCCTTTTTGAAGAAGCAAGTGGACAATGGGCGAAACACAGCTATTATTGCTCCGCGTCGTTTGGGAAAAACTGGGCTGATACAGCATTTTTTTGCCCAACCCGAAATTGCAAAGCGTTATCAAACCATTTTCATTGATATTTATGCCACCAACTCTCTTTCTGAATTTGTATACCTCCTTGGAAATTCTATCTACAAGGAAATCAAACCCTTACACAAGAAATGGACCGAAAGGTTTTTCGGGACCATTAAGTCGCTGCGGCCTGGGTTCAAGTTGGATGCCGCAACGGGCGAACCCGTTTTCGACATTGGATTAGGAAGCATCGAACAGCCTCAAACAACAATCGATGAGATTTTTGATTACCTCGAAGCTGCCGACAAGCCGTGCATTGTGGCAATCGATGAATTCCAACAAATTACGAATTATGCCGAAAATAATATAGAAGCCTTGTTGCGGACGAAAATCCAACAATGCAAACAAACTTTGTTCATCTTTTCGGGTAGCCGCCGACATCTGATGAACCAAATGTTCAACTCGCCTTCAAAACCGTTCTATCAAAGCGTTATCACTACCGACCTAAAGCCATTAGACAAAGTTGTTTACACTGCCTTCGCCAAAAAGCTGTTTGCTGATTACGGGAAAACCATTTCTGAAGAACTTCTCAAACAAGTCTATGACGATTACGAAGGAGTGACTTGGTATATGCAAATGATTATGAATGAACTTTTTGCACTTACCGAGAAAGGGGATAACTGCAAGTTGGAATCCTACCCGATAGCTTTGAAGAACGTCATTCAGACCCAAGAATCGAGTTACAAAGATACTTTGTCGAATATCTCCGCCAAGCAGAAACCCGTATTGTTTGCCATTGCCAAAGAAGGTGAAGCCACCAATGTGACTTCGGCTAAATTTTTGAAGGACAATGGCTTGTCTTCTTCAAGTTCAGTGCAATCAGCACTGAAGGGATTATTGGAAAAAGACATTATTACCCGCACTGAGAATGGGTACCGAGTGTATGATTATTTCTTCGCCGAATGGCTGGTATGGAATTATTGATCATCCAATCTGGCTCCAATCAAAAGTCTGCGCAAACAATTCCTTGTAATGCTCTCGAAGCATCCTGTTTTCGGGTTTGGCGAGCTTCGGGTCGTCGGCCAAAAGCTTGATGGCGGCTTCGCGCACCTGAGGAATTAACGCACCGTCTTTTTGCAGGTCACCAATCAGCATTTCAATTTGCCCCGACTGACGTGTGCCACCCGTTTCGCCTGGGCCACGCAACTCCAAGTCGACCTCAGCGATTTCGAAACCGTCGTTGGTGCTGCACATGGTCTTCATGCGGGTCTTGCCGTCGTTGGTCAACTTATGGTCGGTGACGAGGATGCAATAGGACTGGTCGGCGCCACGACCCACGCGACCTCGCAACTGGTGCAATTGCGACAAGCCGAAACGGTTGGCGTTCTCAATAATCATCACCGTGGCATTGGGGATGTTCACGCCCACCTCAATGACCGTCGTGGCTACCATGATTTGTGCATTCCTATTGATGAAACGCTGCATCTCGAAGTCTTTGTCCTCGGCACTTAAACGACCATGACAGACGCAGAGTTTGTATTGTGGCTCGGGAAAGTCGTGCAGCAAAGCCTCATAGCCTTCCTGAAGCGCAATCATATCCGTGTTTTCCGACTCCTTGATGCAGGGATAGACCACATAAATCTGTCGCCCAAGCGCAATCTGCTGCTTCATGAACATCATGATGCGGTAGCGGTCATCGCTATAGATATGATAAGTCTGCACGGGCTTTCTTCCAGGCGGCAACTCATCGATCTTGGAGACGTCGAGGTCGCCGTATTGCGTCATCGCTAGGGTGCGCGGGATGGGTGTGGCGGTCATCACCAAGGTATGGGGCGGAATCTCGGTTTTCTCGTAGAATTTTGACCTTTGCTCCACGCCAAAACGGTGTTGCTCATCGATGATGGCCAAGCCTAAATTCTTGAACACCACTTTGCTTTCGATAAGCGCGTGGGTGCCCACCACAATTTGCATGGTGCCATCGGCCAAACCTGCATAAATCTTTCTTCGCTCCGCGATTTTGGTGGAACCTGTCAGCAGGGCGAAGTTGATGTCCATGTCCTTCAATTGCTCTTGCAAGGTGGCAAAATGCTGTGTGGCCAGGATTTCGGTGGGTGCCATCAGGCAGGCTTGGAAGCCGTTGTCCAAGGCCAAGAGCATCACCATGAGGGCAACGATGGTTTTGCCGCTGCCCACATCGCCTTGCAGCAGGCGGTTCATCTGGTGACCTGAGCCTAAATCCTTGCGGATTTCCTTGATGACACGCTTCTGGGCGTTGGTCAGCGGGAAGGGGAGGTGGTTCTTGTAGAAGTCGTTGAAATAGTTGCCCACCACACTAAAGACATGCCCCTTGATGGCTTGCTCTCGGTGCATCTTGTTGCGCAACAACTTCAATTGGAAAAAGAAATGCTCCTCGTATTTTAGTCGGCGCGTGGCCTGTTGGATTTCGATGTTGTTGGAGGGCAGGTGGATCTCGTAATAGGCGTAGCGGCGCGGAATCAATTGTTCCTGCTCGATGAGGGCTTTCGGCAGGGTCTCAGGGATGTATTCGTAGACCTGCTGCAGAATGAGTTTCTGCAACTTGGCGATAGTGCGTGTGCCAAGGCCATGGTCTTTCATCTTCTCCGTGGTGTTGTAGACGCCTTGTAAACCCTCGCCGATGAGCGGGTCTTTGGGGTCGTATTCCTCGATTTCGGGGTGGACGAAATTGAAGTTGTGGTTGAACTCGCTGGCCTTACCGAAAAGCACATATTTCACACCTGGCTTAAAGCGGTCCTTGATCCATTTCAGTCCACGAAACCACACCACTTCGATGCTGCCCGTCTCGTCGCTGAAGAGCCCCGTGGCGCGTGTGGCCCTCGGTGCCCCGATGAGTTTGATGTTGGAAATGGTGCCGACGAGTTGGTAATAGACAGTGTCGTCGTTGATATGGGCCACCTTTTGGATTTGGCTGCGGTCGATGTAACGGAACGGAAACTGGTTGAGCATATCCTGATAGGTGACCACGCCCAACTCCTTCTTCAGGACTTCGGCCTTCTTTGGCCCGACGCCCTTCAGATAGGCGATATTCGTTTGCAGCAGGTTCTGTTCCATGCGACAAAAGTAAGGATTTTTCAAAATACAAGACATTATGTCTATTGGTTTTGGACAAAAATCCATACGGCATCTTGAACGGGCATCAAAAAAAAGCGTATTTTTGCGCCAAAATCAAACCAATATGAAAAAACTCATCCTCATCCGTCACGGAGAAAGTGAATGGAACAAATTGAACCTCTTTACGGGGTGGACCAATGTGGACCTTTCGGAGAAAGGTGTACAAGAAGCCATAGAAGCGGGCAAAACGCTAAAAGAAAACGGCTACAAACCAGAAATCTGCTTCACCTCTTATCTGAAGCGTGCCATCAAGACTTTGAACCTGGCTCTTGAAGCTATGGATATGGACTGGCTGCCGGTGTACAAGTCATGGAGACTCAACGAGAAGTCGTATGGCCAACTGCAAGGCCTCGACAAGAAGATGACCGCCGAGAAATACGGTGACGAGCAAGTGCGCCTGTGGCGCCGCGCCTTCGATGTGCGTCCGCCCGCGTTGGAGATGAACGACCCCAAGAGTCCCCGCATGGACCCGCGCTATGCCGAGCTCACCGACGATCAAATCCCGCTCACCGAAGCTCTCTGCGACACCATTGAGCGTGTGATGCCGTACTATGAAAACAACATCATGAAGGCCTTCGAGACTCACGACCAAGTGCTGGTTGTTGCTCACGGCAACAGCCTTCGTGGTGTAGTCAAGGTGCTGAAAGGCATGAGCAATGACGAAATCATCGCCTTCAACATCCCGACGGGCATCCCGTATGTCTTCGAGTTCGATGACAACATGAAGTTACAAAAGGACTTCTTCTTGGGTGATCCCGAGAAAGTGGCTGCGCTGATGGCCGCTGTCGCCAACCAAGGCAAAGCGAAGTAAGGGAAACAAATCTACCACAAATCTGTTACAAATAAGAATCGGTCGACAAGGGATTTCCTCGTCGACCGATTGTTTTATAGTCTATTTATGTAAGATTTGTGTAAGATTTGTTTCCAAAAAAAATCAGAAGATATAGTTAAATCCGACGAAAGTTTTCAGTTTCTCGCCATCGCGTTTGTCCAAGGCTTTGCCTAGGTCGACGGACACGACAAGGTTGCGGTTCATGATGAGTTTGAGGCCACAGCCTGCGCTTATGTGAAGCCTTTCTTTTTCGCCACTGCACAACTTGGGAATAGGCGGTTCAAAAATCATATTGTCAGGACGAATCATCCATTCTTCATTGTATTTCTGTGTTACCAAGCCTGCGTCGAAAAAAGGATTCAAGGCCACTAGCCAGTTCTGGTTGATGAACTGGAAACCTACGATACGCCAACGTAACTCCAAGTTGGCAAAAGCAAAACCTTCACCAATGACACTGTTGCGATCCACACCACGCAAGGTCGTGCTGCCGCCCAAGCCTTCGGTATACATCTTTTGGAAAAACATGGTATTTAGATTGTTAATCATATACCAAGGCGTCCTACCTACAATACGGTTTTGGGCACCAATGCGATAGGCGAAGGTCAGTTTGTCTTTATAAATGGGAATATAGTGTCTCCAAAGGAAAGTGTAGGAAAGGTTGTTCTTGGAAAAATCAGTGGCTCCGACAAGTGTTCCCTCAGCATAGATACCTCTCGTGGGGTCGCTATTGTGGTCGCGACTGTCGTAAATCATGCCGAAACGGAGTTGGGTGGTAATGCCGCCATTAACCTCACTGTTGAATATTGCACCTCCTCGCACATAATTTTCGTACAAAGTAGCTTGACCTGCGTAGTCCGGCATTTTGATGGTATCAAGAGAAGAGGTCTTGGTGCTGTAGAAAGCCAAACCTGCCGTCCAATAGAGGTTAGGCACGCCAAAGAAAGGCCTCTGCATGCTACCCACAAAACGGAACTGGTTGCGGTTGATGAAGTGATAGCCGCTCTTGACTCCTTCAATGCCTGCATATGGGTCGAAGGTGCTGGCCTCGAAGCCGTTGAAGCCGAAAAACTCGTATTTCTTGGCGTAGAAATAGGTCACGTCGAAAAAGAGTTTCGTGTCTTTCACGACATACGGCATGTCGCTATAGAAGCGGAACACACCTGAGCCTTTGGTGTAGCGCGAGGCTTCCACGTTGAACTTGTAGTTGTAGCGGGGATAACGCGAGCCGTCGCCGAAGTTGAAGATGTCGCAGGTCACACCGTACTGGAAGCCTAAGTCTGCATCGTAGCCCACCACGGGCAGTGGACCGAAGTTCCAGCCTTTTTTGATGATTTCGCCTTTTTCGTTGTAGGTCTTTTCTTTCTTGGCTTTCTTTTCTTGTGCCACGCCGCCTGCAGCCAATAGCAGGGCAAGCATTAATAAAATTGATTTTTTCATATTGGTTATTTTTATTGTCAATTTGTAGGGCTGTCGTACCACGGCAGCCTTTATTGGCCGTATTATTGTGGCTGCCACCATATGACAACCCTACAAACCGCAAAAATATGGTTTTTATCAATAAAAGGGCAAAAATGTGCTATTTTTGCGCCATAAATCAATTGAAATGTCCTTCCTCGAACTGTTGTTAATTGCTGTTGGTCTCTCCATGGATGCCTTCTCGGTTTCTATCTGTAAAGGATTGACTACCAAGAAATTCTCTTGGCGTATGGCCATAATCTGTGCCCTATGGTTTGGTGGATTCCAGGTCTTGATGCCTGTCATTGGGTATTTTTTGGGTGCCCAATTTGAGGACTTTATCGATTCATACGCGCATTGGATTGCCTTCGGTTTGCTCTTTTTGGTGGGTGCCAACATGATTCGTGAGGCTGTTTGGGATGAAAAGGAAGAGGATAAAGAAAGCAATTCCCTCGATTTCAAGACCATGTTCTTTTTGGCCATCGCCACCAGCATTGATGCTTTGGCAGTAGGTGTTTCTTTTGCCTGTATCCAGGTGAAGTTGTGGTCGTCGGTGCTTGTCATCGGCCTCACCACCTTTGTTTTCTCCGTTTTGGGTGTAAAGATTGGCAATGTGTTTGGTGCGAAATATGAGAAATCGGCAGGAATTATTGGTGGTATAATATTGATTCTCATCGGATTAAAGATTCTATTGGAGCATTTGGGCGTCATCAGTTTTTGACAGAAAAGAAAAAACTGACCAATAAATTGCACACTATATCAAAATATTGTGTAATTTTGCAGCGCAAAACGGTTCGGGATGTAGCGCAGCCCGGTAGCGCGCTTCGTTCGGGACGAAGAGGCCGCAAGTTCGAATCTTGTCATCCCGACTTTGTCAAGTCAGTCTGAACACAGGCTGACTTTTTTAATTGGAACACGGATAACACGGAGAAGGCTCTAACCGAATGTATCCGAATGTAACCGAAACGTTCGGCAAAATTCGGGTTCGTTCGGTTAGAAATAATAAATCTGTGACAATCCGTGCAATCTGTGTTCAAAAACAACTCTGTGATGAAACCAAACATCGAAATCATGGCCCCCGTGGGCTCTTACGAAGCCCTGTCAGCCGCCATACAAGCTGGTGCCGGAAGCGTCTATTTCGGCATCGGCAAACTCAATATGCGTTCGCGCTCGGCGAAGAATTTCACCCTTGATGACTTACACCAATTGGCTGAAACCTGCAAAGAACATAATGTAAAAAGTTATGTTACAGTCAATACCATCATCTACGATGAGGAAATGGAAGAGATGCACCAGCTGCTTGATGCCATCAAGACCAACAGCATCTCGGCCATCATCGCCTCCGACCAAAGTGTAATCCAATATGCCCGACAAATCGGCGTTGAGGTGCACATGTCGACCCAATGCAACATCACCAACCTGGAAGCCGTGCGCTATTATTCCCAGTTTGCCGACGTGATGGTGACTGCACGTGAGTTGAACATCGACCAAGTGAAGCGCATCACTGAGGAGATTGAACGCCAGCAAATTCGTGGTCCACATGGTAACTTGGTGCGCATTGAGGTGTTTTGCCACGGTGCCTTGTGCATGGCCATTTCGGGCAAGTGCAACCTAAGTCAGGATTTGTTCAATTCCTCTTCCAACCGTGGTGCTTGCCTGCAACTTTGTCGTCGCGGTTACGATGTGCGCGAGCGCGAGGAGGGGTATGAGTTGATGCTCGATAATGAGTACATTATGTCGCCGAAAGACCTTTGCACCTTGCCTTTTTTGGATAGAGTTTTGGATGCAGGTGTTGAGGTGTTGAAAATTGAAGGGCGTGGTCGTTCACCAGAGTATACTAAAGTGACCGTGGCAGTTTATAGTGAGGCGGTGAAAGCTATTCAGGAAGGAACCTTCACGCAAGACAAGATTGATGCTTGGATGGAATGCCTTAAAGGTGTTTACAACCGTGGCTTTTGGGATGGCTATTATTTGGGTCGCCGCACTTTTGAATGGTCGAAGCAGTATGGCTCGCAGGCCACGCAAACCAAGTTGTTCATCGGTCAGGTGACCAACTATTTCAGCAAGCTGAGTGTGGCTGAGATTCGTGTGGAGACGCACGACTTGAATGTGAATGACCCCATTATGATTATAGGTCCGACAACGGGTGTTTATGCGGACAACATCCGTGAGCTCCGCTTGGATGATGGTCCCGTTCAGCAGGCTGTCAAGGGCGACTTGTGTTCTATTCCGGTAAATTCAATCGTTAGGCGAGGCGACAAGGTTTACAAAGTAGTGAATAGTTAGGGCTTGTAGGGCTGTCACACTGTGGCAGCCATACATAGTCAATAAAGAAAAGATTTCAAATCATGCAAAATTTCAACCTACATACCCACAGCGTTTATTCCGACGGCAAATCCCAGCCTCGCGAAATCGTTGAAGAGGCCATTCGTCAGGGCTTGACCACGCTCGGTTTTTCGGAACACAGTCCGCTGCCTTTCGACAACACATTTTCGGTGAAATCAGCTGATATGCCCAGCTATGTGGCGGAAATTGCCCAACTGAAAGCGGAATTCAAGGGCAAAATCGACATTTATTGCGGTTTGGAAGCAGATTATCTCACGGGCGTTTCCGAGCCTTTTGCTGTGACCAAGGAGAAGTATCACCTGGATTATCTGATTGGTGGAGTGCATCTTGTTGTGGATAAGGTCCCTGAGCCTGTCGAAGGGCCCGCACTATCAGAAAATATTTGGTTCATCGACGGACCAAAGTGGGAAGTCTATGACGAAGGCTTGCAGAAGTTCTTTGATGGCGACATCCGTCGCGCCGTACGCCGATTTTTCGAGCAGTCGAACGAAATGATTGAAAACGAACAGTTTGATATCATCGCCCATTTCGACAAAATCAAGATGCACAACCGTGATAGGTATTTCCACGAAGACGAGTCTTGGTATCGCAAACTCGCTCTCGAAACCCTCGACCTCATCCGCGAGAAAGGTTTGGTAATGGAAATCAACACGCGCGGCATCTACAAAAAACGCTACAACGGCTTCTATCCTTCGCCTTGGTTGATGGAGGAGGCTTGCAAGATGGGCGTACCCGCCATCATCTCCGCCGATGCACATCACTTCAGCGAAATCACCCTTGAATTTACCGCCGCCGAGGAAGCACTAATAAAGGCTGGATATCGCAGTGTCATGAATTTCAAGGATGGGTGTTGGATAGAGAGGACGATTTCGTGAAAAACATAGTGCAAACAATTCCAATCCGTTGGAGGAATTAAAGTAGCGCATATTTAATTTTGCCAATAGGTATGTTATAGATTTTGTTGCTTTTTCGTGAGAAAGCTGTGGTTTTATAGTTATTTACTTCAATTCAGAGCCCAGCATCGCCTCAATCGGCACAGTGCTGTCCATCAAGCCGATGCGGGTGTCGGAGGCGTGGCGGTTTACGCCAGTGTATTCTAACGAGGCATCCTCGTAGCGGCGGAACTTCAGGATGGCGTCGTTCATTTGAGCGCGGTTGAAGACGCCGACACGCAAAAGCAGGTCGAAATCATCGATGGTCAAGCCGGTGACACGCTCAAATAATCTTGGTTCCAGTTTGCGGATGACATCTTCCAGACTTTCTTCACGATAATCAGTGAGGTACATGAAGATGGGGATTCTGGTGGCGAATTTCATCAGTTTTTCTTGCACCTCGCGCCGCTTGGAACGGTATTCTTTCTCCTCGGCGGTGAGTTCTTTCTTCTTCTTGGGGTCGTTATTCTCGCCCGCCTCGCGCTTCAACTTCTTGATTTTTTCGGCTCGGTTGACAATGTTTTCGATGATGTCGCTGCCCAAGGCGCGGAAGCCTTCAATCTTCATGATGGTGGCCAATGCCTCGGGATTGTCAAGTACCCTTTGGAGGGTGGCGTTATCGACATTGACTAATTGTGCGCTGTTCCAACGACGGGCAAGCAGTGTTCCACTGGTGCCATTGTCGACAAAATCAAGTATCTCGGTGGCATCCACCCGTTTCATGGAACTACCGTCGAATTGCAAGATAGGCAGGAAGTTGATGAACTCATCTACTTTGTCAGTGATGCGACGGTTGCTGTCCACATCCAACTGGTTGGCGTAAGTCACCACCTCGCGCAGGGCACGGTTGGGGGCGAAGTCGAACACATAACAGGTGGGTTTCAGTATGGTTCTCTTCGTGGGGTCATCCTTGTCGGTGGCCGTCCATGGACTTTGCACACGGAAAGCTGTCTGGAAGTAGGTCTCGGGACTTGAGCAGTTACGCAACATCAGCAGTCCTCCCAACGGACGCAGTGTTACGCCAGTGGTCAGTTTGCCGCAGGTCAGCGTGATGGTGCGTGTTTTCAAAGGGTTGTCGCCCATAGCCTCACGCACTGGTCCTAGGGCATCGATTCCAATGCCTGCCTTGGTGCCGCTACAGTTGATGATGGTGTAGTTCTGATAGAATCCGTTAGCCGGACGGTGAAGCAGTGCTTCCATGGCATCGCATGAGGCCACATTGGGCAGGAACCACATCGTATGGGCGCAGAGGTCAAGCAGACGGGTGTCTTCGAAAGGCAAAGCGGGTCGCACATTGAGCGGCGAACTACCGTCACCGAAGATGGAGGCTTTGCCACGGATGATGTCGAGCCATTTTTGTACGGCTTTTTCATGAACAAATTTCTTTCCTTCTGCGCGGAAAAACTCGTTGAGATCGAAGCCATCCATGTCCCATTGCTCAATCATGGCTCCAAGGTCTTGTGGCATCTGGTAGGTCATCATCACCATGGTGGGCATCTCCAGATAGGGACCGCCAACGGCTTCTTTCCGTGCCTGCTCGTCTTGATAAGTCCAATTGAAGATTTGACTTTCCATAAACTCGCCTGTGGCCAATGCTCGGAACGGCGTACCGCTGAGGTAGAGATAATGGTTACCAGTGATGGGCACATCCTCGTCGTCCCAAGCGCGACCACTTTCCACATCGATGCCGCTTTCAGTCATCACCTCGTCCTCCTCCGTTTGTCGCTTTTTGGCATCGGCATCCCCGAGGTCGAGAAGGCTCTTGGCGTTGTCGTTCCAAGCACCAAAATGATACTCGTCCAGCACAATCAAATCCCAATTGACACAATGGACCCACTCGTTTTTGGGCTTGATGTTACCATAGCGGTCTCTGCCAAGGTAGTCTTGAAATGATCCAAAGACAACCAATGGTTTGGGCGAGGACAATGAAGGAAATTCTTCGTCCATGCGACTGCTGTAATACCGCCAACCTTCAAAATCGCGGTGGCGTAGCAGGTCGTCGCGCCATGAATCTTCCACGGCGGGTTTGAAAGTGAGCACCAAAACACGTTTGGCACCCATCTGTTTGGCGAGTTGATAGGTGGCGAAGGTTTTGCCGAAACGCATCTTGGCATTCCAAAGGTAGTGGCTGGGACGGTTAGGTTCCTCTATGTCCATCTTGGCGAAGTAGTCGGCGGTTTGTTTTACTGCCTGTGCTTGTTCGTCGCGCATCTTGTAGTCGAGGTCACGATCCGTCTTCACCTGTGTGTCGCGGTGGCGTACAGCCACGTAGGCCGCCTGTGCTTCGCGTAGCGAGCAACGGCACCACTCACCGATGAGTTCCTTGCCCATGCGGCGCAGGCACTCGTGCAGGTCGTGGTCGCTGAAACTCTCGCCGCTACCGTCGGCATAGAAAGCATTGTCGTGCCATAAAAGGTGGTAAGTCTTGTGTGGCTCGGTGATGGGATGTTGTTCATCGATGCGTTTCCGCACATCGGCGCGAGTGGTTTGTCCTATCTTTATCCATCCTGGGAAGGATGTGTCGTCGTACATGTAAA
>CAMJHP010000037.1 GCA_946405575.1 uncultured Bacteroidales bacterium | reverse complement strand
GAGTCGTTCGCTGGATTGTTCAGCTCGTCCACCTGCAACTTGTCGTCTTTCACCAACTTGTGATACGGACGTTTGGGGAACAACAGCGGCGAAAGAAATAACGTATCAATAATCGTGGGATTGCCCCTCAACGCCGTGTACTTCAGGTCATGGTTGATGATATTGTGTCCACATATTGTGTCGCACTTCGACACAAAGGCATCGAAGTCGGCTTTGGAATGAGAGTGCAATACCGCCCCGTCTTCCCTCACGGCTCCGTAATCCACTACTTTCTTCGTCTGCGGATCAACCTCTGTATCAATGACTGCTATCATAATTTGCGCAAAAATACACAGAATTCTCAGAACCACAAAACCTATCTTCTTCAACAAAGGGAACATACTCGTCTTTCCTTTGCTCTTCTCTCGCTCTTGGCATACTCAAAAAGCATGGCTAAGTATGCTATAGACAAGCATAAAGTATATTATGTTGCCCCTTTCCATTGACAAATAGCAAGAGGCTTCTCCAATATCATCCGCTGAATGAATCAAAACATAATGCAGTCTTCTTCGAGACGACGTAACCTTAAAATCAGTTTTGGGGGAAATGTCTAAGATTTGTCAACACAAATATTTGAATATCAATGCTTTTTATAAACCAAGGCGTAAAGCACTACTAGCGGCCACTTGCCTGTTTGTGTATCAAGCAGTTTAGGCACTTGGCACTTTGTATTTCTTTGTTGTTGTTCATTATATTTTTATTAACGATGCAAAAACGCACAAAAAAAACCAGATTTCAACCACTTACATTTTTAATTTACACGCCTTTTGATAAGTAACGCTAAAAAATGGAAATTGACGTGTTAGAGAATTAACAAACGAACCCTTAAAAGAGTACCTTTGCCAAAAATATCCGTTATGCTAAGCTTCATCATCCACCCTTGTACTATCGATCATTTGAACCAATATGGTGCCATCCATACAGCGGCGTTTTCGGGCGAGCCGTGGAACGATGATTGGTCGTTGGAAAACTCCACAATCCACATCCGTGAACTGCTTGAGCACCAACAGCATTACGGCTTAGAATGCCTTGTGAACGGAGAAGTCGTTGGCTTCATTTTGGGCACTTCAATGCTATTTCATTATGGCCGCACATTCGAGATCAACGACCTCGCCGTCGCACCCAAATACCAACGGAAAGGCATCGCCAGCCGCTTGCTGGAGCAGTGCCTCACCGACCTCAAGGAGCAAGGCATCGTAGGCTTCCATCTGATTACCGCCCGCGAGGGGGCTTTGCCTGCTTTCTACGAAAAATTCGGCTTCAAGAAAGAGGAGCGGGTGATGCTGATGGGAACGGAGTAATCGTTAAGACGCAAACTCCACCATAGCACTTGCTCCATTTCAGGTTGCAAGCTCAATAATGCAGCCATTCCCCATCTCGAAAAGCTTAAGGATGATGCCATCGCCCAACTTGATGGTCACACGATATTCCATACGAAGACTCTTTACGAAGTACCCAGTCAGCAGTTCCAACGCCATACAGAAGTAATTAGCATTGTTGAAATGAGAGTTGTAATCGATGTTAGAATACAATGCTCTCGTTATTAGGCATAATAATGCGACGGGGGTTGAACTTCAGCATCCGCTTCGTTTCAATTCCAAGAGCCATACTATATTTTCTGGCGATATACGCCTTTTTTTAGGCTCCATATCAATCCACATCACCCGCAGTCCTGCATCTGAAGGGCGGATAACAGTTTGAATTTTCCCTCACTATCGCAGGTGTTGTGGTAATTTTGTAATCAAGACCTTATATGGGTTTTAACCTTATTGCCTTGTCGGTAAAGGTCTAATGCGCGTTTTTCGTTCAATGAGGGCATTGTAACGGTCAAGCACTTCGTCAACCACGTCTTCCCAACTTCTGACAATGGTGCCAGCAGCCTCCAGGCCAACACGTTTCACCAATTCCCTATCCTGAGCCAACCTCCTTAGGCAAGCCTCAAAGCTATCAAGGTCATTAGAAATAAGGAATCCGTTTTGGCAGTCCTTGAGGATGGTGGCTGCGGTGGATCCTTCCACCATAATGGAAGGTGTATGGAGTGCAGCGGCTTCGCGTACGACAAGCGGAGCGTTGTCATACAATGACGGGAACAAAAACAGGTCGGAAGCTGCATAATAGCGTACAATCTGCTCTCTTTCTGTGAGCATTCCTGTAAATGTCACCTTTGAGCTCAAGCCTTTCTGTTCGACGAGTTCTTTCATTTCTGCGGCCGCATAGCCTGTACCTACAAAAAACATCTTGAAGGGCAAATCCTTAATTCTTTCAAGACCGTCGATTATGAGCCTGACATTCTTCTGCCAAATATGTTGGCCTACGAATAACAGTACGAGTTCATTGGGGGCTATTCCCAGGGCCTTACGAGATTCGGTGAAGAAAGAATCGGAGTAATCTGCCACAAGGTCAGACCCATTATCAACTACTTCCACGTGCCCTTTGTATCCGTATTCTCGAATGACCTCCTCTACCGATGCTTGAGGAATCCACACTTCATCAGCCTTGTCGAAAAACTCCATCACAATCTTGATGGCTTGATCGACCAACATCTCCGAGGGAACCACCTTCAAGAAGTCGTCCTTGAACTTCGAATGGAATGTGGCAACGAGCGGAATGTTTTGCGATTTGGCCACCTGGGCAGCCATCAAACCTGCAGAGAAGGGGGAGTGTGCGTGAACAATCTTAAAACGGCGACGGGATAGTTTCGCTCTTAAAAGTGGATCTATTTGAGCGATACCCGTCACGTATGGATGCCTAAAAGGCACAGCTACAGAAATATAGTCTAGCACCTCGTATGGATATTGACCATAGTTAGCTCCTGTCTTGTTCGGAGTTATGACCGAAACGCCACCCACCTTTTTTTGCAACCAATAAGCATAATTCTGCACACAAACCGCCACACCGTCCATTACAGGTGGGAAACTTTCATTGAAAAGACCTACATTTGCTTCCATATTAATTTGGTTTTATTGTTGTGTTTTGTAACGGACTCCATAAGTGAATACGGCATCACTTTTCCGCTAAAGTTTGTTTTCTGTTTTCATACCCTTATCTAACGATTTTAATTCCAACGATGGAAAGAGCCAATGTGCCGAGGTAAAACAATCGCCAAAAAATGGCAGCTTCTGAAATACAAAGACACCCAACAGCACCTGTCCCAAAACAAACGGGATAGGTTGTGCCAAAGATGACGCAGCGGGGCCTTCGCCGAAAGCATAGCACACAGCCCATAGAGCATGGCGAAGCCTGAAATCCAAAGCCAAAACTCAGTACCAGCAGCCAATTTGGCCTTGCCAAGAAAGAAATCGAAGCCTATTTCACATAGGGCAGCAACGACAAGGATAATCCAACTCATAATGGCTGCAAAAATAATCTTTTTCTATTTATACAAAACAAGTATTTTTGCAAACGAAAATGACAATTATGTTCCCAATCTGTCGGTTGGTCAGATGGGTGAGATGATAAGATTGTGAGAAACTTTTCCCGACTTTACATTATGTCCGAACATTGGGAAATATACGCTGACTGGAATCCGTGGCACGGTTGCACCAAGATTAGTGCCGGGTGCAAGTATTGTTATGTCTACCGTCAAGATGAGATGTACGGCAGTGAAATTTCCAGCAGTGAGTGCAGAAAAACGGGCAACTTCAACATGCCACTCAAGCGGAAACGCGACAAGTCTTGGAAAATTGAGAGCGGTAAAGTTGTATTCACCTGCTTTACCTCCGATTTCCTGCTGAAAGACGCAGACCTATGGCGACCAGAATGCTGGCAGATGATGAAATACAGAAGCGACCTCTGGTTCTTCTTTTTCACCAAGCGCATTGACCGTTTTTTGGAGTGTATACCCAATGACTGGGGCAACGGTTATGACAATGTCATTGTGGGATGCACTGTGGAGAATCAGGAAATGGCCGATTACCGTTTGCCCATCTTCCTATCACTCCCCATCAAACATAAGAGCATCATTGCTTCCCCTTTGCTCACTGCCATAAATCTCATTCCCTATCTGAATGAATCCATTGATGAGGTATCAGTAGGTGGCGAGTCTGGAATTGACGCTAGGCCTTGCAATTACGACTGGATACTTGCCCTTAGAGAGCAATGCGTCTCAAAAGATGTTGCATTCCGATTTCACCAAACGGGAGCTCACTTCATAAAAAATGGGAGGATGTATCGTGTGCCACGATGCTATCAGCTCAGTCAGGCCCACAAGGCTAACATTGATTACAAGATAGGCAAGTATTTAGTGCCTGAGACTGTGAAATTTCAATGGAAAGATAGCGACTATCACGATTAGCATGTTTCCGCAAGTTGTTTAGCATATCGTTTAGTTGAGCCGCACCGTCTACGATGATTTGGATACATTTTGGCCGCTTAGTTTGCCTTTTGCACTGATAGCGAAACTTGCCTGTACTCCTCTTTTTGCAAGTTTCGTAGCATATTCTTAATCAATGCAATACCAACGCCCCTGCTGCGATATTTCTTGTAAAGCGATATAGCAAGAAGGTGTATCGTCAGCAAAGTAACCATAGTCCTTCATCATACTTGTCCAAACGTCCCCAACAATCCTCCTGTCGCACTCGGCCACCAAGCACCAGCCACCAGAGAGTCGTCCAAAAACACGAACATACACTTGCAAATCCTCATCCTCGATAATGGACCTCGGCGGCATAGCTACATCTTCAGGAACAAAAAAGTCACGTAAGGAAGTCGTACAAAATCAGTATTTTATCTGCTCAAACAGGTCTGAAATGTGTCATTGGTTGCCATTGGTCATACCATGTCTCTTCCAAGCACCAATCACCTCGCCCACATAAACCGTATGGATGCCAGGCACGAAACCATCATACCACTTTTTGGGGGTGTCGTTTCGGAAGTCTTGCTCCGTCTGATGCCAGACCGTCATAGTTTCGCATTCGACAACTAAGTTAGCTTCCTCATAATAGGGCGTGCCGCGTTCGGTGTAAGCCACGTGCAAGCCAAGGGCAGCAGCCTTGTCACCATCGCGACCGCTGTGCGAGCCAAGATATTGCCAAATCTCCGGATTGTCAAACTGCATAACGGTGAAACGCGGATGTCTCTCCATAAACTCCCATGTGTAACGTCCAGGTGCCACATAAACGGTAATTGCAGGACGGTCGTGACCAAGGTAGTTGCCAATGCCACCCCATCCAATCGTCATAGCATTGTTTTCGGTGGTATCGCCAGAGCATAGGATGAGGTTCTCTGTAAACCAAGTAAAGCCGTTCTTCTGAAACTCCTCCTGCACATCGAAAGAGGTCAGCTGTTCATTATTAATATCCATATTAATATCCATTTCGGTTTCTTTTTGTTGTTCCATACTGTCGCACCCCATAAGAGCGACAAACAAAATACTGAAAAACAGCTTTTTCATCACCTAATTACTTTTGTGAACACTGGATTCTCACCCTCAGCAGCCATCACATACACCTGTAGCTCAGCTACAGAAGTCGTATCGTTTTTTCCATCTTTAGGGAGGTCAACAGCGATGAATAAATATTCCGTACCTTCAGGGATAGCGCGAGAGGCAACAGTTGTGGCCTTGGCATGAAGCATACGGTAGCCGTCAACGGCGGCATCAAAGATGGCCGCTTCCTCTTCACTAACAGGATGTTGTGCAGGAAATTCCTCCAGTTTAGTGTATTCACCATTGATAAAACCACCAGCCTTCAAGAAATTGTCTATCTCTTTGGAAACGGCAGCCAAGCGTGCAGCACGGATACCATAGCCAGGAAGAATCTCTGCATTAGGCTCAGCCTCAACCAAATCCTTTGTGCTGGATTCCAATCCCCCGCTGCCGAAAGTGCAAAACGGAACAATCTTTTTACCACTCAAATCCACCAGATTCAGGAAGGAGGCAATGGGAGGTGCGTAGGTGCCAAACCAAACGGGATAGCCAAGGAAGACAACATCATACTTGTCCAATTCAGCATTAATAGGCTGAATCTCAGGAAAGACACCCTCTTCGTGTTCTTTCCTGCCACGTTCAATGGTGGATTGGAAGTCACCGTCATAAAGTTGCTTAGGAACAATCTCTTCTATATCAGCGCCAAGACGCGTAGCCATCTCTGTTGCCACGACTTTGGTATTACCAGTTTGGGAATAAAAAAGCACCAGAATTCGAGGCGCGACATTTCCTTCTTCCACTTTTTGAGTAGTTTTCTTTGGACCGCAAGAAACGGCGGCCAGCATTATGGTCGCGAAAACCATCGCTAATTTCAAACCTTTCATTTTTTATTATGTTTTATGAGTTTAAACAACCTATAATCAAATCCTTTAATGCAAGCAATCATTATCAATTGTAACTATACTGCAACAATTTACTGAAAAAGAATATTTTTACACTACAATCAAATCATTCCTAACTCATTAAGCATAAAAGCATATTCTAAGACGATTTCTTTATAGCCCTCAAAACGACCCGATGCACCACCATGCCCATAGTCCATCTCTGTCTTTAAATAAAGTGGGTTGTGATCGGTCTTCAAGGCGCGCAGTTTTGCCGCCCATTTAGCCGGTTCCCAATATTGAACCTGACTGTCGTGCATCCCCGTAGTGATGAGCATAGCAGGATAGTCTTTTGCTTCCACATTGTCATAAGGTGAATAGGAAAGGATGTAGTCGTAATATTGCTTCTCATTGGGGTTACCCCACTCGTCATATTCGCCCGTGGTGAGCGGAATATTCTTGTCAAGCATTGTGGTAACCACATCCACGAATGGCACTTGTGCGATAATGCCCTTCCACAAATCAGGCCGCATATTGGCCACCGCACCCACCAACAGGCCTCCTGCACTTCCTCCCATCGCAAACAGTTTTTGAGGTGAGGTATACCCTAAACTGATTAGGTGTTCGGCACAAGCAATAAAATCAAGGAAAGTGTTTTTCTTGTTCAGCATCTTGCCATCGTCATACCATTGGCGGCCCATTTCCTCACCACCACGAATGTGGGCAATGGCCCAAACGAAGCCTCGATCCAACAGACTCAGACGTGCCAATGAGAAATAGGCATCCACACTAGAGCCATAAGAGCCATAGCCATAAAGAACAAGTGGACGGTCAAAAACCCCTGTGTTCACCGACGAACCTGATTTCTTACTTTGAGGTATTTTATCAGAATCAACAACAAAATTCTTCTTATACACAAGCGAAATCGGCACTAGTACGCCATCGTGCGAAGAAGCCATCAACCGCTCAGTAACATACTCCTCTGGGTTATAGCCGCCCACAATCTCTTGCCTTTTGAGCAAAATTCTTGTGCATTTTTCCATATCGTATTCATACACCGACGGAGGTGTAGTCATAGAATTGTATGAATACCGCAAAGTGACAGCATCAAAGTCAGGATTGGCACCTACAGCAACAGTATAGGCCGGCTCTTCAAAACCAATATAATAATCGATGTCTCCATTCCATAATTTCACTCGAATCTTGACCAGACCTTCCTCTCGTTCCTCGATGACAAAAAACTTGTCGAAAATAGTGAAACCTTCTATCATTACTCGGTCACGATGAGGCACAATTTCTTCCCAATTTGATTTTCCAGTATGCCTGACAGGGGTGCGCATTATCTTGAAGTTCCTAGCTCCATCAGCGTTGGTCTGGATGTAAAAATGCTCTCGGTAATGGTCGATGACGTAAAGCATATCAGATTGACGCTCTTGAAAAACCCTAAACTCCTTTTCAGGTTGGTCGCTTTCAAGAATTCGGCATTCAGAAGAAAGTGTTGAATCAGAATTGATAATCAGATATTTCCTTGACTTTGTCTTGCTGATGTAGCAAATGAAAGCCTCGTCGTTTTCACAATACACCTCCACATCATCATTCGAATTTGTATCCATTTGGTGACGCATTATCTTGAAAGGTCGCAACGTCTCATCTTTCACACCGTAAAAAAGCGTCTTGTTATCGCTAGCCCAAACCACATTGCCCGATGTGCCAGTGATAGGTTTACCGATAAGCATACCTGTCTCCAAGTCCTTGATATACACCGTATAGATACGTCTACTCACCGTATCCACCGAATAGGCAAGTAGCCGGTCGTTCTCACTGAGGCTCACCTCTCCGATTTCAAAGAATGCATAGCCTTCCGCCAAAACATTGCCATCCAACAGGATCTCCTCTGGAGCCTCCAAACTATGCTTTTTACGGCAGTAGATAGGATACTCCCCTCCCTCCTCATAGCGCGTATAATAGTAATAGTCGCGAATCTTGATGGGCACCGAATTATCGTCTTGCTTAATGCGTCCTGTGATTTCCTTGAACAATTGTTCCTGAAGAGGTTCTGTATGTTTCAGACAGGCTTCTGCATATTGGTTTTCAGCATCAAGATAAGCCTTTACCTCTGGGTTTTCACGTTCGTTGAGCCAATAATAGTTATCGACACGAGAATGGCCGTGCATCGTCATCTCGTGGGGACGGATGGCGGCCTTTGGAGGAGTTGGAACGCTATTCATCTGGCATTCTTGCATCAGAACGAAAGGGTCAACCCAAAAGATGGCAGGATAGGCAGCTGACGCGCCACATCGCTAGTAATTAGGTTGACATAAAACACGTTGTTGCGGTTGTAGACGTTGGTCACACTGAGATCGGCCTCAAGCACAATGTTCTCCGTAAAATAAAACTTACGCTTCACGTCAAGGTCGAAACGATGGTAGGTGGGCAGACGCCCATCATTGAGATCACCAAACAGCACACCCAACTCACCATTGGTAGTGGTGTAGTCAAAGTTGATGCCATCCTGGAAAGAATAATACTCATAGAAGCCCTGCACTTGCGTAAACGGGAAACCTGTACCAAAGTTCCAACGACCGCTGAACTCCCACTGGCGCTTTGCACCTGCGGTGTAAGTCAGAATCACGTTGATATTGTGACGACGGTCGAAGTGAGGCGCATATTGGGTTAATTCAACACCGTCTTCCACAGCTTTTTCATACTCTCTCGTAACGAAGCCCATAGCATAAACAGCCCAAAGATACCAATGCTGATCTTCATATTTCAATGACACATCGAAGCCGTAGGCATCACCCGTTTCTTTGGTGAAATCTTTTTTTAGCAAGTCGGGAATCTCGGAAGGCGTATCGGCATAAATCTTATTTCGGTTGATATTGGTCAGTTGGACAAAGTCCTTCCAATAGCCTTCCAAATTCACAGTAGCATTCCGAGCAATGTCGAACTCGGCACCCAAGATGAAGTGATTGGCTTTTTGCAGGTAACTATTGATGGGCTTACCATCATAAGTGGCAGGAAGGTTATCGATTCCGGAAAGGAAGCCGTAAAACAGATTCACCACATCGCGGTCGCTCGTGGCAGCCACAAAATTCTGCGAGTACATACCGGCTGCAGCTTTCAAACGAAGCCAATCGTTGGCGTTGTACTTGACAGCCAAACGAGGTTCAGGTGAAAGGTCTGACAGCGAAGCGTAGAATTGCAGGCGAAAGCTTGGCTCCAACAATAATTTGCCCAATACAGCCTTGTATTTGGCGTAAACGCCAATTTCAGTGGAATTCACCTTGTCACCAATTTTGCTATGGCCATAAACACTATATGTTTGGTAATCAGTAGTATAACCAAGCATCTCGATACCATACTTGAAAGTGTTTTTACCCATAAACTGGCTGAAATCAAAGCCCATATTGAAACCATTAATCTTACTATAACGGTCGGGACTGTCTGCTTCTTTCATACGAGAAGTATAACTCGAATAGGCAATATTACCCTCAATCATCACAGGAGACTTACCAGGAATCACGAGGAAATTGGTACCTGCGCCATATGAATTCCATCCAAAGTCACTCAACGACATATAATTATTCACTTGGTCGTTGAACGAAAAACCAAACAAGTTGACTTTACTGCCATTAGGCGCATTAAGCGAGATTTTACCATAAAGGTCCTGGAAATTGAAAGGCAAGCCTGTCTCGGAAGCATATGGATAGAATATCTTGCTGGATTGTTCCAAATAGGAGTTTTTTGCTGAAAGGATAAAGGAAATGGAGGCCTCATCAGGGGTCTTGGCTTTCTTCAGCGGGCCTTCCACCATCACTTTGGCACCAAAGGTATTGCCGCCAATCTTACCTGAAATGCGTTTCTTGTTGCCATCGCGTGTGGAAATGTCCATTATTGATGAAATACGACCACTGTATTCGGCACCAAAGCCACCGGTGAAAACATCGGCATTGCGGATAATGTCGGTGTCGAACACCGAAAACAAACCTATGGAATGGAATGGATTGTAAATCACCATACCATCGAGAAGCACCTTGTTTTGGATGGGTGAACCGCCACGAATATAAAGCTGTCCACCTTGGTCACCAGTGAAAATGACACCTGGCACCACTTGCAGGTATTGGGCGAAGTCGGCCTGACCTCCAACGCTCGGAATCTTGGTAATTGTCTTAGGCGTGATGGTAATGACAGAAGTCTTGGTTTCGGTGCGAGCTTCAATCTTGTCAGCAGTGATGGTCACCGTCTCCAATTTCTGACTGGTTTCTTTCATATAGTATTTACGACTGACAGTTTGGCCTTTCGAAAGATTAAACACCTCCGAAATAGTATCGTAGCCCACGCTGGTAATCAAAAGGGTATAGCGTCCATCAGGTATGCGGTTAATGTTGAAATAGCCATTTTCGCTAGTCGATCCGCCGAAAGTGGTACCTTTGAGATAGACATTGGTGAACATCATAGGTTCACCCGTTGATTCCTCATAGACGAAGCCTTTGATACTATTATCCTGAGCAACAACAGCATACACAGTAAAAAACATTAGTAGGGCCGTAAAAAACAGCCTTGACAATTGATGATTATTCATAGCGATATTAGATAATTTGTTATTTCACCTAAATTGAATTGATGGTGCAAAAATACAAATTATTATATATAATCATCCAAAATAGCAAAAAAAACATTTAAAATGTCAAAATTCCGTCTTATTACAACTTTTCATTCAATGTCGTATCAGTTCTGGAGTTCAAAGCCTGCTAAACAACCAATGAGACATACCATGAGAAGTTTCATACTGATACAAAAGGACGCACACAGTCAATGCCGCCAACAGCAAAAGGGCTTTCAGCCATTCCTTGACAGGCAAGATAGTAATACCTGCAAAGACAAACGACATAGGCCAAAGCCGCCAAACGGCGACCCAACTGATATCAATGACATCAATTGAAACCAACAAGGCAACTATACCGATGAAAAGAAGGATGATGCCCAAAAACAAATTTCTGCTTTTCATGATTTTCTGTTTTTAGGGACAATCAAGAAAATGCCGAACAAGATGAGACAAATAGGCCATATCGTGCTCCAATTGATTTCGGGAATGTACTGATGCAAAAGGCCAAAGGCCCCAATGCCAATCAGTATCAAACCAGCAATTAGACTCCCTTTGTTTTGTATGGGTTCTTTTACCACGTCAGTAGTTTCCTCTGACGAAGCTTCTACTGTCCCGTCGGGCGAAGCATAATAGTTGGCTTCAGCCTTTCCACCTTGTGCAACAGGCATAACAATCCACAGCAGGAGATAAATCCACAACCCAGAACTGAAAACGAAGAAAGCTATGGCAAAAAGCAGCCTTACCAATGAGGCATCTATGCCGAAATAGTTGGCCAATCCGGCGCAAACGCCACCAATGACTTTGTTTTGTGGGTCTCTTTGAAGTTTCTTTTCCATTGATTGATGTTTTTAAGTGGTTAATCTACCAGATTATTATACAAACATCGTGCAAAACTGCTTATTGCATTGTAAAAGTGTCGAGTTGCAACCTTGCAACCTGCTCAAAAAATAAGGAAGCCGCCCCTTCGAACGACTTCCTAATGCTATAAAAGGTCATTTTGTCACTTCCTGACAACGAACTTGACTGTTGCTAAATTCTGTCCGTTACATATGACAGAGCAGAAATAAATACCATCATTAAGGTCGGCCACCGATAAGCTCACCCTTTTATCAAAAGTGTTGATTTCTTGACGCATAACTTCTTGGCCCACCAAATTGTAAACCACGGCATCGGCAGAATTACCTGACAAATGGTAATCAAAACTCACCATCGAATTGGCTGGATTCGGATAAGGCTGACCGAAATACACTAACGCCATTTCATTCATACCGACGTCAGACTTATGGAAAATGACATTGATGGAAACGCGCTCGTTGGGATGATTCGCATCATAAGCTGAATACTTCACCAACACTTTGCCGAAGACAGGTTCTTCAAACAATGTGTGAAACGAAAGGTCATCTGTATTGAGGCTATTGGCTACCACAGTAACAGTGTCGCTGACAAAGACAGCAGAACTGTAGCATTGACCCCAGCAGAAGAAGTTCATAGTGCCTTCAAGATCCTCAAGAACTTCCTTCTCAACGATGACATTCAAGTCACCCGATGTGAGATTTCTCAGTTGCATGTGTTGGATGTACTCACCATAACCGTATTCATCGTTTGTACACACAATTTCCTCACCCTCAGAATAGACTTGTCCATTCCATTCAAACCGCAATGATTGCGCTGAAACGCAACCAATTACAGCCAAAAACATCATAGTAAAAATAGTTTTTCTAACCATAGCTTAAATTTTTAATTATTATCTTTGTTTCGCTTTGCAAAATTGCAAAACTTTTTCCAATCCCGCAACAAAAACATTGCCATTTTTAGAAAAACAAGTAATTTTGTGCAGAAATTGAGTAATATTTTCTGATGAGACCTGTTTCCATAATTCTGGCCCTTTCTCTTGTGTTTGTATTTTTGAGTGCCAATGCACAGAATGAGCGTGTGCTTTTGGTAGAAAGTTTCACCAACACGGGTTGTGAAAACTGTGCCCTGCAAATCCCTGAACTAGACGCTCTCATAGCCGCCAATTCCAACAAGGTGGCTGCAATCCAATACCACGTCAATTGGCCTTCAGATTCCGACCCAATGTATCTCTGCAACCCAACCGACAACGAAGCCAGAACCACTAACTATGGAGTGACAGGAGTGCCTCATATGGTCATCAACGGCAACCACTTTTCGGGGACTCCCAACCAACTGAATCAAAACATCATCGACCTATTGCTCACCCAAGAATCGCCCATAGAAATGCAACTCACTTTTGAAATCGATGAGGACGCCAACACCCTTTCTGCTTATGTGATGGGGCAAAGTGCCACTGACTTCAACAATTTAAGGCTTTTTGTTGGCATTATAGAAAAAGAAGTTCATTTCGATTCTTCTCCTGGTCCCAATGGAGAAAACAGCTTCTACAATGTAATGAATGGTCTTCTCCCAGATGCATCAGGCCAATTCATTGAACACTTGGCCGCCAACGAGCCTTTTGAATACACCTTCACTCTCACATTAAACCACTTTTACGACTGCGAGCAACTGGATGCCATCGCTTGGATCCAAACATCCAATGGCAGCAAAACTGTTCTTCAAGCCAGTAAAGCAAGGTCGAATTATGGCTTTAGCGAGATTGACCATGAACTCCCTTGCATTTATCCCAACCCAACCCAAGGGCTGGTTTCCATCAAATGCCCAGTTTCCCAAAAGATAAGTGTATTCAACCTGCTTGGTCAGTGCGTTTTTGAAGACTATTGCCACGACATATTACGCCTCAACCTCAAGAAGTTCGGCACCGGATTATTTTTCGTTAAAGTTGGTTTGCACATCCAAAAAGTCATCATCATTTAACCCAGACTTACATTATGTCGCTTACTTACCATCATTTCGAACAACTCGACTCCACCAACGCCTACCTTGTTAGAATGCAATCGGAGTGTGACATCCGCAACTGGGTAGTCAGTGCCAACGAGCAGACCGCAGGCAAAGGCATGGGAAGCAACAGTTGGGAAAGTGAGGCAGGAAAAAACCTCACTTTCTCTTTGGCTGTGGATATGAATTATCTGCCTGCAGAAAAGCAGTTTCTGCTCTCCAAAGCCGTACCCTTGGGCATCATAGATGTATTGGACAACATACTTCCAAATGATAAGCTCAGCATCAAATGGCCAAACGACATTTTTTACGAAAGCCGCAAATTGGCTGGCATTCTCATTAACAGCACTATCAAGGCCAATATGATGGACCTTTCCATCATCGGCATTGGACTGAATGTCAACCAAATGCAATTTCAAGATTGGCCAACTCATCCGATTTCGATGAAAATGATCACAGGCAAGGATTACGAATTGCAGCCGCTTTTGGAACAAATCGCAGAGCACATATTGGTAAAGGCAGAACAACTCAAATCCCACCCGACCATCATTGAACAAGATTATTTGAAAAGGCTTTTCCGCTACCGTACTTGGGCTAAATATGAAGTCGCTGGAAAAACCATAAGACTTTTTTTGAAGGGAATAGACTCATTTGGAAGACTGCAACTCTTCGATAAAGAGAATGTCCCTTATTGTTTTGACATAAAAGAGATTAAATTCATATTGTAAAGGCGCATAGCCCTATTTCCTGAAACAACTCACCTTATTATTATAGAAGACGCAAAGCATTGCCTATACCCCAAACATCATTCAATGAATTTATCGCTCCAGGCCTGCTGATCCTTACGCCACTCCTTTAACGATTCAACATCCTTTTCGGTGACATAGCTCTCCTCCACTGCTTTATGTATCAAGGTCTCATAGTTAGACAAGGTGACCAGCTCACATCTCTTCTCCTCGAAGTTCTTTCGGGCAAGTTCCATTTGGTAAGTGAAAATGGCCACCATACCCTTCACCTCGGCACCTGCTTCACGCAATGCATCAACCGCCATCAGGCTCGACTTTCCTGTAGAAACCAAATCCTCAATGACCACCACCGACTGACCCGCATTGATAACACCCTCAATCTGGTTTTGCATCCCATGCGTTTTTTTCTCAGAGCGCACATACACAAAAGGCAAGCCCATCTCCTGAGCCACCAATGCACCTTGTGCGATGCCTCCTGTAGCCACGCCAGCAATCACATCAGGTTTGCCATAGTTTTGAATGATTTTCTCCACAAACTGCTGCCGGATGTAAGTTCTCACAGCAGGATAAGAAAGCGTAACACGATTGTCGCAATATATGGGACTTTTTAATCCTGATGCCCAAGTAAATGGGGCTTGGGGGCTGAGTTTCACGGCCTTAATCTGAAGCAGATGCTGAGCCAAAATCAATGCGGAATCTTCGTATTTCATAATGTGTGAGCTTTATTGAAGCAAATTTGTCTATCTTTGTAGCTTGAATGCAACTTAAATTAGACTGCAAATGTACAAGATTTTTCAAGAAAACAAAGCACTGGTTTTCCCAAAAATTGAGGGAGATTTATTGAAATTTGATGCAATTCCCCAAGAATCCGACAAATACGATGCTGAACTTTTATGCGATTTTTTACCTGAATGGCTTGATGACCGCGACCCTGGTGACACTTTCATCCATGAAGTGGGCGAAAATGCCGTTGTCATTGCCTTAAAAGAGACCTTTAAGATGGCTCCGGCAGCTGGAGGCATCGTCTTGAAAGACGGTAAGTTTGTCAGCATCGTTCGGCATGGCATCCCTGACTTGCCCAAAGGGCATATAGAAAAAGGTGAAACACCCGAAACAGCTGCCTTGCGCGAGGTGGAAGAAGAGACCGCCATAAGCAACCTTCAAATTGTCAATGCTTTGCCTTCCACCTGGCATTGTTATTTGGAGCATAATGTGTGGGTGCTGAAACGTACTTATTGGTACCTGATGAGCACTACCGAAACCGTACAGCCCAAGCCCCAGACTGAAGAAGGCATCACCGAAATAAAACTAATTGGAAATGAGGAGATTGAAGATTTCTTAAAAAACACTTTCCGTTCCATTAGCGAAATTCTAGGAAAAGAATTGCATCAAATGATAACAAAGTAATACTTTTGCGGCGGCGTTTCGACAAGCTCCACGACCTTCTCTTGTTATTTGCATAAGGGTCCTTGAGCCTGCCGGAGGGCCCGACCCTAAAACGTAATTTCAACACAATGAAAAGAATAGCCGTATTCCCCGGTTCCTTCGACCCCATCACCTTGGGTCACCGTTCCATCGTTTTGAGAGCCCTTCCTATGTTCGACGAGATTTATGTCGCAGTCGGCATCAATATGGAAAAACGCTCCACCTTTGAATTATCAGACCGCATCGCTTGGTGCAAGGCCGTCTTCAAAGATTATCCCGAAGTGAAGGTAGAAAGCTACGAAGGCCTCACCGCCGACTTCTGCAAGAAAGTTGGTGCCAACACCATCATCCGAGGTCTGCGTTGCGGCAGCGACTTTGAGTACGAAAATATGATCGGTCACGCCAACAAACGCCTGCACCCCGAGCTGGAGACCATCTTCCTCCTCACTGAGAGCGAGCTGGTAGGAGTCTCGTCAAGCGTTGTCCGCGACATTTACAAGAACGGTGGCGATACCTCCAAGTTCTTACCCACTGAGGTAAACTTACCCGAAAAGCAATAATTCCATCCTTTTCTCGTTTTCAGTGCATGAAACGAAGGATTATCACACTTTTTTTTTCACTGCTTTTCCTCACGGTAAACGCCCAAAACGTGACGATTACCGGACGGAGCAACAAAGCCAACGCTTTGATGCGGCTTTTCTCCTATGAAGACCTCGTCAACGAGACTGGCACTTTGCTTGATCAAGGTCAAACCGACGACAAAGGTCATTTCATCCTTGAAGGCAACGTGAATCAAATCCTTCCTGCACGCATCTATGTCGGGTTGGAATATGTTGACCTCATCCTCACGCCCAATGCTTCCTACGACATCGAGATTATCGTGCCTGAAAAGAAAGAGGACGTCTCCTATTTTGAAAAGGAGTTACCCACCATCCTGGTGAAACGAGCCACCGACAAGGGCATCTACCGTCAAGTCATCTATTCAGAGGAAATCATCAACGGCTATATGATTGATCATTTCAACCAAATCTATCGTGGTAGGCAGGTACGTTATATTGATTCCATCCAAAACGCTATTAGCAACGACGTGCCAGACATCAAGTCGGACTATGTGAAAAACCATAACCGTTATAAAATTGCTTCTATCAAGTTGGGTATCAGCACTGACGGAGGCAAGAAAATCGTCAAAGACTATTTTGACGGACAACCCGTGCTCTACACCCAAAGTGCCTACATCGACCTATTCAAGGAACTATTTGACGGCTACTTCAACAGTACTTCGTATGACAACCATTTGCTCAATGATGCCTTCACGGAAGGCCCGTCTGCCTTTAAGAAATACTTAGCCTCGAACCCTCTTATGGCAAACAACCCACAGCTGGCCGAGCTTATCACTATCTTCAATTTGCAGAAGCTTTGCTACAGTGAACGACGCACGAGCCGCCTTGCCAAAGACCACCTTAATTATATTATGTCCCAATCGAAATATCCCGAGCACAAGACAATCATCAACAACTTCTTCACAAAGTTCAATCGCCTTGCTTTTGGTGCAGCAGCCACCAATTTCACCTTGAAAGACCAAAACGGCATCGAAATAAGCCTCTCAGATTTTAAAAATCGTTTGGTGCTATTGCAATTCGTCGACGGCACCTCGCCTGTCAGCGAACATCAATTCTCTGAGTTAAGGGCACTCCACAACCAATGGCAAGACACAGTACAAATCCTTACCATTGCCACCCACGACAAGATGACATACTATAGTCAACAGTTTGAAGAGAAGCGCCAAGACTGGCCCCTCCTCGACCTCGGCGACCAAATCCTCCTTTTGGAAGCCTACAATGTGCGAACCTTCCCAGAATACATTCTCATTACCAAAGACAACAAAATCGGCGAAGCACCAGCACCATCGCCTGAACGTTATTTGGAAGAGAGAGTGAGACGACTATATGGGAAATAGATGATGTTGCTACAGCGTCCACAACAATGAAGCGTTACCTCCTAAGCAAACGTAATCAACAGATTGGCCAAAAAATTCCATACCGCCGCCACACCTATGGCAAAGCACTTGCTCAAATAAAAGTGCCATCCGAGTTTCTCCGTCAATAAATACAAAACCAAAGTATTGATTCCCAATCCGACCAAAGAAACTGCAATGAACGTGAAATATTCCGACCAGGCCAGTGGACTTTGGCTCTCATAGGTCCAGTATTTGTTCAGAAAAAAGCATAGGGTTGCCGCAAGCGTAAAACCGATGGCATTGCTCACAAACTTATTGACTTTCAAGATTTCCTTGAAAAGATAAGTAACCCCGAAATCGATGGCAGCCCCCAATAAGCCCGTCACTGAAAACCGAAGCACTTTCCCTATCAGATTGCCATCCATAGCCTTTGTCCAAAATTTCGGCAAAAATAAGGTTTATTTTGACAAATGCCGTATTTTTGCCCTCGTAAAACCATCCATTCGCCGAGAAATGAACGACCCTACAAGACCAAAACGCATCGCCGTGCTGATTCCCTGCTACAATGAGGCACAAACCATCGGCAAGGTGGTGTCCGACTTCAAAGCCGCCCTCCCTGAAGCTGTCATCTACGTTTACGACAACAACTCGACCGATGGCACTGCACAAAGAGCTATCGAAGCTGGTGCTGTGGTAAGGCAAGAACCTCGACAGGGGAAGGGTAATGTGGTAAGGCGTATGTTTCGCGAAATTGATGCCGATTGCTACCTTATGGCGGATGGTGACGGCACTTATCCTGCCCAAGCCGCAGCAAAAATGGTCAAACCCGTGTTGGAATCAGATGCCGATATGGTCATTGGCGACCGACTTTCGACCACTTATTTCTCAGAGAACAAACGTCCGCTTCACAACGCTGGAAACAAACTTGTGCGTAGCCTCATCAACCGCCTTTGGAATGTGGAAATCCACGACATCATGACTGGATATCGAGCTTTCAGCCGTAAATTCGTCAAACTGTTTCCCGTTATGTCAGAAGGCTTTGAAATCGAGACAGAAATGACCATCCATGCTTTGGACAAACGTTTCAACATTGTAGAAAAACCCATAGAATACAGCGACCGAAAAGAAGGAATTTCCAAACTTAATACAGTGAAAGACGGCTTCAAAATACTGAAAATCATCTTTTCCCTGTTCAAAAACTATCGCCCGATGCTGTTTTTCGGCACCTTGGCAGCAGTGCTTTTAGCGGTGGCCATCGGTCTGTTCATTCCAGTGCTGACCGAATATTTGAAAATCGGCCTTGTACCCCGTTTCCCCACTCTGATTACTTCGGGATTTTTGGCTCTGGCCGGGCTACTGTCATTTTTCACGGGCCTATGCTTGGATGTCATCATCAGCCATAACCGAAAAGCCTTTGAACTTCAACTGATTGCCTTTGAAAATGAATAAGTTCATCCTCTTTTGCAAGACTTTCGCCATCCTCATCGCGGCCTATTTCACTTTTGCCGTCCTGTCATGCTTGCTGCCCGACAGAAGCATCAAGATGCACATTGACGAATCAGCCCCAAAAATGGTTGAAGAAGGTCTGTATCCCAAAGCCATCATCCGTATGGAGCAATGTCAGATGGACAACTTCACCGATGCGCTCATTATGAACCAGATGTACAACATCGACCGCAAGCATCCCATAAAATCTGCCATGAAGATGATACGCAGCAGCGAAAAAGGTCGCGACTGGGACCAGCCTGGTCTCCTGCTCCGAAAAGTGAATGGCGAGAACCTTGAGGACCAACACTATGCGCGTTATTGGCACGGCAGCACATTTCTTTTCAGACCATTATTTCTATTAATGGATTTCTTGACCATTCGGCATATATTATTCATTGTCAGTTCCTTACTTATCGTATTATTGCTTTGCGCCTATTACCCTAGAGCTGGCCTAATGAAAACAATAGCTTTGGCATTGGGTTTCTTGCTAACATACGGTTTCGTGACGCAATTCTCTATGCAGTTTTTCCCCGTTTTGGCACTCACCGTCATTGGCAGTTTACTTGTTGTAAAGCACAAGGAATCAGCCAATTTCGGATTACTTTTCTTCATCATCGGTTCCCTAACCTGCTATTTCGACTTACTCACCACCCCTTTACTGACCTTGGGCATCCCTTTGGCCATTTTGCTCTCACTGAAGCACAACGATGAGTTTAAACTCAAAGACAACCTACTTGAAATCAGCAAACTAATCTTGCTTTGGGGACTTGGTTTTGCCCTCACTTTTGGCACAAAATGGGCTTTGGCAAGCCTTATTTTGGGACAAAACATCTTCTCCGATGCCTATGAGGTAAGCCTTTACCGGATGGAAGCTGAAGAATTCAGTCGTTGGGATGCCGTGACGACAAACTTTGGCATGCTCAACATTTGGATGATTGGCATTGCGGCTGTGATTTTGCTTCTTTTCGTCATCATCAAACAATTGAAAATCAGCTATAAAAAAGTTGTTTTGTTTTTTATTATCGGTCTGATGCCTTACGTTTGGTACCTCCTTTTGGCCAACCACAGCTATCTGCATTGGTGGTTTACTTATCGGCTGCAAGCCATAACGGTGGTTTGTCTGCTGTTTATGTTTTGTGACGGAAGTCCAGCGATGAAAGACGGAAAAAGTCCTCTTTTTACCCCTTAAAATCATGGAATAATTCCCTTTTTTAGGCTAAAATTTTCGGAAAAAGTCCCTTTTTTGACCTATAAAATCATGGAAAAAGTCCCTTTTTTATGCAAAAAATTTCGGAAAAAGTCCCTTTTTGTTGCAGGAATAAATTGATTTATATATTTTTGCAGCAAAATAACAAATTATGCTGTACAGGAAGTTTGAAAAGCGCATTGAAGAATTCTTCCGCAAGGAGCCAAACAAGATTCTTTTGGTGAACGGTGCCCGACAGATTGGCAAGTCGTATCTCATCCGATATGTCGGCCAAAAACTATTCAAGAACTACATCGAAATCAACCTCAAGGAAGACAAGGAAAGCCTGGGAGTTTTTGCCAACGTAAAAAGCACCAATGATTTTTACATTCAGTTGGGTGCCATTGCCGGTAACCGTCTCGGCACCAAGGAAAACACTTTGGTCTTTTTGGACGAGATCCAGAGCTATCCCCATTTGATGACGATGTTGAAGTTTTTGAACCAAGAGGGGCGATACACATACGTGGCCAGTGGCTCGCAGTTGGGTGTAGCCTTATCGGAGACCGCATCAGTGCCTATTGGTAGTGTCGAGATTGAAGAGATGTATCCGCTTGACTTCGAAGAATTTCTATTGGCCATGGGTTGTGGGCAAGAAACCATCAAGAGCATAAGGGAAAAGTTCCTTGCTGGTGAGGCATTGAACGAATCATTGCACAACTACATGATGCAGCAATTCAAAACCTATCTGTTGGTGGGAGGATTGCCTGAAGCCATCAACAAATTCTTGGAAAACAGAAACATGGCCCATGTGAGAAAGGTGCATCGTAACATCCATAATCTTTATAGAATCGACGCCTCACAATACGACGAGGAAAAGAAGCTGCTCATCCGAAAGATTTACGACATGATTCCGTCCAACATGGAAAACAAGAAAAAGCGGGTAATTGTGAAGCACGTAGAAGACACCAAAAGCCACAAGCAGTTCAGCGACTACGCCAACGAGTTTGAGTACCTGACCAATTCCGGCATTGCCCTCGGGGTGCAAGCAGTCAGCAATCCCAGATTTCCATTATTGGAATCGGAGAGCAAAAACTTGCTCAAGCTATACATAAATGATGTAGGCCTACTGACAAGCATCCTATACGGCCTCAACATCAATGCCGTGCTACGAGACGAACGGAGCATCAACCTTGGCTCGGTGTATGAGACTGTGGTGGCGCAGGAACTTCACGCCCACGGTTTTCCGCTGCATTACTACGACAACAAGCAAAAGGGCAAAGTGGATTTCCTGGTTGACGACTACGAGCATCTGACTGTGCTGCCCATCGAAGTAAAATCGGGAAAGAACTACACCGTTCATAGTGCCCTCAACAATTTCATGGACACGCCCGACTATCACATCCAAAAGGCCGCAGTATTAAATAATGAGCGGGAAGTCGCGTTGAAAAACGGAATTACATATCTGCCGGTCTATTATTGCATGTTTTATCAGCGGGATTTTGTGCAGGATGAGGGGGAGTTGGTGATTCCGGTAGTTATGTCTAGAGAGTGAAATTATATGATTAGAAATGTTATTTTTGCAAATTCAAACATAGAGAACGATTTGTTATGATTACAGTCGAAATCAAGAACAGAATTATTAACTCGATATTGAGCTTTTTGGATAGAAATCCATCATCATCAAATCTATAAAAGAAATCTGAAACTTTTTGATTAACAATTGAGAAATTCGTTGAATAAAATAAGAAAACAATAAACGATGATTGCCAATCAAACAAAAATCAAATTCAATCAAAGCGGAGATTCGTTCTTCACCAATGAAACTTTGGAAATATTACCCAATAGATTCAATATTTTGTATGGACGTAATGGAAGCGGGAAAACCTCTATTTCACAAGCTATTTCTATCTATCGAGATGGTTTGGAAACAGAAGAATCTCAGATAGAGTTTATCGAACCACTTGCTGAGGAAGACAAGAAACACATTTTCGTTTACGATGAGAAATACATAGAAAAAAAACATAAAAGTTGAACAGGATGGGTTGAATCAAATCGTCATGCTTGGCGAGCAGGTCGAATTGGATCAACAGATAAAAAAATGTGAAGAAAGAATTGAAAAGATTCTAAAAGAAAAAACTATACTAGAAGATAGCTTGGACCGAAAGAAGCCTTTAAGTATTGCTGGCAAATTTGACACTGTTAGTAAAAAACTAAATACTGAATTAACAGCAGCGGGGAATTGGGCAGAACGTGATGGAAAGATTAAAGGAAACAAGATAAATAGTAAAGTCGTCGCTGATACAATTTTGGAAATATACAATTCGGGAAAAGGAACAATGCCATTGCCAGAACTTGTAAAAGAGGTTGAACAGGGAATGAGTCGTGTCATACAGACAAAAGGGAGACAAAGAATTCAATGGACTTGCCCAAAGTTTTCAAAGCCAATTGATTTTAAAGAGTTAGACAATAAACTTAATAAAAAAATAGAATTGCCCGAGCTGTCAGAAAGAGATAAAGCTATTCTCAGAATAGTTGAAGGGAAATACGGTCATTATATTTCAAAAACCGAAGAAGTTTTCAATAATAAAGATGTTGAAGTGTGTCCATTGTGTTTGCGACCAATTAAATCCGAAGAAAAAGAGACAGCCATCCAGTTGGTTCAAAGAATACTCAATAAAGAGGCTCAAAACTATATGGATCAACTCAACAACGAAATGGCAGAATTAACGGAAATCCAGTTGTCAATTATCCCAAATAATGAAAGTGACTTTTTTAATGATGAAAAAAAAGAGCACAAGCGGCAATTCACGCATACAACTCCATAATTAAAGAGGTAAAAGACATTGTAAAAGAAAGACTGGAGAACATTTATCAACATTTTAGTAAAAATCTTGATGAAGAAAGGTATGATAACAGTTTAAATGAATTAAAAGCTGCTTTTGGAAGTATTGATGCCTGCGTTAAAGAATACAATCGTATTATTGGTGCTCAAGAAGCATTTAAAAACGAAATTATACTAAAGAATAAGCAGTTGGCGTTCAATGAGTTTGAATCACATATTCGTGAATATGTTGCATTGACAACAGAAAAAAACCGAATAAAGGAAGAATTAAATGGCAAAAAAGGAGAGGAAGAGCAGGAGAGGATTGCACTAAAAGAACTTTTAGCGCAAAAGCAACAAGTTACCATCGCCCTAAGATTTATCAATCAGGCTTTATCCTATGTCTTTTTTGATAAAAACAGATTGCAACTGAAAAAAGGAGATGGATGTTACACATTATGTTCTCGAAAAAAGGAAGTAAAACCAACTAAAATATCTGTTGGAGAAAGAAATATAATTGCCTTGTGTTACTTTTTCGCGACTATGTTTGTGAACAAGGAAGAAAAGGACAAATACAAAGAGGCCTCACTAATCATCATAGATGATCCTGTGTCAAGTTTTGATTTTGAAAATAGAGTAGGTGTAGTTTCATTGTTAAGATGGATGGCCGATCAATTTCTGAAAGGAAATGAGAACACAAAAATTCTCATCATGACACACGACCTTCAAACGGTGTTTAATTTGCAGAAAGTTCGTGAAGAATTAGAGAATAACAAAGATGGATATATTGAACTGATTGATAAAAAGATTTCCCCACAAAACGGGTTGCATAATGAATACAAAAATCTTATAGTTTCAGTATATGAATTTGCTTGTGGGAACCACGAAGAACAATCCTCGGTAATAGGCAATCAGATGAGAAAATTAATGGAAGCTTATTCTTCGTTTGTTTATGCACGCAGTTTTATGTCTATAGTACATGATGATGAGGTCATTGGTAATATTCAAGGTGACAAGCAATTGTATTATAAGAATCTAATGACAAGGTTGGTTTTAAATGGAGAAAGTCATGAGTTAGAAGCGGCCAATGCAATGGATTTAACTGGTTTTAAGTTTACAAGAGAAGAAAAGCTTGTCGTTGCAAAAAGCATTATCATGTTTTTGTATTACATCAATCCTAAGCATGTGACTTCTTATTTGCCCAAAGAAGCCGTTGGAGTAATAAACCAGTGGAAAGATGAAGGGTTTGATGTACTGAATGACTAAATATAACTAATCAGATATAGAGAAAGTATCAAAATAATCTGTACTTTTGCAAATTGTAAATACAAATGTAAGATGAAATTCAAGTCAATAAGCGCAAGAAATATGAAAACGGGGTGGAACATTGAAAACATGCAGTTCAACCCTATGCTCACACTAATGGTGGGTGCCTCGGGTGTTGGGAAAACGAAGGTCCTCAATGTAATTAAGATATTGGCACGTATCGCAAGAGGCGAATCGTTTAATGGTTTGGAATGGAGAGTTGAATTTGAACAGAACGAGCATAGTTATGTTTGGGAAGGAAAATTTGAGATGAAAGATGAGGTAGAACAGGATGTTTTGAGAAAGGATTATGAAGAAATTAGATTTGCTTTTGAGAAAGAGATGATTTCAGACAACGGAGAAGTGATAGTAGAGAGGTCGCCTCAATCAATTGTATATAAAAGCCAAGGATTAGTAAAGTTAGATAATACAAAGAGCGTGGTGGAATTGCTCAAGGAAGAGTCTTTGATCGAACCTATTTTTGACGGGTATCGACAATGCTATAGTTTAAATACCACAGAAAATAGAATACGTGTTTCTCCGATAATAAGTAGTGGAGAGATACCGATGACCATAACACAGATTAAAAGAAAGAGTAGTTTTTCTCCTTTAGTTAGTTTGTATTTGTTGCATAAAAATAAGCTTAAGGAATTTGATGTGATTTGTCAGAGGTTCCAAGATATTTTCCCTAGTGTTGAAAAGATAGGTTTTTCTATGGCAAAAAGTGTGGTTGGTAGGTATTTTCTCATTTTAAAGATTAAAGAGCGGAAGATTTCAACATGGATTGAACAGCCGGAGATTTCATCTGGTATGATGCGTACATTGCAACAAATCATCACTTTGGTGCTGGCTAACGAAGGCGATGTAATTATGATTGACGAATTTGAGAATGGCCTTGGTGTGAACTGTATCAATAAATTGGCCGACCTCATCATGGAGCCAGAAGCTGATATCCAAGTGGTAATGACTAGCCACCATCCTTATATTATTAACACCATTCCGGTCAAGGATTGGAAGATTCTGACTCGAAACGGGAGCAATGTAAAAGCCCATACTGCCGAAGAGCTTCATATCGGAGAGCACTCAAAGCACGAGGCTTTTATGCAATTGATGCAGACCACAGAATTTCAAACTGGACAGAACCACTAATTCTGCTGCAAGATGAACTTTTATATTATTGTTGAAGGCGACCAAACCGAAATGTCGGTTTATCCTGCATGGCTCTCCATCTTGGCTCCTGCCTATGTACGTATCAAAAATGCCTGGGACGTTGAGGTAGTGTTTCAACCAGTGTGTCCGAAGTCTGTAGACTTCAGGGATGCGGTGCA
>CAMJHP010000036.1 GCA_946405575.1 uncultured Bacteroidales bacterium | reverse complement strand
TCTTGCCGTATTTTTTCATCCATTTGCGGCGAATCGAAAACAGGCCATCTATGCAAAGGTAGGAATAGATGAAGGGATGCACCTGTAGGTTCAAATTGTTCTCGTTTTGGTCGACCATTAGATACTTGAGATGGTTTTCGATTTCGTCGATGAAGAGGATAGCGGGGCGGATTTTGCCTTCACCGTCACAGACGGGGCATTTTTCTTGCACCTGCACCTCCGTCTCGGGACGCACGCGTTGGCGAGTGATTTGGATGAGACCAAACTTCGTTGGGGGAAGGATGGTGTGTTTGGCACGGTCATGCGACATAGCCTCGACCAAGGCATCAAACAGGTCCTTGCGATGTTTGGCTTCGTGCATGTCGATGAAGTCGACGATAATGATGCCACCCATATCGCGCAGACGCAATTGGCGCGCGATTTCCTTGGCAGCTTCAACATTGACCTGAAAAGCGTTGTCTTCCTGCGAATTCTCCTTGTTCACCCGATGGCCACTGTTCACGTCGATGACGTGCATAGCCTCGGTGTGTTCGATGATGAGGTAAACACCGTTTTTGATGGTGACCACACGTCCGAAAAAGCCTTTGATTTGCTTGGTAACATTAAAGTAGTCAAAGATAGAATCTTTTCCTTTATAAAGTTGCACAATATCAGCCTTTTGCGGCGCAAAGGTCCGAATGTTTTTCTGGATTTCTTCATAGAGTTTCTCGTCGTTCACATGGATGTTGTTGAACGACTCGTTGAGCAAATCGCGCAGCATAACGCTGGTTTGGTCCATTTCGCTGACCATCCTACCGAAAGTGGTCATCTTCTTCATCTCGATGATGCATTGTTCCCATTTGTCGATGAGTGACCTGAGGTCGGCATCGAGGTCAGCCACTTTTTTGCCTTCGGCGACAGTGCGGATGATGACGCCATAGTTGGCGGGCTTGATGCTTTGGATCAGTCGGCGAAGGCGGTTGCGTTCTTCGCTGCTGCGGATTTTTTGGGATACCGAAATGCGGTTGGAAAAGGGGACGAGGACGAGGTATCGACCTGCGAATGAAATCTCGGCTGTGATTCTCGGTCCTTTGGTGTGGATAGGCTCTTTGGCGATTTGCACGGGCAGCAGATCGCCAACGACAAGCCAATCACCGATCTTGCCATTCTTGGGCAGGTCGGGTTCAAGCTTAAACTTGTCCATAGCAACATTTTCGTCGCCGACGACCATTTTTTTGTACTTAATCAGCGAATTGGCCTGTAGGCCGAGGTCGAGATAATGCAGGAAGGCCTCTTTGGGATAGCCCACATCGACGAAGGCTGCATTGAGGCCTGGCAAGATCTTTTTCACCCTGCCCAGGTAAACGTCACCAACCGCAAATTGGTTGTTGGTCTTTTCTCTGTGAAGTTCGACAAGCGCGTTGTCCTCCAGAAGAGCGATGTCAACCTCCGAAGCGTGCGAATTGATGACCAAGTCGCGCGTCACCGTCTTTACTTCCACAACCTCTTGTTGTTGTTCTTCAGACATAGTGTATTACTTTGGGGTTAACAATTTGATTGATAAAACAATAACACAACAATGGTAAATGCCAATGCTGTGTTATTGTCGTGTTTAGGCTCAAGAAGAGCTTATTTCTTCTTGTGTCTGTCCTTTCTCAAGCGTTTTTTGCGCTTGTGCGTTGACATCTTGTGTCTTTTGTGTTTCTTACCGTTTGGCATAATATAAAGATTTACAATTGTTACTTACTTGACAGCGTTCATAAAGGTCTTTGCAGGCTTGAATGCCGGAATCTTATGGGCAGGAATGGTGATAGCGATGTTCTTGCCAATGTTACGGCCAGTCTTTTCAGCTCTTGTCTTGATGATGAAGCTACCGAAGCCTCTCAGATAAACGTTTTCACCTTTAGCCATAGCGTTCTTCACAACCTCCATGAAGTTTTCTACAACATTCTGGACAGCACCTTTTTCAATACCAGTCTTGCTTGCAATTTCAGCAACGATTTCAGCTTTAGTCATTTTTTTTCTTATTTTATGGTTAATTGTTTTGTTTGTTGTAAATTTGCGGCAAAGGTACGAACATTTTTCATACGAAAGCGATTTTTGTTCAAAATTTTTATTCTAATGAGTTATAAATAAAGAATTTCGCCCCACATTTCAAGATGAATTTCCTACACGACACCTTAATTAATTGGTTTGATGCCAATCGTCGCGACCTTCCATGGCGACACGCTCCATCGCCTTATCAAGTTTGGCTTTCGGAGGTTATCTTGCAACAGACGCGTGTAAACCAAGGTAGGGACTACTATTTGCGATTCATCGAACGCTGGCCTACAGTGACTGAGCTTGCAAATGCATCGGAAGAGGAGGTGCTGAAAATGTGGCAGGGATTGGGTTACTATTCGCGTGCCCGCAATTTACACCACTGCGCCCAGCAGGTTGTTGCAGAATACAAGGGACAATTTCCCGCTGATTACGAGAAGCTGAAACGGCTGAAAGGCATAGGCGACTATACCGCAGCCGCCATTGCCTCCATCGCTTTCAACCTGCCTTATGCCGTGGTCGATGGCAATGTTTATCGTGTGCTCTCACGCCTTTTCGACATCGACACACCTATTAATAATATGGAGGGGCAGACGCTTTTCGCCCAAATCGCCAATGATTTGCTCAACCGCGAACAACCAGGCCACCACAACCAAGCACTAATGGAGTTCGGAGCACTACATTGCACACCGAAAAACCCTAACTGCCTACTCTGTCCCCTCCAAGCTCAATGTCTTGCCTTTGCCCATCAAACCGTGATGCTACGACCCGTGAAGCTCCAGAAAGTGAAAGTCACAACAAGATATTTTAATTATTTGGTAATCAGAACCAACGATAGCGTTTACCTGCACAGACGCAGCGGTAATGACATTTGGAAAAACCTCTACGATTTCCCATGCATCGAAAGTGAACTATCCATGTCAGTGGAAGAGGTCGTTGCCACAGAAGAATTCGCACAACTTATTGAAAACAATTCTTTTACTATCCTAAAAGTATCACCTATCTTTACTCACAAACTGACCCATAGAACCATACTTGCCCAGTTTATCGAAATAAAACTTGAAAAAAAATTGTTGCAGATTGAAACAAAAGATTTATTTTTGGTGCGTAAAAAGGAATTGGGCAATTATCCCATTCCACGCTTAATTGACTTATACTTAAATACTTAAAAAGACTACATTATGGCAAGCTTAAACAAAGTCATCCTAATCGGCCGGCTCGGGAAAGACCCCGAGGTAACCACATTCGACAATGGCAACCGCAAAATTTCCGCTACTTTGGCCACCTCAGAACGCTACCGCGACCGCGACAACAACTGGGTGGAGCAGACAGACTGGCACAATATTGTGGTGTGGGGCAACTTGGCCAACGACATTGCCGAAGGCCGGCGTAATTACGCCAAGGGTGACCTTATGTATATTGAAGGCAAGCTAAAGACCCGTCAATACACTGACCAACAAGGTATTGTGCGCTATGTCACCGAAGTCAATGCCGAAAAGATGATGCAGTTGGCTCCAGCCCGTCCTACACAGCAATCCTCGTTTGGCCAGCCCTATGCCCCTGCACCAGAACCGGCTCCAGGTTATACGCCATCACCCACACAAGACGAGGGTAATGACCTACCATTTTAATGAATGATGCTCCATATCAGAATATTTTTGTAATTTTGCCGCGCAAAACATAAAACACATCATTTTGGAAACACCCGACCCTGACCCTCTCATAGGACTTCTCACCGTTGTTTCAAACAACTTTTACAAAGGATTTTCCGAACAACCCATCAGCGCCATCATCGGATTGATGGTGCTTGTCTTTTTGCTTATCGCTTCGGCTTTGATTTCGAGCAGCGAAACCGCTTTCTTCTCGCTCCAGCCCGCCGACATCGACGACCTTGAATCGCGTACCGACGTTAAGAGCAAACTTGTGCTAAAACTCCGCGAAAAGCCCAAGACCCTATTGGCTACCATTTTGATTGGCAACAACTTTGTCAATGTTACCATCACTCTGCTCTCGACCTATATTATGGCCTTGCTATTCGACATGGTAAACCATCCCGTAGCAGCCTTTCTTTTGGAAGTGGTGATTGTCACCTCATTAATCCTGATTGTAGGTGAGATCACACCTAAGATTTATGCCGGCAAGCGTCCTGTCAAAGTGGCTCGATTTATGGCTCGACCATTACGCTTCCTCAACGGTCTCTTCAAGCCATTGAGCAAGCTTTTGGTCAACTCCACTTCGTTTATGGACAAGCATTTGGAAAAGAAGAAAGGTGATATTTCGATGGAAGACCTTTCAACCGCAGTCGACATTGCCACTGAAGAATCCACCCCACTTGACGAAAAACAAATGCTAAAAGGTATTGCTTCGTTTAGCGAGAAAGAAGTGAGTGGCGTGATGATTCCACGTGTCGATATCATCGGGGTAGAAAAAAGTATGGAATTCACTGAAATGCTTGCCGTTATCATCAAAAGTGGGTTCTCAAGGATTCCCGTCTATGACGAGACTATGGACAAGGTGAGCGGCATCCTGTATGTGAAAGACCTCCTCCCCTACTTAGATGCACAATCCTACGAATGGCAAAAACTCATCCGTCCCGCATTTTTCGTCCCAGAGAACCGCAAAATCAACGACTTGTTCCAAGACTTCCGCGAGAAGAAAATCCATATCGCCATCGTCGTCGACGAATATGGCGGCACTTCAGGCTTGATTACCATGGAAGACGTGATTGAGGAAATTGTAGGTGAAATTAATGACGAGTTTGACGAGACCAGTTTGGAAGAACACTATACCAAACTTGAAGACGGATCATATCTCTTTAAGGCTCAGACCAGTATCGTTGACTTTTGCAAGGTGTTTGGAGTGGACGAAAACTACTTCGAACCTATGCAGGGCGAAGCCGACACTTTGGCTGGACTCATCCTCGAAATTGAAGGACGCATCCCTGAGATTGGGTTCAAATTCAATTTCGAGAAGTTCCAGATGGAGATTACGGATGCCGACTCGAAACGCATCAAAGAAGTGAAAGTAGTGTATGATGAAGAATAAATTGTCTATATTATTTGTGGCACTTGCTATCGCTTTCGTTGCCAACTCGTGCGACGACAACGACAACTATCTGCCTAAGCCACGTGGCTATTTTCGCATCGACCTGCCTGAAAAATCTTACACAAGGGTTGACACCATCGAAAAATACAGCTTTCAATACCCTGAATACGCCTTTATCACCCCTGACCCTTACTCACCTAACGAAAAAAACTGGGTCAACATAGAACTGCCTCAATTCAAAGGATCCATCCACTTAACGCACAAAACCGTCAACGACAACCTAGGCGAGTATTTGGAGGATGTACATACTATGGTAAAAAAGCATCTGCAAAAGGCCAATGGCGTGCGCGACAGCCTGATTGTCAACGAGGAGCACCAAGTCTATGGCTTATTCATCGAGATGGACGGCAAAGGCGTAGCCACCCCAATGCAGTTTTACCTTACCGACAGCACGAAGAACTTTGTGAGAGGTGCCTTATATTTCAATTTCCTGCCCAACAACGACTCGATGCAACCCATCATCAACTTCATCAGGGAGGATATTGACCATATGATCAACACTTTCGAATGGAAATAAGCTTATCCCTTTATCTGGATCAAAAACCCTTCATTAATCAGCGGTTGTACCAAAGACTTCATTTCATCCACAGTGAATTTCATTAAGCCTTCCTCAGGAGTAGGGCGATTAATGGTGTAGACCATCACCTCCCGCGGTTTCAATAGCCTAACGATGTTCATCCAACCGTTCAAGACCTCAGGACTTGACGAATCAAAATCATTGTTTTTCAAGAACATAGTCTGCAAAATAAAGTCGCCATCGAACTGCTTCAAGGCCTCCACAACACGATGAATGTCGTAGCCTGGCAAAGGGTGGTTGATTTTTTCAATCAGTGCATTCGTCGGAGCATCGATTTTCATTATTGGGTTGTCAACTTTGCGAAGCGCATTGAATACTTCGGGAAGATGCACACGAGTAGCATTCGACAGCACAGTAACCTTTGAGTTGGGATAATACTGGTTGCGCAATCTTATCGTGCCATCGATTATTCGTGGGAACTCTGGGTTGATGGTCGGTTCACCGTCGCCGCTGAAAGTGATGGAATCGATAGGGACATAGTCAGCCTTACATTGTTGTAGTTTGGCTTCCAATGCGGTATAAACCTTTTCGGCACTAGGTAGTTGGGTGTCATCACGGCCATCCTTATTCCATCCGCACTCGCAGTAGATGCAGTCGAACGTGCAGATTTTACCCTTTTCGGGCAACAAATTGACCCCTAAAGAACTGCCTAAGCGGCGGCTATGTATAGGTCCAAAGACGGTTTCTTCTCTGATCATGGTTTTGTATTTTTGCCTATGGCTAATAGCTAATGGCCCATAGCTCGCCCTTACGTTGGGGCAGGCTATGGGCCATAGGCCATAGTTATTTCGCATAACTCACAGCTCTCGTTTCTCGGATCACCGTAATCTTGATTTGACCAGGATAGGTCATTTCCGTTTGGATTTGCTTTGAGAGATCGTAGGCGATGCGGTCGGCATCTTGATCGCTTACCTTATCGGCACCCACGATAACACGCAATTCACGGCCAGCTTGGATGGCATAGGTCTTCACCACACCTGGATAAGACATTGCAATCTCCTCCAACTTGTTAAGACGTTGAATGTAAGCCTCCACCACCTCGCGACGAGCACCAGGACGAGCACCTGAGATGGCATCGCATACCTGAACGATGGGCGAAATCATATTGTCCATCTCAATTTCTTCGTGGTGAGCACCGATGGCGTTACAGATGTCGGGCTTTTCCTTCAAACGCTCGGCAACTTTCATACCCAAGATGGCATGAGGCAGTTCTTCCTCATTTTCAGCGACTTTTCCGATATCATGCAAAAGACCAGCACGCTTGGCAGCCTTCACATTGAGACCGAGTTCGGCAGCCATAGTGGCGCAGAGCTTGGCCGTCTCAATGGAGTGTTGCAACAGGTTCTGACCATAACTGGTACGGTATTTCATACGACCCACCATTTTGATGAGTTCGGGGTTGAGGTTATGGATACCAAGGTCGATGCAAGTACGCTTACCTGTTTCCATAATCTCCTGATCTACTTGCTTTTCCACCTTATGCACTACTTCTTCTATACGAGCAGGGTGAATACGTCCGTCTACGACAAGCTTCTGTAAGGAGAGTCGTGCAATTTCACGACGAATCGGGTCAAAACCGGAGATAAGGATGGCATCCGGGCTATCATCGATGATGATTTCGACGCCAGTAAGCGACTCAAGGGTGCGGATATTACGACCTTCACGACCGATAATACGGCCCTTGATCTCGTCGTTCTCGATATTGAACACACTGACGGTATTTTCAATTGCTGTCTCCGAAGCTGTGCGTTGGATGGTTTCCAGAACTATCTTCTTGGCAGTTTGTGTCGCGCTCATCTTGGCTTCTTCGGTGACTTCTTTCACATAGACCATAGCATCAGCCTGAGCCTCTTCTTTAATTAATTCGACGAGTTGTTCTTTGGCTTCCTTGGCTGAGAGACCTGAGATGGTTTCAAGTTTCTTCGACTCTTCGGCATAGATGCGATCCAATTCGGCTTTCTTCTTGTTGAAAGTCTCTATTTGGCTTTCCAATTTCTGTTGCGCGGCTTGCACTTCCTTGGACTTGCGTTGTACTTCATCCATCTTTTGGTTCGCTTCTTGTTTAAGCTGGTTGGCTTTTTGCTCAACTTTTTGCGCGGCACGGTTGCGTTCTTCGCAAGCCTTTTCGTGTTCGTCCTTCATTTGTAGGAATTTCTCCTTGGCTTGGAGGATGCGTTCCTTTTTAATGACTTCAGCCTTTTCCTTTGCTTCTTCAAGCAAAGCAGTTTCTTCTTTGGTGACAGCCTTTTTCAGCAGGGTGGACGTGATGAAATAACCGACCGCAAGGCCCACGACCAAGGCAACTATTGCGGCGATGATAATCGGTGTAATGCTGAGTAATAACATTTTAAAAACTCTGTTTTTACTCGAAAAATGAGGAGGAAACAAAAAGAAACTGCCTGTCCGTTGGGAGATGCGTAAACCCCAAATGAAACGCTTGTGGCCACCGCGTTGCGCAAACGTCCACCGGCACCAATGGTGCTTCCCCAAAGGGAATGAGGCCTGTTTTTACAGAGCGCGAGTAGACCGATTGATGTTGTTGATAGTGTTGAGTTTACCAAATGCGCTGAACAGGCAGTTCCAAGTCTTCAAAGAACAGTTCCACGAATAATTGTGGAATTATGATTGTTCGCTCAGTAAGTCGTTTAAATCTTCCAACTTGTGTTCCAAATTCTGATTACGGTAGGTCAATTCAGCTTCCATTTTCACCACTGAAGTGGCAAATTGCAAGGCGGTCATCGAAAGCAGGTCCTGGACATCCTTATAAGCGTAATGCTTCGAGTAAAACTTTATCCTTTCGTTGATGAGGTTGCCTGCCTTGCGAACCTTCTCTTCGTCAGCGCGGGCAACCGAAAGTCGATAGGCCCTGTCCAACAGGGTGATATTAATTGTAATCTCATCCATCTCGCTGACATTCAAGTATCTGATTTATTCCTTACTATTCAAAATCGAAACGCATCTGTCAATCTCTCTCACCAACTCCCTAATGAGCTTTCTTCCTTCTTCTACTTCTCCCTCGTTGTCGAGTGCGTTAACAATTGTAGATTTATTTATTTTGTCTTGCAACTCCGCCGCCGAACGGCGCAACGCCAGATTTTCCTTGTCCAACGCTTCGTTTTCCTCGGCGAGCCGCTTGTTATCCATAGCCAGATGATTTTTCTCTTCAATCAATTTCCGCAATTTGGTCTCAATTTCAGATACTATGATACTCAAATCGGCCATGTTGCAAACGGTCTTGGAATTGTGCCACAAAAATACGCATTTATATGTTACTTCGTGCTCTTTTCAAGAAAAAAATTTCCTTGATTTGTCACACAAGACGGAAAAAGTCCTACTTTTATCGCTCCAAATCAAAATTCAATATGAAGACAAAACTCTCTTTTATGATCATTTTGACTGCATTATTCGCATCTTGTTCGCAAAATGAAACCACATTGACCTTATTGGAAACGACTGACACTCACGGCCATTATGACGAATTTGCCAACGATGCACTCATCATCAAGCAGATGAAATCGGAATTGGGCGACCGGCTCATTCTCTTGGACAATGGCGACAATATGCAAGGCACCATATTCCAGTATTGCTCCAACCAAGATGCTGACAACCCAAATCTCGTCTCGGAAGTACTCAATTTCTTCCCATATGATGCCATATGTGTTGGTAATCACGACATTGAAGCTGGTCGAAAAGTGTTCGACCGCATTTATTCAGAAGTCAAGATGCCCGTTTTGGCTGCCAATGTCATCAACGAAGTTACAGGGGAACAATATTTCACTCCTTATATAGTATTAAACCGCGATGGATTCAAAATCGCAATTCTTGGTCTTCTCACCCCACATGTTGTCACATGGGTGCCCGAACGTCTACGCCCCGGGCTTCGTTTCGACAATCTGGAAGAAGCTGCAGCCAAATGGGTAAAAATCATCCAAGAAAAAGAACACCCTGACTTAATGGTGGGACTCTTCCACTCTGGCTTTGAGCCCCAAGTACAAAACCTACCTACCGATCATCCGTTAGGACGCGAAAATGCCACCAAATGGGTTGCAGAAAACGTGCCCGGCTTTGACATCATCTTCTATGGCCACGACCATCGCTCCAAAGCCGAGAAACTGACCAACATCAATGGTGAACCCGTTTATGTGCTCAATTCAGGCAGCCATAGTAGAGGACTGGCTATGGCCGAAGTCAAGCTGAAAAAAGGTAAAAAGCCCGACATCAAAGTCAGCCTAATGCTCACCGATGGTGAAAATAAAGACGAAGAGTTTATAGATATGCTCAAGCCCTACCTCGAACGTGCTGTGACATACAATCAACGCGATGTGGCCGAACTACCGGTCAGCATCAGCAGTGACGAGATATTCAGCGGGCCATGTCTCTGGGTCGACGAAATCCATCGATGCCAGTTCGAGACCGTCGAGGCCGAAGGCATCCATGCCGACATCTCGATGGCCGCTCCTCTCAGCAGTGGCAAAACCATTGAGGCGGGGATGCTGAAAGTCAGCGATTTTTTCACATGGTATCCTTTCGAAAACTCTCTGGCTGTTATGGCCATGACAGGCAAAGAGGTAAAGAACTTCCTCGAATATGCATACGAGATGAAGAATCCCATTTACAACTTCGATTCGGGAGCGGGAATCCGATATGAAGTAAGACCCGATAACCCAATGGGTGAACGCATCCACATCATTAGTTTGGCCGACAATACACCTTTTGATATGGAGAAGACATATAATGTGGTGATGAATTCCTACCGCTCAATGGGAGGTGGCAATCATCTCATCAACGGCATCGGTTGGAAACTGGAAGAAATCAAGAACCATATTGTTTGGCAAGGCGACCGCGACCTGCGCTCTCTCTTCATCGACTGGGCCACAAAGAAAGGCATTTTGGACACCGAACCATTGAACTGCTGGAGAATATATAATCACAACACCCTCAAGACAAACAAAACCGTATGAATAATGTTTGACAGTATGCAACCAAATTGCCATCGGAAAACAAGCAGGTGGGCTACTTTTCAATCCACATAAAAGTTATGAGCGTTTTGTAGGTTTTGTGTCATAATAACACTATGAGAGAAGAATTCCTATACTATTTATGGGAAAACCGTCTAATCGGTAAGAACTTGAAGACAGTTGAAGGCGAAGACATTGACGTGGTCTCCACCGGCTATCGCAATACCGATTCGGGCCCTGACTTTTTGGAAGCAAAAATCCAAATTAGCGACAAATTGTGGGCTGGCCATGTGGAAATTCACGTGAAATCCAGCGACTGGAACCGTCACGGACATCTATCAGATAAAGCTTACAAAAATGTCATCCTCCATGTGGTGTACGAAAACGACATTCAGGTCAACGACATACCCACTTTAGTGCTGAAAGGGCATTTTGACGAAAGTCTCTTTGCCCAATATCAAAAACTTATCGCTTCAAAAAGCTGGATTCCCTGCGAGAAAAGCATCAGCCAAGTGCCTGTTTTCACGAAGCTTTCTTGGCTTGACCGAATGGCCGTAGAGCGCTTGGAAAGCAAGTCGGGTGCCGTCATCAAGATACTAGAAGCCAACCAATTCGATTGGGAGGACGCACTTTACAAACTATTGATGCGTTATTTCGGCTTGAAAGTCAACAACGAGGCCTTTGAGTATTTGTCCAGCATCTTGCCTTTCAAAACCTTGCTGAAACATGCCGACAACCTCCTGCAGTTGGAGGCCATGCTCATAGGCCGCGCAGGGTTCCTCGAAGACGACTTCACGGAGGAATATCCTCAGCTGCTCAAACGTGAATTCAACGTGATGAAAGCCAAGTTCAACGTGCTGACTATGCCTCAAGAACGGTGGAAGTTTATGCGAATGCGTCCCAGCAATTTCCCTACCATTCGTTTGGCTCAGATGGCGCAACTCATCCACAAAAACAGTTGCCTGTTTTCTAAAATAAAGGCAGCGAAAAACACTGCCGAGGTTAAAGCCTTATTTGACGTCAAGGCTTCGGAATACTGGGAAACGCATTGGCGGTTCAATCAACGGCTGCCACAATGTGACAGCCCTACAACCCAACCATCAGGGGCTGTAGGGCTGTCGTACCACGGCAGCCGCAAAACGGCCAAACATTTAGGCGATGCCACAGCAAACATATTGATCATCAACGCCGTGGTACCTTTATTGTTTTGTTACGGCAAACTCCATAAAGACGAATCGGTGTGTGAGACGGCCATTCAGTTCTTAGAAGATACTGAGGCAGAGGACAATGCTGTTATCCGTCATTATGCCAAATGTAGTGTAAAGGCGGAAAATGCCATGCAAACACAGGCTTTGTTGCATCTTTATTCCTATTTTTGCAAGCGCAAACGGTGTCTCGAATGCCGTATCGGAAATGTATTGTTACACAAAATCAACCAAATATCATGAAGAAACCCGTGTTTACCCTTTTATTGGCTCTTTGCTTTAGCACGTTATTGGGCCAATCCAACAATCTTCAACACGTCATTGTAATGATGACCGAACGCTATGACGACAGCCATCTGTTGCAAAAAACAACCTTGATGACCAAGGAGCAACGCCGCGACTTCATCATCGCCGAGCGAAAAGCGTTCTGTCAAGCTTCACAAGCCCAAGTGCTTGATTTTCTTGAAGGTTACAAAGCCAACAATATGGTCAGCGACCTGAAAACCTTCTGGTCGTTCAACGGCTTCAGCTGCTCGGCCAGTGCCGAAGTCATCGCACAACTCGCTCAGCGCAAGGATGTTGCCATGATTATCCCTGACGAGATGCGTCAGATGATCCCTGACTACGAGATGGCTCGTCCCGTCAACACAAGGGACAACGCCTGGCATATCGACAAAGTCAACGCGCCTGCGGTTTGGAACTACAACGGCACGGGCTATACAGGCAACGGCGTCATCATCGGCCACATCGACACGGGCGTCAACTACAACCACGTTGACATCGCCAACAGCATGTGGGACGGCGGCAGCGAGTTCCCTCACCACGGCTATGACATCTTCTATCAAGACAACGACCCTATGGACGACGATGGTCATGGCACCCACACTGCTGGCATCTTGGCGGGGCAAGGCACGGCAGGCACCCAAACGGGCATCGCACCAGGAGCCAAAATTATGTCCATCAAGGTTTTGGGCGAAGACGGTCAAGGTGAAGCCACCCATCTCATCCAAGGTGTTGAATTTGCCTTGGAACATGGCGCACATATCCTTAGCCTCTCGCTCAGCGATGTAGGTGCTGGTCCCTGCTACTACTACCGCGATGTCTTTGCCACTTGCCTCGATGCAGGCGTGGCGGCTGCTGTGGCATGCGGCAACGAAGGCCAAACACAATACACCTTCCCCGTTCCCATCAATATTAGTGCCCCGGGCAACTGCCCTCCGGCTTGGCTCCACCCCGACCAAAAGAACCTCATCGAAGGTGGCCTGACCTCCGTCATAAGCGTGGGTGCCACCGACTCCAACGATGAGCGCTGCGGCTTCGCCTCCGTCGGCCCCACAACTTGGGCTGCAGGTCCCAATGTCGGCAACTACAACGACTACCCCTACGAAAACGGCGACGTCAACCAGCCTGGCTTGATTCGTCCCGACATCTCGGCTCCAGGCGCCAACATCACCTCGCTGAACTACCTGACCACCAACGGATACACTGAATTGGACGGCACCTCAATGGCCACGCCCTGTGTGGCTGGCGTGTTGGCTATGCTGCTTGAGGCTAATCCCGAGCTGACCCCTGCCGAATTAGATTCCATCATCGAACTTACCTCTGTGCGCGTTGGCAACACCATGAAAAACAACCGTGTAGGCTCGGGTCGCATCGATGCCTTGGCGGCCATGAACGCCTTATTCCACCACGGTCCCACCAACCTCACCGCCGACTTCGACGGCGAACAAGTCATTCTCAACTGGACAGCCGCTCCCGAAGGCATCTCCTACGACGTCTATCGCGACGGTATGCGCATCGCCAACAATCTGACGGCAACCACCTATACCGATCACATCAGCTATGCGGGTTCCTACACCTATTATATTATCGCCCATCTCGAAAACGACATGACCTCGCTCCCCTCCAATTACGTTACCTTGACGAAGGCGGTCGAGATTGAGGCCGAAGTCATCAATAACATGCGCGTCTCCTTGTCTTGGAACTTGCCTGCGGGCATTTTCGATGGCTTCGAGTCGGGCGACTTCTACCAAAACATGTGGATCAACGACGCCACCAGCCCTTGGGTCATCACCACCACGCAACCCAATACAGGCACCTATTGCGCCAAGTCGACCAACACGGGCATGTTTTCCAACAGCAAGATCTCGCTGGCGGTCAACCTGCCCACCTCGTGTGTCGTAAGTTACTATGCCCGAGTTAGTTGCTTCCCGCTCAATGGATGTGGTTTCTTCATCGATAACGTGCAGTATGGCGAGACCTTGAAGGACGAAGTGCCGTGGACGCGCTACACCGTGGCCATCGGTCCTGGCAACCACATCCTGGAATGGAAATATGCCAACCAACTCGCTGAAGGCGAATATGACAACGCCTTCTATATCGATGACATCACCGTGGGCAACACCTACAGCATCTACCGCGCCAACTGCGACGGAAGCAATGCCGAGCTGATTGCTTCAAACATCGCCGACGCCCATTATGTGGATTACGGTTGGGATGCCTTGCCGATTGGACAATACAAATACGGCATCAGCACCGATGGTGGAAACACCATTTCCTGGTCGGAATGTTTGGACAAGGATGTGATGGTCGTTGATGAGAATAACGCGATGGAAATCAAGGTTTATCCTAATCCTACAAACGGTATTCTGTTTGTAGAGACGTGCCATGGCGCGTCTCTACAAGCAGAAACCGAATACATCATAACCAGTCTCACAGGCCAAACATTGCTATCAGGCCACATCACCAATGAAACCCAGCAAATTGATGTGACGGGTTTGGCTGAGGGGATGTATTTTATTAGGATTCAGAGCGATGAAGGGATAGTGACAAAGAAGTTCACTATTGCAAAGTAACATTCTCTTACGCTTTGCGTCACTGCGAGGCACGAAGCAGTCCAGAAATTCGCTTCATTTGTTTCATTCGCCGATAAAGAAAACTGCAGATTATGCAAATGAAACGAATGGATTGCTTCGTCGTTCCTCCTCGCAAATCGATGATTCGGCGATGCGAAGCGAGTCAATGACGCGAAGCGACGACAAGATCAATCCTCCTCTTCGAGGAAGAAAATCTCCTCCACCGATTTCCCGAACACTTGTGCCATCTTCAAGGCCAAGACCGTGGAAGGCACATAGCGTCCTGATTCAATGGCGTTTATCGATTGTCGGCTGACACCGATGCGCTTAGCTAAATCCTCTTGCGTGAGGTCCATTTCGGCCCGCGCCACTTTCAAACGGTTCTTCATTGCGCGCCTCCTTTGTTGAAGCGGAACAATGCTATCTTGAATTTAATCACGAACAGCAGAAGAAACACAAAGAACACCAAATAAGGAATATACATATAGATAAAGCCGTAAATCAGCAAGGTGCCAAGAATGAACAATCCCGCCGAGACGTATGTGGACCAAATCAGACTCTGCGAACGAATATACTGCACGAATTCATCTTCGACCTTTTCCTTGGAAAAGCCAATGAAAATCAATGCGATAATCAACAAAGGCATGGCGATGGAGTACATACTCGATTCGACCATCCGAAAGAAACCATCCTCATTGTCATCATCAAAAAAGACATCCACATAAAGTGCAGGCATACGGATTGTTGTATCGTTAATCACACCCAGTAACAATACCACAAAAGAAGCAATGGCAATCACCCATCCAATCCATTGGAAGTAGTGGGGAAACAAATAGTTTTTCTTCATAGTAGTTAGTTTTTATGGTTTGACGCTGCAAAAGTAAAGCAAACTTTCCATTTAGACAAATTAATTTGTCATTATTTTTCATTTTTATAGGATATTCTTCATTTCAACCAACAAAATCCCTAATATTGCAATCAAATTTGAAAAGTAAATTCTATGGAAAACGATCAATTCAAACTGCCCGAGAACGCGCAACGCGAACTGAAACCGGGCGAAGAGTATGAGCCCATACTCTCGAAAAACAAGAAGTACCAGGAAGTTACGGTATGGTCGGTGTGCATCGGCCTGCTGATGACCATCCTGTTTTCGGCTGCCGCCGCCTACCTCGGCCTGAAGGTCGGACAGGTGTTTGAAGCCGCCATCCCGATTGCCATCATCGCCATCGGACTGACGGGACTGGCCCGCAAGAACGACGCCCTGTCGCAGAACGTTATCATCCAAAGCATCGGTGGCTGCTCGGGCGGCGTGGTGGCAGGCGCCATCTTCACCTTGCCCGCGCTCTACATCCTGCAAGGCAAGGGCTACCAAATCGAAATCAACTTCTGGCAGGTGTTCATCGCTTCCTTGCTGGGCGGCATCTTGGGCATCCTGTTCCTCATCCCCTTCCGCAAGTACTTCGTCAAGGAGCAACACGGCAAGTTCCCCTTCCCCGAAGCCACGGCCACCACACAGGTCTTGGTCAGCGGACAGAAGAAAGGTAAGGACTCTTTATTACTGGTTGTCAGCGGTTTGATTGGCGGTTTGTACGACTTCATCGTCTCCACCTTCGGTTGGTGGTCGGAGACCCTCACAACCCGCATGATGGGTTGGGGCGCGGCCTTGGCCGACAAAGCCAAGCTGATGTTCAAGGTGAACACAGGTGCTGCCGTACTCGGCTTGGGCTACATCATCGGTCTGAAATATGCCTTCATCATCTGCTGCGGTTCCATGCTCGTTTGGTTCATCATCATCCCAGGCATGAACCTCATTTGGGGCAACCAAATCGTTGACCTGATGAACGCTGGCATCACCGCCACCATCGGTTCCATAGCACCTGAAGAGATCTTTAAGAACTACGCGCGCCACATCGGCATCGGCGGCATCGCCATGGCGGGTGTCATCAGTATTATCAAGTCTTGGGGCGTAATTAAGTCTTCAGTCGGCCTCGCCGCCAATGAGTTCAAAGGCAAGAAAGCCTCGGTGGATACTGTCGACCGCACGCAACAAGATATCCCCATGAAGACCATCGTCATCGGCATCGTGGCCGTACTCATCGTCACCTTCTTTTTCTTCTGGTTTGGCGTGGTGCACAACGTATGGCATGCCTTAATTGGCATCCTAGTCGTGGCCGTCATCGCCTTCCTGTTTACGACGGTGGCTGCCAACGCCATCGCCATCGTGGGCAGCAACCCCGTGAGCGGTATGACGCTAATGACCTTGATTTTGGCCTCGTTGGTGATGGTCGCCGCCGGACTGAGCGGTCCCAGCGGTATGACCGCCACCTTGATTATCGGCGGTGTGGTCTGCACGGCTTTGGCCGTGGCCGGAGCCTTCATCACCGACCTAAAAGTAGGTTATTGGATTGGCACGACACCAAAAAAACAAGAGATCTGGAAGTTCGTCGGCGTGGCCGTGGCTGCTGCCACCGTCGCTGGCGTCATCATGATTCTGAACAAGGCCTACGGCTTCGTGGGCGACGGTGCCTTGGTCGCGCCGCAAGCCAACGCCATGAGCGCCGTCATCGAGCCGATGATGTCGGGCGGCAGCGCCCCGTGGCTGCTCTACGGCATCGGTGCCGCCATCGCCTTGATCCTCAACTTCTGCAAGATCCCTGCCCTGCCCTTCGCCTTGGGTATGTTCATCCCCATCGACCTCAACGTGCCGCTGCTCATCGGTGGCGCCATCTCGTGGTTCGTGAGCACCCGCAGCAAGGACCAGAAACTCAACGATGCCCGCTACAACCGCGGCACCCTCATCGCCTCGGGCTTCATCGCCGGTGGTGCCTTGATGGGTGTGGTGAGTGCCATCCTCAAGTTCTGCAACGTCAATGCCGTGGCCAAGACCACCGAGGGCACGCCGTTTGCCGAACTGCCCGTGGCCGGCCTCATCGCCTTGGTGATGTACATCGCCATCATCATCTACATGATATGGGACTCGAAGCGAGCGAAAGTCGAGGAAGAATAAAATAAAAAAGTTGTACCTTTGCGCCACAATTTCAAGAAAAGTGGCAAGCATAAAGTACCAACCTTATAAAGCTGATGCCCACATCGACGCGATAGTCAAGACATTGCGTGATGGAGGGCATTTGCTTTGTTCCAATCTGACGGCCTCGTCGAAGGCTTTCGTCGTGGAAGAAACCTTCCGACAAATGGGCGGTCAGCACCTTATCGTCTGCGCCGACAAAGAAGACGCAGCTTATTTCTACAATGACCTCGAAAGCCTCCTTAGCGAGCGTGGTATGGACTACAGCAAGAAACAAGTCCTCTTCTACCCCACTTCCTACAAGCGTCCCTACGAGCCAGAAAAGCCCGACAACACCTATATCCTCTCGCGCACCGAGGTGTTGCAACGCGTTTCCACCTCCGAACGCAAAACATTGATTGTTAGTTATCCAGAGGCATTAAGCGAGAAGGTCTTCACACGCAAGCTCTTGGCCAAGAATACCTTTAAGCTCAAGGTCGGCGAGAAGGTCAACCTCGATTTCCTCACCGATATCCTTTACGACTACGAGTTTGAGAACGTCGATTTCGTGGTGGAGCCGGGACAGTTTGCCATCCGTGGCGGTCTGGTGGACGTGTTTTCCTTCGCCAACGACTACCCCTATCGTATCGAGTTCTTCGGCGATGAGGTCGACAGCATCCGTAGTTTCAATATCGCCGACCAGCTCTCCATCGAGCAGCTGAAACAGATTGTGCTGCTGCCCAATATGCAGGAACGCGCCTTCATCGAGGACCGCGAAGCCATCTTGCAATACCTACCCGACACCACCACCGTGTGGCTCACCGATATGGCCTTCTTTGCCACCCAAGTCGACAAGGAGTACGACCGCGCCGTGGAGGCATTCGAGAAAATGCAAGTGCAGGACGAGGAAGTGAAGGCCTTGAAACCGGGGCAACTGTTCAGTAAATCGGATGAGTTGCTTTCTAACCTTATAAAACACCCCACAGTAGAGTTTGGTGTTTCCAGCAAACTACAACTAACATTTCCCTTAGATTCCAGCCTACCCACAAACCTTCGCGGAAATGACATAGGCGAAGAAAACTCCCAACTGACAACTGTCAATTTCCATACAAAGCCTCAGCCGATTTTCAGCAAGAATTTCAACTTGCTCATCGACGACATTGCCGAACATAAGGAGGAAGGCTACCGTGTCATCGTGTTCTCCGAGAGCAGCAAACAACTCTCTCGCATTCAGGCCATCCTGAACGAGATCAACCACAATGATGAACTTCACCGTGATTTCGAGACTGAGACCATTGCCATCCACGGTGGCTTCATTGACGAGGACTTGAAGGTTTGTTGCTACACCGACCACCAGATCTTCGAGCGTTACCACCGCTTCCACTTGCGCGACAACTTCTCGACCAAGCAGGCTATCACGCTGAAAGACCTGTATGAGCTGAAGCCCGGCGACTATGTCACCCACATCGACCACGGCATCGGACGCTTTGATGGTCTAGAAACCATCGAGAACAATGGCAAGCCCCAAGAGGCCATCCGCCTGATTTACAATAACGGCGACCTGCTTTACGTGAGCATCCACTCGCTGCACCGCATCGCCAAATACAGCAGCAAAGACGGCACCGAGCCCAAACTTAGCACCCTCGGCAGCGGCGCATGGAACCGCCTGAAGAACAAAACCAAGAGCAAGGTCAAGGATATTGCCCGCGAACTGATTAAGCTCTATGCCGAACGCAAGCGCACGCCTGGCTTCAAGTTCTCGCCCGACAACTACCTACAAAACGAGCTGGAGGCTTCGTTCATCTACGAGGACACCCCCGACCAGCTGAAAGCCACCAACGACGTGAAACGCGACATGGAGAGTGAGAACCCCATGGACCGCCTCGTGTGCGGCGACGTCGGCTTCGGCAAGACCGAAGTCGCCATGCGTGCCGCTTTCAAGGCCTGCTGCGACTCGAAACAGGTGGCGGTTCTCGTGCCAACGACAGTACTCGCCTTGCAACATTACCACACCTTTACCGAACGCTTCGACGGCTTCCCCGTCACCATAGAATACCTTAACCGCTTCAAGACCACCAAACAACAGAATGAAATCCTAAAACGCCTCGAAAAAGGCGAAATCGACATCATCATCGGGACGCACCGCCTCACAGGAAAGGATGTAAAGTTCAAGGACTTGGGCCTGCTTGTCATCGACGAAGAACAGAAATTCGGCGTGGCCGTGAAGGAGAAACTGAAAGAGATGAAGGCCAACGTCGACACGCTGACTTTGACTGCCACACCTATTCCCAGAACGCTGCAGTTTTCTATGATGGGTGCCCGCGACCTCAGCGTCATCACCACACCACCGCCCAACCGCTATCCCGTGCAGACTGAGTTGCGTGGCTTCGACGGCGAACTCATCCGCGACGCCATCCAATTTGAACTCGCACGCAACGGACAGGTCTTCTTCATACACAACCGCATCCAAAACATCATGGATGTGCACGACTTCATCCTGAAGTATGTGCCGGGCGTGCGCATCGCCGTCGCCCACGGCCAGATGGAAGGCTCGAAGCTTGAGGACATCATGCTCGGCTTCATCAACGGCGACTACGATGTGCTACTCTGCACCACCATCGTCGAGTCGGGTTTGGATATCCCAAACGCCAACACCATCATCATCAACGACGCACACCGTTATGGCCTCAGCGACCTGCACCAGCTGCGCGGACGCGTGGGCCGTTCCAACAAGAAGGCCTTCTGTTACCTGTTGACGCCACCTTTGAACACCTTGACCCAAGAAGCCCAAAAGCGTCTTCGCGCCTTAGAAGAGTTCTCCGACCTCGGTGAAGGCATCAACATCGCCATGCGAGACTTGGACATCCGTGGTGCAGGCAACATTCTCGGTGCCGAACAAAGCGGATTCATCAACGACATCGGCTTCGAGACCTACCATAAGATCCTCGATGAGGCCATCCTCGAACTAAAAGAGACTGAATTTCAGGATATTTTCGACAAAGAAGAAAAGTCGTATGTCGCAGACTGCACCATCGAAACCGACATGGAGGTGCGTTTCCCCGCCGACTACATCAACTCGACGCAGGAGCGCGTGAGCCTCTACAGCGAACTCGACCGGACCAAGACCGAGGAGAGCCTGATAAAATTCACCGACCACCTCATCGACCGTTTCGGACCTATCCCCAAGCAAGTCAACGACTTGCTCAACACAGTCCGTCTCCGCTGGATTGCCAAGGACTTGGGCTTTGAAAAGATATTGTTGCGTCACCATAACATGACGGCCTATTTTGTCAGCAACCAGGCTTCAAAATATTATGAAAGCAACACCTACATGCAAATCATGCAGTACATCATGAACCACCCGAAACGCACCGCGCTCAAGGAGGTCAACGACAAGCTGCAACTCACAGTCAAGGAAGTGGAAACGGTGACACAGGCACTGCAGTTGTTGCGCGAGATGCAGACCATCAATTGATGTTTACTTGACTTTAAAAACGAACAGACTTATGACTGGCCCTCAATTGCTCATCCTAACCATCATTGTTGCACTTGTAATCGCCTTCATTATCACGATGATAGTGCTCAACAGCCACACCAAAAAGCTATTCTCCACAAATGCCAGGTTGGTGGACAACCAAAACACCTTGTTGGAACAAAACAAGCGCCAGGAAAAAGACAAAACCGAGTTGAAAAAACGAATCAACGAATTAGAGGAAGAACTGAAGTGTCAAACAGGAGATGAAGTGGCACAATTGAAGGAACAGACACGCGAGTACCGCGAGAACATAGAACTGACCGCCGACATGAGCGACGATGATCTGATGGCTTGGATTGACCAAAAGATGGACGAGATGCAACTCTATACCGACACCAACCTCACTTTGAAAACCTTGGCAAACACCTTGGGGCTGACGCAACGGCGGTTAGGGTCTTTGTTCAAAAACCATCCAAGATACACCAGCTTAGGCGACTATCTTAACGAAAAACGTGTCTTGTTGGCCTGTAGGCTGCTGCGCGAGAAACCCAACTGGACCATCGAGGCCATTGGAACGGAGGCAGGATTCGGCAGTCGCCGCACTTTCCAAATGGAAATGAAACATCGCTTCGGCATCACGCCATTGCAATACCGGCAGGGAATGGAAACCACCACCTATCAAGAAACGCCACATACTTCAGATTAATACCCGCCGCTGCATCCAAGCATAAATGACGATGACGGCAATGGTCGGAATCTCCATAGGCAGGTTGGCCAAACCCGATTCAGGACCAACAAGAAGGAAAGAGATGACGGGAATAATGCTGGAAATCAAGATATAGAGCGCCATCCAAATGCCCACCTGCCGAAGCCGACCGCGATAGCTGAATGCAATGGCACAGCCCAAAGGCAGATAAACGAGCATCAGTAAAACGGCTACAGGCAGTCCTACAACATACATAATGGGCGGAATCATCTCTGTAACAAACCCAACCAAATTCAACGCAATAACCACCCACCACCACACCGTGAATGGACGGTATAGCGGCTTTGTGCCACGCAACAGCCCAAAATACATCACCAAGGCCCCAAAGGTCTGAACAATGCCTCGTACCCATGAAAGGTGAGCATCATCCATCCAGTGCATCAGAGGGGCATAGTTGACAACAGCTTGCAAAAGGTAGCACACAAAAGCCGCCTCGATGAGCCAACGCGGCAAGCCACTGTCTATATGGTTCACAAGACACAGGCTTTCAATACTTTCCGCTTTTTCAATAGGGGTTTGTTCCTTTGTTTCCATGACCGCAAAAGTACGGTTTTTGCCGCAATGTTCAGAAAAAATGCGATGTTTGTCTACAAAAAAAAACAATTTGCCCGGCCTCCATCACTTGAAGGTCGGGCAAATACTTGAAGTAGGAATAACCTAGTCTTTGTGAAGTTAAATCCCTGTTTTCAAAGGCTTTCTATTATTTAGAAGGTTTTAGATACCTCAAATTGGAGCAGTCTCGGATTTTGCTGAACTCCATCCAAGAATTGCTGTTTTGAGTGGAAACTGTAGGATTTGAAACTATTCACAGGAGAAGGGGCACCAGTGCCAATGAAAGAAATCATCGGAAGCTTTACGAAGAAGAAGTTCGTATCTGGGATTTGGGATTCGTCGTATGTGACCGTCCCCTCCATTTTTGCATCGAACGGGGTTTTCACATTTTCAATCGTCACCGACCATGGAGCTGTAACTTGTTGTACTTCAATTGTTTTCCCATCGGCATCAACATAAGAAACGTTGAATTTGCAGCCAGGAATAACGGATGATATGACACCTTCAACTTCAGCAGTTTCCAACAGTTCGTACTTTACAGAATAGACTTTTTCTGTAGTTGGCGTATTTCCGCCTCCGCCTTCGTTACCACCATTGTTCGGGGTATCTTTCTTGCAGCCCGTGAACATCATGCCACCAATAAGCAAGGTGGCGAGCAAAAATGTTAATTTCTTCATTTGTTTGATTTTTGTTGGTTGAACATAATTTAATTAATGTGTTGCAAAAGTAATGCCTTACCCATCAATTAATGGATAAAGTGTAGTCAAATTCTAACATTTGGGAATTTGTGGCGAAGTATTCGAGGAAATCCTCTTTGTCTTCAAAATACTTTCCCGTAGCAGGTTTCGTTTGATTCTCTGGACTTTGTTCGATGGAAGCAAGCGTACCGAAATACACGGGAGAAGGAATTTCGCTTTCATTGTAGGTAACCTTACCTTTCAGTTGGGCTTCAAAAGGAGTCTTCACACTAATTTCCTTGGTCCAAGGCAACGTTGCGTCAGTAACTTCGACCATTTTCCCGTCAGCATCCTTATAGGAGAAAGTGTAATGGAAGCATGGCGAAATCGTGTGTGTAGTCAACGCACCTGTAACATCGTTCATAGTTTGGAAAGTATTGTTTACCTTATAGACAAACGTCTTCGTCGTCTCAGTAGGAGTCGAAGGCGTGTTGGGTGTTGGTTGCGGATTGTCTTTCTTGCAGCCCGTGAACATCATGCCACCAATTAGCAGTGCTGCAAGCAAAAATGATAATTTCTTCATTTTTTAGATAATTTTTAAAAAAGATGTCAAAAAAGAAATATGATTTAGAATATTATTCAACTCTACCGCTGAGGCTGAAACTCACCACATCAGGATTTTGCGAAATGTATTGCAAAAAACCAGCCTTCGTAAGGGATGCAATCATATCACCAGGTCCAGAGGCTATCGGCTTATTGCCAGAAACGATATGCGTAATTTGCCCAAAACCGACTTGATCGGGAAGTTCTTCCTCTTTATAGGTGTATTTTCCTTCCATCTTGGCATCGAAAGGTAGCTTCACCGTGAGTTCGGGTGAAGTCCAAGGCAAGGTGACATCATTTACCGTAACATTGTTGCCATCAGCGCCAACATAAGTGATAGTGTACTTGAAACAATCGGAAGTGGTGAAAGTCCCATTAGTGTTGTCAACCTTATAGGTCACCTTGGCAGTTGTAGGCGTCGGTGTCGGATCGGGAGTTGGTTTCGGGTCGTCTTTTTTGCAGCCCGTGAGCATCATACCACCGATAAGCAGGGTGGCGAGCAAAAACGTTACTTTTTTCATTTGTTAGAGTTTGATTTGTTAAACAATAATTAAAAGAGGTACAAAAGTACTAAAATAGACAGCGCGAAAGGTGCTCCAACATTGGAAAACGGCAAAAAAGCGGACTTTCTGCGCAAAATCGGGCTTTCTGCGCAAAAAAAACCATCAAAACAAAGAACAGGAACTATTTGTTTTCCCAGAAATCCGCCCCCTTCGCGCCGATTTCCTTCGGGTCGAAGACGGGTTCCTTGCCTTCCTTCTTCTGCCGTTCGTAGGATTTCAGGGCCTTAAAAGCCTTGGGCGAGAGCAACAATATGGCGATGATATTCACCCACGCCATAGTGCCCACACCGATATCGCCGAGATCCCACATCGCACGGGCCTCATGCAGCGAGCCGAAGAACACCATGCCCACCACGCCAAGACGCAACACCCAAATCAGGACATGCTCCTTGCGGCCTTTGCCGAAGAGATAGACAAGATTCGTCTCAGCATAGTAATAATATGCCATGATGGTGGTGAAGGCGAAGAAAAACAAAGCAAACGAAACGATGATGCCGCCCCAGTTGGCACCCAACAGCGTACCCAAAGCAGCGGAGGTGTAACTTACATCAGGAGCACCCAACTCCACACCTTCGGCAGCAACGAGGATGTTCCCCGAAGCATCGAATACATTGTAGGTCTTGCAGGCCAAAATCATCACAGCAGTGGCGGTGCAAACGAGTAGCGTGTCGATATACACCGAAAACGCCTGCACCAGTCCCTGCTTGACGGGATGCGAGACCTTAGCCGCGCCCGCAACGATGGCACCCGTGCCCTGCCCCGCTTCGTTGGAATAGATACCGCGCTTCACGCCCCACGCGATGGTGCTGCCCAAGATGCCGCCCAAGGCCTCTTTCATACCGAAAGCACTACGGAGCATATCCAAGAAGACCGAAGGCACCTCGCGGATATGGAAACCCAACACGACAAGCGAGAGCAAGACATACAAGACAGCCATAAACGGCGCCACAATCTGCGCCACATTGGCGATACGTTTCACACCGCCCATTACCACGAGGCCGATGAGCAAAGCCACGATGGCACCAGCCCAAGCCGGACTGATGTGGAAGGTGTTGGCAAACGAAATAGCGATACCGTTGGACTGCACCGGTGGCAGAAACAGACCACAAGCCAGCACCGCGATAACGGCAAAGGCTACCGCAAGCCATTTGCTGTGCAAGCCTTTCTCAATGTAATAGGCCGGACCGCCACGAAACTGTCCTTTGTGTTCTTCCTTATAGATTTGCGCCAAAGTAGCCTCAGAGAAAGCCGAACCTGCGCCCAAGAAAGCGATGATCCACATCCATACGATGGCACCCGGACCACCATAGCCGATGGCCGTTGCCACTCCTACAATGTTTCCCGTACCGACACGACCCGACAATGCCATCGAGAAAGCCTGAAACGAAGTGATGCCTGTCTTTTGGCTTTTGTCCGTCGAAAAAAGCAGTCGCGCCATCTCACGCAGACGGCGCACCTGCACGAAGCGCGTACCGATGGAGAAATACAAGCCTGCCAAGAGACAGATGGCCACCAAGGCCGGACTCCACACGTAGCCGCTGATTGTTTGTATGAGTTGTTCCATAATGTAGTTCCTATTTATCCATTTTGAAGTCTGAAAAACTCTTTCTGTTGTTCTATCTCGCGTCGAAGTTCTTCTTTGGTAGGCATATAAGTTAGATACTTCGCCGCAAAAAGTTGATCGTTGCCGTTTAATACGCTATAATGAGCCACATCCTCATCGGTGTCGGCGCAAAGCAAAATGCCAATAGTCGGATTGTGTCCTTGGGGAATCATCGTCTCATCATACATCCTCACATACATATCCATCTGCCCCACATCCTGATGTCGGAGTTTTGTGGTCTTTAGGTCAATCAACACAAAACAGCGAAGATTGTAATTGTAGAACACCAAGTCAATATAGTAGTCCTCTTTCTCGGTATGGATACGCTTCTGGCGGTCGGCCAGTGTAAAACCTTTACCCAACTCCATTAAAAAAAGAATCAGATGGTCAATGATACGCTGTTCCAAATCACTCTCCGTGTATGTGGTATTATTCTTGAAGCCAAGGAACTCAGCCACTACGGGATTTTTCAGGTATTCCAATCTGTCCTGAAGTGGCTGGGTCAACTGCTTCATTTCGTCACGGACCAACTCCTTGTTTTGCGACTGAAGCATACGGTGATAATACTGACTACTGATGTTGCGTTGTAATGTGCGCGTACTCCACATTTCGTTGGTTGCTTCATTTTCGTACCAAGCACGAGCTTCGGGTTTTGGTTCCTGCAGAATAATACTATAATGAGTCCACGACAATCTCAATGGCTTTGCAGACAACAAATGACTATACAAATCTATTTCACCAAATAATCCCTTCAGTGATGGGAGTTTTTCAGATTGTCCAATCACCGATTGGAAAATGTTTTCTGTTGAATCTTGGTCTAATTTTCCACTCATTGATTGGAAAATGGCTGAGTGCTCTTGATAAAAAGACATAAAAAGATACAAATTGCTCTTCTTAAAACCGCGTCCATACCTTTTTGTCAAATTCTCAGACAAATTCACGATGACTTGTTCTCCATACTCTGCACGCTTGTCTTTCAACACCTCATGTTGAATACGCATACCAAGCAACCAGTTGCGTTTGATTAACACCTCGTTCACGGCACGGTAAGCAACGGCTTGAGCCTGTTCAATAATACTGCAAGCATCCTTATACAGTCCTTCGGCTTCCTGCATCATAGCTCGAGTGTCTTCGGGAATACTCCTATTATCGCTCATAATGAAGTGGTTTATGGCGCAAAAATAGGTTTTTCCCTTAAATAATCAAATTTTTCAAACAAAAACCGCCTTCACCATCAAATCCTTCCCTCCCTCACCCCAACAGCCAGTCAATGGCGGAAACAATATGTATTTTGGTGCCATCAACCTCAATGTCTCTTGTTGGCGAAAACGCGACAAGGGTAAGGTTGTCGCATTTCAAGTCCTGCGAGGCTTTCAGCATGGCCGAGGTCTCCCGATTAAGGGCTTTCTCTTTCTCAATGTCGTATGCCACTTGTATCAATTCAACAGGTCGATTACGGTTGCAGACAACGAAATCCACCTCTTTCGAACGGGATGTAGGCTTGTAATAATAAACATCAAGAAATTCCTTCGTGCATCGACGCAGCAACTCAATGTAGACCACATTCTCCAAACGCCATCCTATGTTTTCTCCAGCCATGGAATAACTTTGGTTGTTTTCGAGTCCCGTGTCAACAACGTATGATTTCTCACCTTGTATCCGCTCGC
>CAMJHP010000035.1 GCA_946405575.1 uncultured Bacteroidales bacterium | reverse complement strand
CTTGGACTTTAGAAAAACTGTGTAAGGAATGGAGCGTTGTGTTTGAACTATGACCACTTAGTTCTTTCGAATTTGTAATTCGAAAGCATTGAATATCATCATTTTCAATGCGGAAATATGAACGACCAAAAAGAGGGCGCGGCATAAGTATCGCGCCCTATGTGTTTAGTCGGTTTTCTCCATTTTCTCCAAAATTGGAATCTGCTCCATTAAATCCTCCGATACAAATTCCCAGTATTTGCCTTTCAAACATCTTATTTCTGTATAGTCGTTGAGCGAAGGTATTCTTTTAAAACCATCGATAATCTTGTCTAAGGTTAATGACCAAGGGTATCTTTTCAAAGCAAATGAGACCATGTCCTCAATGGAATAAGTTTCCAAAAGGTCGTGGATGTCCCAAAAGTCTTTTTTGCGCTGTCGGTCTTGGACGATAGCGTTGAGTTTCATGGCGGCAATGTCCTTTTCGGAAACCATTCGGATTCCATCGATATGAACCAACGGAAAGACAGGGTTGTCATCATAGCAAATGTCGAGTTTGATGCAGTCGTCGATGCTGTTTCCGACATATAACGAATAAACCATCAAAGTCTCGTCAAGTCTTTCGAGGTTTTCGGTGTAAGGGAACATCTCGATGAGGGCTTTTTTGATTTCGTCCGTTTTCATTTCGCTATACAAGGCGTTTGAGAACATATCAATGTCAATGGAGATGCGGTGGCCTCTTTGTAAGGCGAGCGCTGTTCCACCAACAAGATAATGATTGTCAAATGCTTTGTTTGCCATGATTTTACGCAGGCAGTCGAGCAACAATGGCGAGGCAATGTTAGTTCTCAATCTCATGGCCTAAATGCTTTTGAATATTGTTTTTTCTATTCTCTGAATTCCAACTATCTTTGATGTCGCCTAAAACCTTGGTAATCTTTCTTTTGCCATAATAACGAATGGTTTCTTTGATTTCGTTTTCATTACCATATTCAAAAACCCTTTGGATAATCCATTCTGCATTGCGTTGCCAGTCAAGAGTTTTAAAATCAGTGTCCCAAAACAAGGCTTTCCTGAATCTTGATTTGTCGGGTTGTGATTGTTCAGAAATATGACTCGTCGCGAGGAAAATCTCATAATTGGTTTGGATTTGATAAAAGAAGCATTGATAATCAACACCTAAAGCCTTTTCCAATTTAAGAGAGTTCTCGGGGGAAATCTTTCTGCGGTTGGCAATAAAATCGTTGATTCTTTGAAAGGGTATTTCAGAACGGGATGCAAGTTCGCGTTGAGTTAGATGCTCTTTTGTCCTGATTCTGTCAAGCACTGCTCCACATGGTATGTGATGATATGTCAGGTATTGTTCATACATTGGAAAAAGCTTTTCGGCTGCAAAAATAGTAAAAATAACCAAATTTGGTTATAATTCGAATAAAAAAAACCGCCCCGAAAAGGAGCGGTTCGTTGTTTTGACTTGTTTGAAAAGTTTACGGTGCTGATTCAATCAAACTTCCTGAGGAGGCTCTTCATCTGACTGCCGACATTTCTTCTGCTCAGCGGGTGGTCGGCATTGGAAAGGACGCTGTTGAAATAAATGACCCTATCCGTTTGCGTGTCGATGACGGCCGTGTAGAGTGCGTTACCAGCCTGGTCACCTGCGGTGTAGCGCTTGGGTTCGTCAAAGACTGTTCTTATGATGTTGCCCACAAGCTCTTCCAGCTTTTCCTGGTCATAGAGTTCATTGCTTTTGATATAGCCATAGGCATGTACGACAATGCCATAGCGGTGCCCCGTGGACTTAATCAACTCGGTAAGTGCTTTAGGTACTTTAAGGCGTGGAATGTCGGATGATTCAAGGTACGAGAATCTGTCAATCCAATTTGCAATGGAGGCTCCCTTGCCTTCGTAGTCGGCTGCAACAGGGTCGGTGAAGGGGTAGCGGCTGGATGTGATGATCTCGGTGACCAACTCTTCAGAACCAACTACCAACGATGAGTCGAGATAGCCAGATTCTGGCGAGAAATAGTATATAAGCGACCTGGGCTCAATAAAGGCAAGTTCGTCTATTTTAGATACATTCGTGCCGCTGGCGGTGTAAGTGGTGGCACAAGACGAGAACATGGCCGCTGTAAACAGGATTCCAACTATTGCCAAAAGGAGTTTTTTGCTTTTGCTCATAATTAGTATTCTTTTGTGTTATAAAAAGGTCACTTAAAACAATCCTTCCAAAATCTTGTCTTCCACCAAATTCGGCATTGTAACCTTCAACTTAGGCTCAGCCTCCATAGCACGTTTGATGGCGAAGGTGGCGCCTTCGTTGCGTGCCCAGTTGCGGCGGGCGATGCCGTTGTTCACGTCCCAGTGTAGCATGCAGTGGAGGCGTCTGTCGGCATCAGCAGTGCCGTCGAGGACCATGCCGAAGCCACCGTTGATCACTTCGCCCCAGCCTACGCCGCCGCCGTTGTGAATGCTCACCCAGGTGGCGCCACGGAAACCGTCGCCGATGACGTTCTGCACGGCCATATCGGCAGTGAAACTTGAGCCGTCATAGATGTTGGAGGTTTCACGGAACGGGCTGTCGGTGCCGCTCACGTCGTGGTGGTCGCGGCCAAGGACGACAGGACCGCTCAAGCGGCCGTCAGCAATGGCCTTGTTGAACTCGGCAGCAATCTTGGTTCGGCCTTCGCAGTCGGCATAGAGGATACGGGCTTGTGAACCCACCACGAGGTGGTTCTCTTGTGCGCCACGGATCCACTGGATGTTGTCGCGCATCTGCTGCTGGATTTCGGCAGGAGCCGTGGCAGCAATGGTCTCCAACACATGGCAGGCGATGTCGTCGGTGACGGCGAAGTCTTCAGGCTTGCCCGAAGCACACACCCAACGGAAGGGGCCGAAGCCGTAGTCGAAGCACATGGGACCCATGATGTCTTGCACATAGCTGGGATAACGGAAGGTGCCGTCTTCTTTCAGGATGTCGGCGCCAGCGCGGCTGCTCTGCAGCAGGAAGGCGTTGCCGTAGTCGAAGAAGTACATGCCCTTGGCGGTCAGCTTGTTGATGGCGGCCACATGGCGGCGCAACGAAGCCTGCACCTTCTCCTTGAAGAGCTCGGGATTCTCGGCCATCATGGCTTTCGACTCCTCAAACGACTGTCCGACAGGATAGTAACCGCCTGCCCACGGGTTGTGGAGCGAGGTCTGGTCGGAGCCGAGGTCGACATGGATGTCATGCTCGGCGGCATATTCCCAAAGGTCCACCACATTGCCTTGGTAGGCATAGCTGCGGGCTTCCTTCTTGGCGAGGCTTGCGTTGACGTGCTTGAACAGTTCCTCAATGTTGTCGTACACCTCATCGACCCAGCCTTGCTGATAACGCTTCTGCGTGGCAGCCGGGTTGATTTCGGCGGTGATGCTCACCACGCCGGCGATGTTGCCAGCCTTGGGCTGGGCACCGCTCATGCCGCCGAGACCAGCGGTGACAAACAACTTACCAGCCGTGCTGCCGCCGTGTTTGCGTGCAGCGTTGAGCACGGTGATGGTGGTGCCGTGGACGATGCCTTGAGGGCCGATATACATATAGGAGCCGGCGGTCATCTGGCCGTATTGCGTCACGCCGAGGGCGTTGTAACGCTCCCAGTCGTCGGGTTTGCTGTAGTTGGGGATCATCATGCCATTGGTGACCACCACACGTGGAGCGTCCTTATGCGAGGGGAAGAGTCCCATCGGGTGTCCGCTGTACATAGCGAGGGTTTGGTCCTCGTCCATGTTGGCGAGGTACTGCATCACGAGGCGGTATTGTGCCCAGTTCTGGAAGATGGCGCCGTTGCCGCCGTAGATGATGAGCTCGTGCGGGTGTTGTGCCACGGCGGGGTCAAGGTTGTTCTGGATCATCAGCATAATGGCTGCGGCCTGCTTGCATTTGGCAGGATACTCCTCGATTGGACGTGCATACATTTTATAGGACGGACGGAAACGGTACATATAGATGCGGCCGTATTTCTCCAACTCCTCGGCAAATTCGGGGGCCAAGGTGGCGTGGAACTTGGCGGGGAAGTAACGCAAAGCGTTGCGGATGGCCAGCTTCTTCTCGGCCTTCGTCAGGATGTCCTTGCGCTTGGGCGCATGGTTGATGGTCGTGTCGTATGGTTTCACTTCCGGCAGTTCATCGGGGATGCCGGCAAGAATCTCTTTTTGGAAATCGTTGAGTGTGTTCATTTTATGCTGTTTTTATATGACTTTTCTTGAATCTGCAAAGATATGAAAAAAAACTCATTTCCCCTAAAAAAGAAAAATGTGTATTTTTGTCCTCAAATTATATGCTATGAAACGTCTTTGTTTATTAGTTGTGTTATCGCTGCTGTTTTCTATGGTTGGATTGGCGAAAAATAATGAATTACAAAACTATAGATATGCCTTTGATGTTGCTTACAAAGCCTGCCCCGACATTCCACAAGGCCTGCTCGAAGCCGTCTCCTTCACCAACACGCATTGCCATCATCTGACAGACGCGAATTATTTCCACGACGGTCCTGATGCTATGCCGCGTGCCTACGGCTTGATGGGCTTGGTGAAGGACGGCAAGAACTATTTCCGCGAGAACCTGCTTTTGGTGTCGGAACTGTCAGGCATTTCGGAAGAGGAGATTTTGGAGAGTCCCGAAAAGAATGTGTTGGCCTATGCCAAGGCTTATGAGAGACTAGCCAAAGAGCGTAATGCAAAAGAAATCAAAGGCTATCTATCCGTCATCCAGCAACTTTCCGAATTACCAATAGGGGAGGAAAAAGATGTTTATCCGATGCAGTCTATGCTTTATTCAGTGTGTACTTTCTTGAATGATGCAAAAAAGGCGGAACAATACGGTTTCACTAAATATGACATCGACTTAAAAGCGGTTTTTGGCGAGCATTATGATATGCTCATCGTACCCGAATTGGGCATTTTGCGCAGTCCCGACTATCCGCCGGCCATTTGGGACCCAGCACCAGAATGCAATTGGGAGCCACGTACTAAAGAGGTAAGCGCAGTAGTCATCCATTATACCGAAGGCTCATACGCTGGAACCATCAGCTGGTTCAAGAACTGTGATGCTGAGGTTTCGGCGCATTATGTCATCCGCTCTGCCGATGGACAGGTTACCCAAATGGTGCTTGAGAAAGACAAGGCTTGGCACGCTCGCACGGCAAACGGCTATACCATTGGCATCGAGCATGAAGCCTACGGCAACGTTTGGGAGTATTTCACTGAGGAGATGTACCAGTCGTCGGCTAATTTGGTGCGGAGTATTTGTTCGCGCTACGACACTATCAAGGGCTACCGCACGCATGACCGCGACACTTTGGACAATGGCTTTTGCATCAATAACGGGCTTTACAACCTCGGCGGTGAAGGGACATGCATCCAAATCCGTGGGCATCAGCACTATCCTGACCAAAGCCACACCGACCCGGGACCATATTGGGACTGGAACTACTATTACAAACTCATCAACGAGGGTACACCAGTCACTGTCATGGAAGGTGAGGAAGGCCGCCTCGACCATCTGAATTATGGCGACGACGAGCGCAAGATTTGGGTGATTCGTGGCCCAGAAGAGTCAACTATTCAGCTGAACTTCAGCAGCTTTAGCTTGGAGACGGATTTCGACTTCCTTTGGATTTACGACGGCGACAATATATATGCCCCAAAGATAGGCCGTTGGAATACGCAGAGTCCAGGCACGGTGCGATCGTCTGGCAATGTGATGTGCGTGGAGTTCCGTTCCGATTGCCTCACCACTTCCACAGGTTGGGAAGCTTCGTGGGATGCAGTAATGCCAACACCAGTAGAACCAGAAATGCCTGAAATTGAATATGGCATATTTCCCAATCCAACGGGTGGTAAGTTTACTGTAAAATCTGATTCTGAAGGCTTCACGGATATGGTTGTTTTGGATGTTTACGGCAACATAATGACTACGGTTCGTTTTTTGAAGACTATTGAAATAGACGCAAGTAGTTGGGCATCTGGTGTTTATATTGTTAATTACGGTACGCCAGTGCATATGGGTAAAATGTTTAAGTTAGTGAAATATTGAGAATAGCAGTATTGCATTATTTGTAAAAGAGGTATAGAATAGCTGGGTAGAATAAAGGTAAGGGCGATACATCGATGTTTTAAGAAAATTGTGTAATTTTGCGCCTCGAATTTGGAAGATATGGCAAGGATAATGGCTATCGATTTAGGGCGCAAACGTAGTGGCATTGCCGTCACTGATCCGTTGCAAATCATCGCCAATGGGTTGACGACGGTGGAGTCGTACAAGCTTGTCGATTTTGTCTTGGATTATGTGAAGCGCGAGGAGGTGGAGCGGATCGTCATCGGCGAGCCCAAGGATATGAAGAACAATCCTTCCGACTGCTCGAAGTATATTGAACCTATCGTCAATCGCTTGAAAAAATTGCTGCCTGATATGAAATATGTGCGTTATGATGAACGTTTTACTTCGGTAATGGCACATCAAACTATGATTGATGCAGGCCTTAGCAAATCGCGCCGTCAGGACAAGGAACTTGTCGACACCATTGCAGCCACCATTATCCTCCAGTCGTATATGGAATCAATAAAAAAATAAGATATGATTTTACCTATTGTAGCATACGGTCACCCCACATTGAAAGCCATTGCTCAACCCATCACTCCCGATTATCCCGAGTTGGAAACGTTGATGAAGGATATGTGGGAGACCTTGGCCCACTCTGAAGGCGTTGGACTTGCCGCTCCTCAAGTCAATAAGTCCATCCGCCTGTTTATCGTCGACGGAAATCCATTTTATCCCGATTATCCGGATGCCAAGGATTTCAAGCAAGTGTTCATTAATGCAGAGCTTCTTGAAACATTTGGCGATGACGTGTCTTTCAAAGAAGGATGCCTCAGTTTGCCCAATATTTATGAAGAGGTGATGCGACCTGATAAAATCCGTATCAGATACCTTGACGAGAACTTCCACGAACATGAAGATGTGTTTGAAGGCATCCGCTCACGTATCATTCAGCATGAATACGACCATCTGGAGGGTCATGTTCATGTCGACCGCATTGCACCGTTGCGCAAAACATTGTTGCAAAGTAAGTTGCGTGCTATCTCTGAGGGCAAATGTGATGTGGATTACCGTATGATTTTTCCACATAAGAAAAGACACAGATAATAGGAGACAATAGCAATTGATTACATCGAAATTAAATTAATATGTCAACAATGAAAGAACACTTGAAAATTATGATTTTCGCCCTTTTGGCATTCGGTATGTATGCATGTGGTGGAAATGGAAAGAAACTAACGCAGGAGGACATATACTCCGCCCAAGCCTCTTTGTTCAATGCCGACAAGTCTTTGAATAAAGAGGAGGCTCCTAAAGTGGCCAAGATTTATTGTCAGTATGTCAAACAAAATCCTGACGACACCACAGCTGCCAAATGGCTATTCCATGCAATGGAAATTAATGTGATGCTGAGAGATGCCGATAAAAGCATTAAGCTTTGCGACCAATTGTTGGAGCAATATCCTCAATCGAAATGGGCTCCGATGAGTTTGCTTTTGGTAGGCTCATTCGTCTATGAAGATATGCTCAATGATACGGCTATGGCTCATACGGCTTACCAGAAGCTGATTGATGACTATCCTGAGAGTGAACTCGTGAATGATGCCCAGAAATCCATCGAATATCTTGGCTTGTCAGAAGAGGAGAGGATGTCGCGTATTATTATGTCTAATATGGACGTAGAAGAAGTTGAACTTTAGAATTGTCGCTTTTGTTTACACGATAAAGGCCTGCTGAGACGTGTCTTGCAGGCCTTTGTCGTCGGAATTGGAGTCTTAACAGCCAAAGGCTGTTTTCAGCTCATCAACCAGGTCGAGCTTTTCCCAGCCGAAGAACTCCACGTTCTTGTAGATGTGGTCGCCTTCGTGGAAGGTGTCTTTGTCCTCGTAATAAACCTCCACTTTTCGGGTTTCAGGCTGACGACCGAAATGGCCGTAGGATGCCGTTTCTTCGAAGATGGGATTGGTGAGGCCGAAACGCTTCACGATAAAATAAGGTTTCAAGTTGACCAACTCTTTCACCTTAAGGGCAATCTCGGCATCGCTCATCCTGACATGCGAGGTGCCGTCGGTGTTGATGTAGAAGCCCACAGGCTCGGCCTTGCCGATGGCATAGGCAATCTGCACCAAAGCTTGGTCACAGATTCCCGCAGCTACGAGGTTTTTGGCGATGTGACGGGCTGCATAGGCTGCCGAACGGTCCACTTTTGAACTGTCTTTGCCAGAGAAAGCACCGCCGCCATGGGCACCGCGACCACCATAGGTGTCGACGATGATTTTGCGGCCAGTCACGCCTGTGTCGCCGTGAGGTCCGCCGATGACGAACTTGCCTGTTGGGTTGACATAGAGATTCAACTTGTCGTCGAAGAGCCTCTTCAAGCGGGCGGGCAGCTGTTTCTTTACCCTCGGGATGAGGATATTGAGCACATCTTCCTTGATTCTCTTTTGCATAGTCTCGTCGTCGGCAAACTCATCGTGCTGTGTGCTAATGACAATGGTGTCGATGCGCAAAGGTTTCCAGCCTTCGCCATATTCCACTGTCACTTGCGACTTGGCATCGGGGCGTAGGTAGGTCATCTTCTTGCCCTCGCGGCGGATGGCGGCAAGTTCTTTCAAAAGGATGTGCGACAGGTCAATTGTGAGCGGCATGTAGTTCTCGGTCTCCTTGCAGGCAAAACCGAACATCATGCCTTGGTCGCCGGCGCCTTGATTTTCGTCGGCCTCGCGCTTGACACCTTGGAAGATGTCGTTCGACTGTCCGTGTAGGGCAGAGAGCACACCACACGATTGTGCGTCAAATTGGTACTCAGACTTGTTGTAGCCGATTTTGTTGATGACACGGCGGGCAACATCTTGGATTTCAACGTAGGCGTTGGTGCGGATTTCGCCCGCCACTACTACAAGTCCGGTGGTGACTAAGGTTTCGCAGGCCACCTTTGAGGTGGGATCGAAGCGTAGAATCTCGTCTAATACGGCATCCGAAATCTGGTCGGCTACTTTGTCGGGATGGCCTTCGGAAACGGATTCTGAAGTGAAATAATAACCCATAACAAATTGTTTATTAGTTAGTTAATAATAAATTTGTGTGGGAAGTTGTTGACTGAAAGGGAAGGAAAAAGCATTGTTTTAGCATTTTTTCTTGTGGTTGCAATCAAATCAAATCTTTCCACATTTGCGGGCGCAAAAATAGTACTTTTTGTTGAATTGTTGATTGTTTATTTGTCGAATTGTTGCAAAAAATCAATTCAACATTTCAACGATTCAACAAATCAACGATTCGATGATGTTAATCAACCTTTTGTCAGTTTTTGGAAAGCTTCCTCGATACTCAAGTCCTCTTTCTGCAAGGTCTTGATGATGAGTCTGTTGTCCACCGACCACTTCATCAAGTTGGCGCGGATGTCGGTATCGCCTTGGGGTTCAAGAATCCAGTGGTTGTCCTTCACGTGCTGTACGCGTCCCACCTGCGGGATGCTGTGGAGCAGGTCTTCACTAACTTCGTTTTCGAACTCCACGATGACCACGTTACTCATGGCGTTGTCTTGTTTCAGGTTCTCGATCTTGTCGTCGGCTACCACCACACCTTTATTAATAATAATGGCGCGTTCGCAAATGGCTTCCACCTCCTGCATGATGTGTGTGGAGAGTAGCACGGTCTTCTCCTTGCCGAGGCTGGAGATGAGGTTACGGATGTCGATGAGCTGGTTGGGGTCGAGGCCCGAAGTGGGTTCGTCGAGGATGAGCACCTGCGGGTCATGCATCATAGCTTGGGCGAGGCCCACACGCTGACGATAGCCCTTCGACAAGGCCCCAATCTTCTTGTGAGCTTCAAGGCCGAGACCCGTCTCGTCAATCATCTCCTCAATGCGTTTGTGGGCAGCTTCGCCTTTCAGCTGGTGCACGCCTGCGACAAACTCCAGGTATTCGCGGACATACATATCTAAGTAGAGTGGGTTGTGTTCAGGCAGGTAGCCCACAATGCGTTTAACGGCCATCGGGTCATCCATAACATCGTGTCCATTAATGCTCACCGTGCCCGAGGTGGGCGGAATGAAGCAGGTGATGATTTTCATCAGTGTCGACTTGCCGGCACCGTTGGGACCGAGCAGGCCGACGATACCTTTATTAATAGAGAGCGTCACGTCATTGAGGGCGAATTGCTCGCCGTATTGCTTGATGATATGGTTGATTTCGATGGACATTTTTCGATGGTTTTAGGCTGCAAAGATAGGAAAAAATCTGAATGGGGGAGATTCCCTTCAGGGAATGGAACATCAGTGTATGCTTGTAGGGCTATCACACCGTGGCAGCCGCTTGTGTTGCAATTATCAAGCGGCTGCCATAATATGACAGTCCTATATGTTCCATTCTCTGTAGTGGGATTTTCCGCGTCCCACAGTCTCGTGTCCCGCAGTCAAAAAATCAATTTATCTATTGCCAGTAACCAAAAAAGTAGTATTTTTGCTGCCTCGTTCAATCATCCAAAATCTGTCTTCAAAACGCGCTAACGCATTGATTTATGGGCGAACATGAATTAATGCACAAAAAAAGTTGGAGCGTAAAGAAGAAAGTTGTACTTTTGCACGCCCTAAAATAGGGTAGTGTCTTATAGAATTGGATAACATATTAAACACAAAATGAACTACTTAAGTTACAAGACAGTAAGCGTCAACAAAGAGAATGCCAACAAGAAGTGGTATGTGGTTGACGCTGAAGGACAAATCCTCGGCCGTTTGGCAAGCGAGGTTGCCATGATTCTGCGTGGCAAAAGGAAGGCATGCTTTACTCCCCACAGCGATTGTGGTGATAATGTCATCATCATCAATGCAGAGAAAGTTGTGCTGACAGGAAACAAATTCACCCAGAAGTACTACATGCGCTACACGGGTTATCCGGGTGGCCAGCGTACTAGAACCGTTGCGGAACAGATGAAGCGTAAGCCCGTCTTCGTTCTCGAACATGCTGTGCGTGGCATGCTCCCCAAGAACAAGCTTGGCGATGCCATCTTCAAGAACCTTTATGTTTATGAAGGTACTGACCACAAACATGAGGCACAACAGCCCCAAGAACTCAAAATCAACACTCATAAGCAATACAACAAGTAATCATGGAAGTTATCAACGCTTTAGGTAGAAGAAAGACCGCCGTTGCCCGTATCTATATGAAGGCCGGCAGTGGTAACATTACGGTGAACAAGCGCGACTACAAGGAGTACTTCCCGACGAGCATCCTCCACTATGTGGTTGAACAGCCTATGATGCTGACCGAGACCCTCGGCCAATACGACATCAAGGTCAACCTCGACGGTGGTGGCATCAACGGCCAGGCCGAGGCTTTGCGTCTCGCCATCAGCCGCGCCCTCTGCGAGATCAACCCCGAGTATCGTCCCACCCTGAAGGCTAAAGGTTTGATGCGCCGCGACCCGCGTATGGTCGAGCGTAAGAAACCCGGTCAGCCCGGTGCCCGTAAGAAGTTCCAATTCAGCAAACGTTAAGCCCTTAGAAGCCGAGCGATTTTGTTTAGTATCCAAATCGCTGAGATTCTTGTTAAGACTACTCAGCGATTGTATTTAGCGAATGTAAACATTAAAAAGAAAACTCATGACACAAGTAACATTTGAAGAATTACTGGATGCCGGTTGTCATTTCGGACATCTGAAGAGAAAATGGAATCCGAACATGGCTCCCTATATTTTCATGGAGCGCAATGGCATTCACATCATAGACCTCTATAAGACACAAGCCAAGATGGACGAGGCTGCCAACGCCCTCTGCCAACTGGCCAAATCGGGCAAGCGCGTGCTCTTCGTGGCCACCAAGAAGCAGGCCAAGGACGTCGTCGCCGAACTCGCCCAGAAAGTCAACATGCCTTACGTGACCGAACGTTGGCCCGGCGGTATGCTGACCAACTTCGCCACCATCCGCAAGGCCGTCAAGAAGATGACGAGCATCGACAAGATGATGAACAGCGACGCTTACAAGAGCCTCTCCAAGCGTGAGAAGCTGCAGATCGAGCGTGAACGCGAGAAACTCGAGAAGAACCTCGGTTCCATCGCCGACCTGAGCCGTCTGCCTTCAGCCCTGTTCGTGGTCGACATCATGAAGGAACACATCGCCGTTGCTGAAGCCCGCAAGCTCAACATCCCGACCTTCGCCATCGTCGATACCAACACCAACCCCAACCTCATCGACTTCCCCATCCCGGCTAACGACGACGCTTCGAAGAGCATTGCCCTCATCGTCGGCAAGATGGTCGACGCCATCGAGGAAGGCATCACCGAGCGCAAGAACAACAAGGACCTCATCCAGGAAGAGGAAGAGGAAGAAGTTGACGAGATGAAAGAAAACGTCGAGGAAGAGGAAAACAAGGACGAACGCCGTCCGCGCAACAACCGCCGTCCTCGTCGCCCCGTCGCTAAGAACTGATTTTTAGCTGTCAGCCATCAGCTATCAACCGTCAGCAATGGTAATTTCATGCTGAAGGCTGACTGCTGATAGCTGAAAGCTCAGATAATAACCTTTAAAACAACACACAACAATGAATATTACCGCTTCTCAAGTTAATGAACTGAGACAGATGACGGGCGCTGGCATGATGGACTGCAAGAAGGCCCTCGTCGAGACCGATGGCGACATCCAGGCCGCTATCGACATCCTTCGCAAGAAGGGTATGGCCAAGGCTGCCAAGCGCGCCGACCGCACCGCCAGCGAAGGCTGCGTGCTCTCAAAGGCCACTGAAGACCATAAGTACGCCGCCATCATCATGGTGAACTGCGAGACCGACTTCGTGGCTAACAACGCCGACTTCGTGAAATTCACGAAGGATGTGCTCGATATGGCCGTTGCCAACCGCGTGAAGGACATCGAAGCCCTGAAAGCCATGACGCTCGACGGTCAGACCGTTGAAGCCTTAGTAGCCAACCAGAGTGCCGTCACCGGTGAGAAGACCGAACTTGGCGCTTTCAAAGTCCTCGAAGGTGAATATGTGGCCAACTACAACCACCCTGGCAACCGCCTCGCCACCATCGTCGAAATGAACAAGAATTTCGCCGGTGTTGAGGAAGTGAGCCACGAGGTGTGCATGCACGTCGCCGCCATGAACCCGCTTTCGGTGAGCGAAGCCTCCATCCCGCAAGAGGTGAAGGACCGCGAGTTCGCCGTTGCCGTCGACAAGACCAAGGAAGAACAGATCCAGAAGGAAGTCGAGAAGGCTCTCCGCAAGGCTGGCATCAACCCCAACCACGTCGACAGCGATGACCACATCAACTCGAACATCACCAAGGGTTACATCACCGAGGAACAAGGCGCACAAGCCCGTGAGATCAAGGCCAATGTGCCTGGCACAGTGCAACTCAACGAAGGCATGATTCAGAACATCGCCAAAGGCCGTCTGAACAAGTTCTTCAAGGAGAGCTGCCTGCTCAACCAAGTCTCTCTGGTCGCCGACCCGAAGACCGTCGCCGAATACATCCAGGCTGCCGACAAGGAAGCCACTGTGGTGAACTTCGTGCGCATCAAGTTGGGCGAATAAGCCTGATTTTCACAAAATCAACAAAAAAGGACGGTGTAAGCCGTCCTTTTTTTATTTTTGCTTTTTCAAATCAACACTAGAACCTATATGAAAAAGTCTATCCTATTCCTTTGCCTCGCCGCACTCTTACTGTCGGCTTGCACAAAAGAGCAACTCCCCGTTGCCGATTACAACATCATTCCGCAACCCAAAGAAACGCATTTGAGTCGGGATGCCTCTGAGTACTTCACATTGCAATCTTCGACGATAATCTATTTCGAAGATGGCCTTCAACGCGAGGCGCAATTCCTGAGCGAATACGTCAATGACATTATGGGATACGCCTTGAATGTGCTAGAATACCAAGGACAACCCGATGGTATTGTGCTGAAAGTGGTTCCTGAGGATTTCGACCAAGCCGAAGCTTACGAAATCAACATTACTCCTAAGCAAATCACCATCGAAGGTGCTGACGCTGCCGGTGTGTTCTACGGCATCCAGACCCTCCGCAAGAGCTTGCCTGTGTCTCCCATAGATTCCCGCCAACGCACTTCCCAACGCAGGAATGACATGGACGAGAGCAAGTGCCAACTATGCTGTGGTACCATCCGCGATTGGCCTAACTTCGCCTATCGTGGTATGCACCTCGACCCCTGCCGTCATTTCATCCCGCTTGATTCGGTGAAGGTCTATATCGACATACTGGCCATGCATAACATGAACCAGTTCCATTTCCACCTCAGCGATGACCAAGGCTGGCGCATCGAAATCAAGAAGTACCCTGAATTGACAGAGATTGGGGCCTACCGTAACGGCACAGTCATCGGGCATAACGGCAACCTTTACGACACTATCCGTCACGGCGGCTTCTATACCCAAGACGAGCTCCGCGACCTCATCGAATATGCTGCCGAGCGTCACATCAACATCATTCCTGAAATCGACCTGCCGGGCCACATGCAGGCGGCTTTGGCTTGCTATCCGCAGTTGGGCTGCACTGGCGGCCCCTACGAGGTGTGGAAGCGTTGGGGCGTGTCGGAAGACGTGCTTTGCGCAGGCAACGAGGAGACCATGCTGTTTGTCGAGGATGTGCTTAACGAGGTGATGGATGTGTTTCCTTCGCCCTATATTCACATTGGCGGCGATGAATGTCCCAAGGTGCGTTGGGAAAAATGCCCCAAGTGCCAAGCCAAGATTAAGGAACTGGGTATCAAGAAAGACGACAAGTTTTCCGCCGAGGACTACCTGCAAAGCTATGTGATGAACCGTATGGCCAAGGTGGTGGAGGCTCGCGGAAGGCGTGTCATCGGCTGGGACGAGATCTTGGAAGGCAACGTCTCGGAGACCGCCATTATCATGAGCTGGCGTGGCACGGAAGGCGGCATCGAGGCGGCACGCAAGGGCCACGATGTTATTATGGCTCCTTCGTCGCATCTATATTTCGACTACTACCAGAGCGAGGATATTGCCAGCGAGCCTATGTGCATCGGCGGCTACCTGCCCGTGGAGCGCGTGTATGAGTTCCAACCCCTGCCCGAGGAACTGACACCCGAGCAACAGGAACACATCATCGGCGTGCAAGCTAACATCTGGACGGAATACATCGCCCATTTCTGGCATGTGCAGTATATGGCCCTGCCGCGTATGGAGGCCTTGACGGAAATACAGTGGAATAACCCGCAAGAGCGTGACTTCGACGCTTTTGTGGATCGTTGCCGCCACATGGTGCAACTCTACGACCTCTATCATTACACCTACGCCGACCACATCTTCAACCCGCAGGTCTGGGCGGACACGGTTGAGCCTAATCTGGCCACCCGCAAGCCTATCACCCTGCGCCAACAGCCTGCAGAGAAATACACCTACGAAGGGGCACCGTTGCTCAACGACGGCAACTTGGGTAGGGGAGCCTATAACTCAGGGCGTTGGCTGGGTTTCTGCGGCTATCCTTTAGATGCCGTTATTGATTTGGAACAACCTGCTGAGATGCAGCATGTCCGTTTCCATGCGCTTACCAATAAAGGCGCGTGGATCTACAACCCGAGCAAAGTCAAGGTGCTGGTCTCCGACGACGGCGAGACCTTCCGTGAGATGGCGCAGAAGGACATCCCGATTTCCACTTGGGAAGACAGAGACGGCATCTTCGCCTACGAAGTGGATTTTGAGCCCGTCACGGCAAAGTATGTCGAAGTCGTGATTTCAGGCTACGACCTGCCCGAAGACCATAGCGGATTTGGCAATCCTGCTTGGATTTTCGTGGATGAGATAGAAGTGGAATGAGGTAAAATATTAATTTTGCCGCCGTGAAAACATTGAGTCACATAGTAGGTTTGTTGTTTCTATTTTCGGTGATGTCTTGCGGAAGGATGCCTCAACGTGCCTCTGAAGCTGACTTCCTGGAAGCCAAAGCCTATTATGACAGCGGTTTTGTTTGTCTTCAGCAGGACAGTTTGCTGCAAGCTTTTCCGCATTTTGTCCAAGTGGCTGGAAATCTTGAATATTTGCCCGAAGACATGACAGACGAGGAGATGCTGCTTGCCTCGCGTGCCTATTACCAGATGGCATACGTATTTCGGCGAAAAATGGCCAACAACGCTGAAATCGATGCTTTGCGATGGGCATTGGCTTATCAGCGTATGGTTAAAGACACTACCTGGATGGTAAGGTCCAGTTTGGAATTGGCCAACGCCTTTTCGACGCTAAAGGAAAGCGACTCTGCACGCTACTATCACGATTTCGTGATGCCTTATCTGGACACGGTTGCCGGCGACTTGAATGACTATTTTGCTGTCCAGCTTGTGTTGTCGGACTTGTACTATGACCAACACCAGTTCGACTCCTGCTTCATGGTGCAACGCAACACGATCGCTTTCAAGACGCGACGTGGGATGAGCGCAACAAATGACTCCGTCAGTCTCGGCATCAGTATGTATCACTCGCCGTATCGTCTTGATGCGAAGCCATATCTGCTGAAAGTGTTGGATATGCAAACGGGTGATTTGGAACGGAGTGCCATCATGTCGTTGCTTGAACAAATCTATGAAGAGGAGGGAAATGCGGATAGCGCTGCATTTTGTCATAGCTTCAATAAGACCTATGTTAAAGCCGAATCGGATAGGGTGAGCGACGGGATGCTGGCCGTAAAGCAATACGAGAACTACAAGGCCGAACGCGATGCCCGTTTGACCGCCTTGCGTGAACAAACACAGGCACAAAAGACAAACAGGTTAAGGGCTGTTAGCGTGGTCGCAGCCCTGCTTTTGTTAGTGGCTGCCGCCTTTGTCGTCTACCATCGCGTCTATCGCAAGAAGATGACCCAGGCGAACGAAGCCATCCAACGCGACCTGCAAGCCGCGCACGGTGCCTTGGAGGCTCAGGCCAGCGAGGCTTTGCGGATGAAGGTGCAGGCCATCTATGACGACAAGCGCAACAACACCTTCAACCGCATCCTCGAAGTGTTCAACGAAGCCTATCCCGAAGCCTTGACGAAACTGAAGGCCGCCCATCCCGACCTGAACGAAACCGAACTCGACGTTTGTGTGCTTTCCATGTTCCCCTTCCGCACGAAAGAAATTGCTGACATCCTCGACCTGCGCGAAAACACTGTGTCGAAATACCGCACTTCCATCAAGAAAAAGACGCAAGCCGAGTCGTTAGAGGTGCTATGGAGGCGGTTTGTCGGGTGACAAAATTCGTTTAATTCGTATAATTCGCCGTTGTTTTTGTCGGCGAATGAAACGAATTTTGCGAATTTATCAAGGATTTCCAACAACTTTTTAGTGGAAAAATTTTTCGTAATCTGTTGACAATCAATGCTGATTGTTGGAAAAATAGTGGATTGCCCGATGGAATTGGCTTTTTTGGCGATATTTTCATATAATTTTGCGGAAACATAAAAGTTACGACCATGAAAAAGTATTTTATTCTCTCAATGCTGCTCGCAGTCGGGATGATGGTTGCGGCACAGACCCCTTGGAACGGCACGGTCGCCGAAGCCTACGACGGCGGCGACGGCACGCTGGAAAACCCTTACCAGATTGCGACGGCGGAACAGTTGGCCCTTTTGGCATACGAGACCAATAACGGATTGGGTGGTGATGCCTGCTATATCCTCACCAACGACATGGATTTAAACTCCACCGATTCCCTTATTTGGACTCCTATAGGCCATGAGGAAAAGTTCTCGGGCGTTTTTGACGGCGATGGACATACGATCAGTGGCTTGTATCAAGATGGACTTAAGTATTCGGGTTTGTTCGCTTATACGGAAAACGCAACAATCAAAAACCTGCGGATTGAGAAGGCCAACATTGTGGTATATGTGCAGGAATATGTGTATTCAGCCATGGCAGGTTTTATCTCGGCCCAGTCGCTCAATACCAACATTATCGATTGTTTTGTTGACGGCTGGATGGGCGTGGCAAGCACAAAGCCTTCCGGAGGCCTTGTCGGTACTTTTTTGGTCGATGTTGGTGAAAACGACACCATCTTTATCAAGAATTGCACCAACAATGCCGAAATCTGGGATAACTTGCATTTGGGAGGCTTGGTGGGAATGTCCCATGTTGAAAACGGCCAACTACTTGTTGAGAAGTGCGTGAATAATGGCGATTTGACGGGTATTGGCTTTACGGGTGGCATAATAGGCGACGGTGAATTTATTATCCGGCACTGCCATAACTATGGCAAAATCTTTGGGGAAACCACTGCAGGAGGCATGGTCGGACAAGGTGGCTCGTTTGGGCTGATTGAATATTGCATCAACCATCCTTCTGGCGAAGTGACAGGCGGATGTAATGCGGGAGGTATTATCGGGACGCCGATTTTCACCACGATTCGCATGAGCGGCAACATGGCTCCGGTAAAAGGGCAGGGGACCGACATGATCCTCGTGGGCGGCATCGCTGGTAGCGATGGCTCCATTTCCAATTGCTACAACACGGGTGACCTCAGCGGTGAATTGACGGACACCGTATATCCAATTGCCCAATTTGGTGGCATAACCGGTTCACCCACAGAAGGTTTTGTTTACAACGTATATAATGCCGGACAAATCTCAAAACCCACGAATCCCAATCTGACCAATGCTATTTATGGACATATTATCCCGGCGGTATTGAGCGACACAGCCATCCGCAACTGCTACTATTATGGCAATGAGGACATCCCTGCATACGTCTATAACGCAAGCGGTCCGAGTTATGTTTATCTTCCTGGCTCGTGTGCCTTCAACGAAGGAGTGAGCGCAACCACTTGGACACTTGACGAGGTGCAATATGGCACCACCGACATGCTTGAAGCCTTGAATGCCGGTGCCATGGGCGAATGTACATGGATTGAGGACACAGAAGGCATCAATCGTGGTTTTCCGGTGATTGGAAACATGGATTTGACGCAGGTGAAGGAACAGCCTCTGGCAAACTGTTTCAGCGTCTATCCCAATCCGACCAACGGCATCTTGTTTGTAGAGACGCGGCGCGCCACGTCTCTACCAGCGGCAAATGAATACCGCATCACCAACCTCCTTGGCCAAGTCCTGCAAACGGGCAGCATCGGAGGGGAGATGCACCAGATTGATGTGTCGGGCTTGCACAGCGGCATGTATCTTCTCACCCTTGACGGCGCGACGGTGAAATTCGTCGTGAAATAAACCATCAAAAAAGACACGATATGAAAAACTATGGATTATACACCCTGCTTGCGCTCCTGTTATTGTTTTGGGGTAAGGCTTTTGGGCAGGAGTGGGAGTACTCCATCCCTTACCAACCTTCAGATTCGGAAATGACTCGCCAGTATTGCGCATACGAAATGTCGGACGGACGCATTATCGTCAGTTCCTCGTTCCTTTTCAATGTTGGGTCATACGCAGCCGGCTATCCTTTCTATCCGCCTCACAATGCTTTGGTGGCCTTGTCGCCCGAAGGTGAGGAACTGGCTCAAAATTTCTACTTCAAAGACGGCTATTGGGGTTCGTCATACAACCCGTATGTGTTTGAGAACGAGAACGGCGAGTTGTTCATGTTGACCACCTTCAGTCCCGACCACGAATCGCGCTATTTTAACTATTTCCTGAACTACGACAATCCGCCTACCGATGCCATTCTGGGATTGTACAAACTCGATGACAATTTGGAGATAGTAGAGAGTTATGAGTATAGTTTTCCCGTTGATACGGCTCAAGGCCAGGACAACACTAATCCTTGTGAATCGAGCGGCAGTATTCATCTTCATTCCGCAATTCTCGAAGGGGACTGCATGGTAGGCGTTTACACAAAAAATGTCAGCAAGGACTATAACGGCATCCATGGTTATGATTCCTTGTTCTTTTTTAGGATGAGCTTTGACGGGGAGTTGTTGGCTAATGTCGGTTATGAGATACCGTATTCGGGATTGTCTTGGCAGATGATTTTCTGGCGTGAGCAATTGGTGCCGACCGATTACGGCTACATCTATTATAACAATCGCTCAAATGTGCCACCAGCGTCCAGCCTAATTGACAAAAGCCGTGTTATCGGAGGGTCGGTAGTTTATATGGATAAGAACTTCAATCTTCTTAGAATAAGGCATTTCAAACATCCTGGAACCACAAACGACCCTTGGACGTTTGATGATGTATCCATCATGCGGAGCCGTCACAATACGACTTATTTTGCCACAAGGTCAAATAAGAACTATGAACAAGGTCATGACGATTGTTATCTATACGAATTTGACGATGACATTGAAGGTGTCCAAGAGGTTGTGCCTGTTGTCCATGAACTTCATAGAGGCGTTTATGATTTTGACTTTGTGGCCGAATGTAGGGCGGTTGATGTTGGCGACAATTTTTCGTTGTTTTTCTGCTATTCATTGAACGTTGGGGCTTCGCTGGGTGGTGATTCATGGGTGGTGATTGAGCAACTTGATCATGATTTCAACACCCTTAGAGAAGTGTATTACAGCACCGATTCTGATCTGATGTGGAGTTGTGCCGAAAGCATCACAATGACCAGAGACGGAGACGTTTTGATGACCGCTCATACGAAGAAACTAACCGACCAGAGCCAACAGGGGTCTGTGGTTGTGAAATTCCCAGCAGAGGTTTTCGATGGCATCGACGAGGCACACGAAAATGGCCTGAAAGTAGCCATCGCCTATCCCAATCCAGGGAAGGATGTGCTGAATATCAGGACGGGGTTGCAGGATGCTTGGGTGGAGGTGTATGATGTGAATGGGAGGCTGGTTCATAGACAGGATATTACGGAGAATGTGACGGGGATTGATGCTGGAGGATGGGCTGAAGGCGTTTATGTGTGGAAGGTGATGGCCAATGGCAAGGAAGTGGAAATAGGCAAGTGGGTGAAGAAATAAAAACCTATTAATCCTTTAGGCAGCCAATAGGAACCACAAACATTCCTCAAAAAATGGTCCTCGGGATTGGGAAAAAGTCGTATTTTTGAAGCGTGAAACGACTTCTGTTCATAGTGTTTTCGTTTGTCATGGTGATGATGGGCTGCTCCAAAAGGGGTTGTGACTTTTTGACTCCTGTCGATATCCAGGATGCGGAATACACTGAGTTGCTTGACTCTGTGGAAGCGATATATGTCGGTAACAAGTACTATGACTTCACGGATTCCCTTGTAGGTCCCGCCTTGGCATTCTACGAAAAGGGTGACAGGCCCCGCGATTATTGGATGCAGGCTCGTTGCCATTATCTGGCAGGCGGTTTAGTCTTTGATAAAAATCATCGCTCCGAAAAGGCAACGGCGCATATTATGGAAGCCTTGAGCATATTGGATTCCCATTTCGATATAAAGCAGGCTCCTGTAGGGCGGCTTTACAGCAAGATTTGCTTTATCTTGTCACGCATCGCATTCAATTTTTCTGACAAGCTTTGCAGTACACACTTTGCCCGTTATGGCCTGGATTGTGCTTCTGCCGTTGGCGACACGTCTTGGATGCTCCGTTCAATGGCTAATCTCGGGTTGCTCTATGAGCGTTTCGGGAAGGCTGGTGAAGGCGACACGGCCTTCTTCTATTGCCACAAAGGTCTTCATTTGGCCAATGCAGACCGCTTTCCGTACGAAACGGCGTTGGTGGAAAACTCACTTGCCAATTGTTTGCGTCACAGCCTTGAATACGATTCAGCCATTTTCTATTTTGAGCAGTGTTTGGCTTTAATCGACAGTGCTTACCCTTTGTATCACAGGACTGCCATAGAAAAAGCCTTTGTCCATTTTATGGCCAAGGACTATGCGACAGCAATGGCAGATTTGGAAATTGCTTACCAGTCGAAGGACGAAAACCTCAAAACACAATCGGCATACGGCCTTGCGGACTGTTACGAGAAGTTGGGCGACACCTTGAGAGCTATGCCTTACTACGCCCTCGTGAAAACCTATGAGGAAAATAAGGTGGTGGCCAGCAACCACAACGCCGAGGTCATGCAGATGCTGAACGCCTATCTGAAGGAGAAGGAACCACAAAAAGGTAGGGAAAGGCTGCTCTGGTTGCTGTTGCTTTTCGTTGTGTCGGCTGTGGTTGTCATACTGATGCGACGCAGGCACAAGAAACACATGGCATCGCAAGAGTCCGAGGTGCAACGGCGGTTGAACGAGGCCTCGCAACGGCACGACGTGGCGGAGCGAGAGCTTCAGACGAAGGTGGAACAGGCAGCGCAGCACACGAAGGAGGTACTCGAGAAACGCGCGATGGGCATCTATCTTACGGGGAACGGCGACCGACTGCAACACATTTTCGATGATTTTGAATCGGTGTATCCCCATGCTATCGAAAAACTGGAAGCCCTGCATCCTGAATTGACCGAGCAGGAGCGCAATGTGGTGGTGCTGTCGTTCCTTCGCTTCCGGGCGAAGGAGATGGCGGAGCTGCTTGGGTTGACCGAGAATACGGTGCAAAAATACCGTTCGAACATCCGTAAAAAGGTGGGAAACGACCCGATTTTGGAGGTGATTTGACGAGAAAAAGTTGGATTTTCGGTTTTTACAAATCATTGTCAATCAATCTTTTGATATTTTCCTAAGGCAGAAAAAGTTGAACTTTGTCGGAGGGCTTGTTTTGCAGGCCTGCTTTTGAACTATTTTTGCAATGTATTAAAAATCAATACTATGAAAAAGCACTACTTTTTTTTATTGGCTTTTACCTTGGTTTTCGTGGCCAAGGCCTTCGGGCAGGAATGGGAATGGAACTACAGCACGCCAGAGCGTACTTATTCCGGCTTCATTGAAGCCCATGAACTAATGGATGGAAGAATCATCGCAACGGGCGCGTTCCGTGACGAGAATTTTTGCGGAACACGTGTGTCACCTCATCCCGTCTTGTTGGCACTGGATGCTGACGGGACAGAATTGGCCTTTGTACACTATCGTAAAGATGGTTACTTCGCCTATTCCCCGTATGTGCTTGAAAATGAATTAGGCGAAGTGTATGCTTTGATGGCCTATAGTCCCGATCACGACACCTGCTCGTTCAACTATTTCACGAACTATGAGCCCGTTACCGACCACTGCATCCTTGGCTTGTATAAACTCAACGACGACCTCTCCATTGCCGAGAGCCATGAGTTTGAGATCCCGATTGACACCTTCGAATGGAGCAGCGGGGACAACATTTTTTATCCCTATAACTGCGGACAAGCCCAAATCTACAGTTGCTTCGTTGATGATGATGGCAACATTGTAGGCGTGTATTACAAGGCAGTCAGTTATGTCGAGGATGAGTCTCGCGGATACGACTCCACGGTGTTCTTCAGGATGGATTTTGAGGGAAATCTGCTGCAAAGAAAGAGTTACTGCGGGAATTTCCGTCACGGTGTCATCCCCGATTTGGTTTACCAACGCCAGCATATCGTCAAAGCGGACAGCGTGTATCTGCACTACGGTCTCATTTACGATGTCATCGCTGGGGAATACAATCTTGCCTATCTGGACCATGATTTCAATTTGTTGCGCAGCCGATGTTTCCGGCATCCGTCGCAAGTGCATCCGTTTGCCGGCAACATCACTTTCCAGAATTTCAATGCCGTGCGCAACCGCCGAGGGCGAACCTACTTGACAAGTTCGGTCGTCGAGATGCAAGACGAGTATTGCTGTGTCCTATACGAATACAACGACGATATCAATGGCTCGGGGGAAAACACGCCCATCGTCCGTTATTTGGAAAGAAAGACGACAGGGCATACTTACGATTTCCCGTCCGTTTTCTCAGGTGTCAGCTTGCTTGACGACGATACCTTCTATTTCGCATACGCCTTGGACGAAGGTTCTTATTACAATAAGGATTCATGGGTAGTGATAGAGCGGCTGACTCCCGAGTTTGATACTGTCTCGACCCTTTTCTATGGATTGCATGACGGGATATGCAACACGTCAAAGACCGTCGCCGCCACTCGTGACGGCGGGCTGATATTCGTAACTGGAATCACTGGTTTGGATGGCAACAAATTTGGCTGTTCCATACTCAAATTTCCAGCCGAGGCTTTTGTGGGCATCGACGAAGCCCACGACAACGGCCTGAAGGTGGCCATCGCCTATCCTAATCCGGGGAAGGATGTGTTGAATATCAGGACGGGATTGCAGGATGCGCGGGTGGAGGTGTATGATATGAATGGAAGGATGGTTTATGGGCGAGAGATTACGGAGAATGTCACCGCCATCAATACGACGGATTGGAGTGAGGGGACTTATATTTGGAAGGTGTATGCGGGCGTTTCGACGCTTCGACAAGGCTCAGCGACCTCAGGCTCAACGACCCCTGTGGAGACGGGGAAGTGGATAAAAGAATAGAGATTCCCTTCGGGAATGGAGTACTGCATTAAGTAAACAGGCGGCGGCTAATAAGGTCTATTCAAAGTGAACACTAAAAGCCGCCGCTTATTAATTTGACCTTTCACTCCATTCCCCGCAGGGGAATCTCATTTTGGTGTTCGACCTTTCGGCTATGCTTTTTTTTGTTGGCATCATCAAAAAATGCTACCTTTGCAGCCATGAAACGCTGGTTTTCCATAGGGCTTTTGCTTTTTGCCGTGTTGGTGGTCGCCTGCTCCAAGCGCGAAACGCCTCCGCCGCCCGAGGAGGACATGCTTTATCGCGTTGAGTGTTTCTACCAAACCAACCTTGATAGCGCAAGGCAAATCCTTGACACGCTGAATCTTTCAGCACTTTCGGAAAAGGAACGGGCGCATTATTGCCTGCTGAGGGCCAAGGTGAACGACGGCCTCCGTAAATACAACGACTTCGATTCGCTGATGCAAGTGGCGGAAAAGCAATTTGTTGGTGGAAAAGACAAGTATTTCGAGTCCATGACTTATTGGATTTTGGCGCGTGTGGCTCAGGTGGAAAACTTGGGTGAGCAACATGTGCTCGACTACCGTTTGAAGGCTTTGCAAAGCATCGAACAATGTGAGCATGTCGATGAGCGTTTTGTACGTTTTTCGCTCAAGCCCACCGACGAGCAGAACGAAATCGACCGACTGAAATATGCCATCCATCAGCGGCTTGGCATGTCGTACACCAACTCTGGATATCATCGCGAAGGTGTCGATCATCTGAAACTTGCGGATGGCTATTATGCTGAAAAACAGTATCATCGCAACCGACTCATCACGGCTTTCCCTTTGGGGATGGCGTATCTGCTTCTCGGTGAATACGACAGTTGCCTGATGTGTTACCGAGTTGGCCTGCAATGTGCTGAAATGATAGGCGACACGGTTGAGGCTTCTTATTTCCATAGTGCATTAGCCGATTACTATCTCTATTGTTTTGAGACACAACATTTTGAAAAAGAAGATGATGGTAAGAATATGCTTCGCCAGAGCATAGCGGAGAGCCAAAAGGGATTGGAAGACCTGCGTACTGTACGTTCTCCAATGGCGAACAGTTATCGGTATGATTTGACTGAAAACATTGGCCGTGCCTATTTCGATTTGCAGCAATACGATTCTTGCATTCATTATGGTTTGATGTCCGAGGGAATGACCCAAAGGAGTAGCGACCTTACCTTCCTATACAAACGGCTTTACGGTTCCTACAAAGCCTTGGGCGACGAGGCCAATGCCGCCATCTATGCCGATAAGTTGCTGAGTGCCAATCCCGACTATGGTGCGGAGCAAAAAGCTGTGGCACAAGTGAAGGAAGAATACGACAAGCAGTTGGAAATCCAGCGTTTGGAAAGCGAGCAACAGTTGAAACGTTACCGCCTCTATTTGTGGATAGCCCTGTTGGTCATCGTGCTGATGGCGGTGCTATGGGCGGCGTTGCGCTACCGCAAAAACAAGGAATTGGAAATGCTGAAACTCCGCGATGCGCAGCGCCAACTGCAAGCGGAGTTGGAGCAACTCACCACGCAGCAGCGCGATATGCTGCAACAGCAGGTGAAGGCGATTTACCAGACGGGGCAGAAAGATCGTTTGCAACGCATTATGGAGGCCTTCGAGGCCGCCTATCCACAAGGTGTTGAGAAAATGAAATCGGCCTATCCTGACCTTAGCAAGACGGAGCGCAATCTCGTGGTTCTATCGTTCCTCGGCTTCCGCATCAAGGAAGAGGCCGACATCCTTGACCTGAGCGAAAATACGGTGGCGAAATACCGATCCAAGCTCAAAAACAAGGCCGATTTTGACCCGATTTCTGCGCTTGTCGAGTGAGAAAATGGTGAGGTCTTTTGGCGGTTTTTCCATACAGAATTAGTCTTGTTTCTCTTTTTGACTTTAGAAGTGGTATATTGCGAAAAAGCGTAAAAATATTTGCTCGAGTTTATTCTTTTGTGTATTTTTGCAGCAGATTTAAGTTCTACTAACGCAAAAATATTTGCACGAGTTATGGTTATTGACAGTTTTGACATAAAAGGTATCTCCAACATTGAACATGTCCGCATAAATGTAGGGGAAATGAATGCACTCATCGCTCCCAATGGCTATGGCAAGAGTAATGTGCTTAGTGCCATCAGTTTTGGAATGGATTTTCTAAAAGCCAGTATGGAGAGCAGACGACTAATGCTCGGTAGCGGATTTGCCCCTATCAATGAAGCGATGATTCATAACAATTTTCGCTTCGAACTCAATGGAAGGTTCTCAACAGATGAAAATGCACAAATGTTTCTTTATGGCTTTGAATGTGAATGGGCAACAGATGCCAAAGAGGGGTGCGTTGTATCGGAATGGCTGAAAGTGAAGTTTGCCAAAGAACAACGCTATCGCCAATTGATCAATAGGACTACTGAAGACGGGTGCCTTATCGTGCCTTCTCCCAAAGGCAGATGCAACAAGCCGTTTGAGGTATCCCCCCTTCAGCTCGCTTTGTCCACGATAGCCAACGGGACCTTGTTTCTTGCCGATATTGCGAAGCGGATATGCTCTATTAACGTTCCTAATTTGGAGACTCTTAACAATCCTGAATCGTATTTCTCGATGGACGGTAACGCTGGGGTTCCCTTGCTCGGAGGAAGGACATTAAGTGAATACATTTACTTCCTGAAAAACACAGACGAGAATGACTATGGCATCTTATCCGACGGCATTAAGCAACTCATCCCGAGAATAGTGGAATTTGAGCCGGACGAGATCACGCTCAGCGACGGAAGAAGCCGAGTTTATGACATCAGGGTCAGGGAGGCATTCAATACGACCCCGACCAGCATACGGTTACTGTCGAGCGGCAGCAAGCGGATGATATTCCTCTTCACGCTCTGCATCGCCGCCAAGAAGCAGAACATCCCCTTGATTATGATGGAGGAACCCGAGAACTCCGTTCATCCGCGCATGATGGAGAACCTGCTGCTGACGTTGCAGAACTATGCCTCTGACACGAAGATACTGATGACGAGCCATTCGCCCTATCTGATGCGTTATCTGCGACCTGACCAGATGTATTTCGGCCTGCCCAAGAATGATGGGCTGGCGCACTTTGCCCAGATTAATCCGTCGAAGCTGAAATACCTTTATAAATATGCTGGCGACATGGAACTCACCATAGGGGAGTTTATGTTTGACTTCATGCTTGACATGGAGGGTGACAACGAAAAGATCGAGAAATACTTCGTCTGTTAGTAGGCTATGGAGAAACAATCAGAATCGAAACCGTTGCAGGTGGTTTTGTTTGTGGAGGGCGAAACAGACGAGGTGCTTTTTAAGGCACTCATCGACTACTATAGGACTGTCGGCACCAGCGAGATGCGCCCGTGTAAGATTTATAATCTGAGAGGCGTGACACGCTATGGCAGTAAGTTGTTGGCCAAGCTCAAAAACGATTGCCTCCCTGATGCAAAGAACAAAGGTTACTGGATACAAACTGTGTGTTGCACCTACGACACGGATGTCTTTGAAGTGAGAAATCCGCTGATGGTCGATTGGAACGCGCTGAAAAAAACGGTGAAACGTATGGGTGTTGATGAGTTCATCCAACTTGGAATCAACAGCAGTATTGAGGACTGGCTTCTTTGTGACTTGGATAGCATTTGCCGTTTTTTGAAGTTGAAAGACATCCCCAAGTCTTTGAAAGGCAATAACGGGAACGAGAAACTGAACGACCTCTTCGGGAGAGCCAATAAGGTTTACCAGAAAGGTTATCAAGCCAAAAATCTCGTGAACGCACTTGATATGGGCATTCTTCGCAAAAAGAACAAGGATGTTCTTCGACCTTTGGAAAAGGCTTTGAATGTTACTGTCTCTTGATGGGATTTGGATAATGGTTTTTCGGTCATTTAGGGTGTTAGGTGCTGCTTGCCTTTCTGGATAGCGTGCAATTTGTGATGCGAAAACACGGTGGCGAAATACCGCTCTAGCCTCAAAAACAAGGTCGATTTTGACCTGATTTCTGCGCTTGTCGAGTGAGAAAAATCTGTACTTTTTTCATGTAACGCATTGATTATCAAAATGAGTTAAAAACAAAAATCTGTACTTGGCCTTTGAGGTAGAACTTTTCGTGTTTTTTTGTTATAATTTTGGGACATCAAAGTTATAACATTATGAAGAAGCTAAGATTTTACACCCTGCTTGCGCTCCTGCTGATGGCGGGAGGGGTGACGTTGAAAGCACA
>CAMJHP010000034.1 GCA_946405575.1 uncultured Bacteroidales bacterium | reverse complement strand
ATACTTTGGATGGGGATGAAATATATCAGATTGTGGAGGAAATGCCGAAATTTCCAGGAGGTGTGGCAGAATTGTTTCACTATATTTCCAAGAATATTCATTATCCTCAGGAAGCAAAGGAGAAAGGCATTCAAGGACGTGTCTTTATTGGATTTATTATCGAAAAAGACGGTAGTGTCTCTAATGTCAGAAACTTGCGTGGTATAGATAGTGAACTTGATGCAGAAGCCATACGTGTGGTTGAATCTATGCCTAAATGGAAGCCTGGAAAGCATAATGGTGAATTTGTTAGAGTGTCATACCAAATTCCTATCCTTTTCAAGTTGGAAGATCAATAGGATTGATTTCTCTTTCGTTTCGTAAAGAAAAAAGCCTTACCTTTGCAGCCGCAATGAGGGTCGCTTCGCGTCTTTGCGAGGAGGTACGACGAAGCAATCCATGCAAGCCGTTGAAGCGACTGTCTGGACTGCTTCGTTCCTCGCAGTGACGCAAAGCGGGTATAATTAGTCCCGCGTTTCACGTCCCGAAGTCCCGCGTCAAACAACAATTAAACGATTAAACGATCAACAATTAAACAACACAATATGAAACAACTCATCGAATGCGTGCCGAATATCAGCGAAGGCCGCGACAAGAATATCATTGACCAAGTGACCGCTGAAATCGAGAAAGTGGAAGGTGTCAAGCTGCTGGACGTGGATCCCGGTATGACCACCAACCGCACCGTCATCACCTTCGTGGGTGAGCCCGAGCCTGTGTGCGAAGCCGCCTACCGCGTGGTGAAGAAAGCCGCTGAACTCATCGATATGAGCCAGCACCACGGCGCCCACCCGCGTCAAGGCGCCACCGACGTGTGCCCCCTCATTCCCGTGAGCAACATCACCATGGAAGAAGTGGTCGAGTATGCCCACAAGCTCGGCAAGCGCCTCGGCGAAGAACTGAACATCCCGATTTACTGTTACGAAGAGGCCGCCTACATCAAGGAGCGCCGCAACCTCGCTTACTGCCGCACGGGAGAATATGAATCCCTGGCCTCGCGCCTCGGCACCGAGCAGTGGAAGCCCGACTTCGGCCCCAACGAATGGAACGAACACGTGGCCCACACGGGTGCCACCCAAGTGGGTGCCCGCGACTTCCTCGTGGCCATCAACTATAACCTCAACACCACCTCGACGCGCCGTGCCAACGCCATCGCTTTCGATGTGCGCGAAAAGGGTCGCCCGATGCGCGAAGGCGGCAAGGTGACCGGTAAGCCGATGAAGGACGAAAACGGCAAACCGATTATGATTCCTGGAACGCTGAAAGCCACCAAGGCCATCGGCTGGTTCATCGAGGACTACGGCATCGCCCAGGTGTCGATGAACATCACCAACATCAGCGTTTCGCCTGTCCACGTCTGCTTCGAGGAGGTCTGTGCTAAGGCCGCTGCCCGTGGCGTGCGCGTCACTGGTTGCGAAATCGTGGGTCTGGTGCCCAAGAAAGTGTTGATGGATGCTGGTAGGTTCTATCTCGCCAAGCAACAACGCAGCCTCGGCGTGAGCGAAGAGGAAATTATGAAGATTGCCATCAAGTCGATGGGCCTCGACGACCTGAAGCCCTTCGACCCGAAGGAGAAGGTCATCGAATACCTCATCGAGGACCACAGTCAGAAGAAACTCGTCGATATGACCTGCACGGGCTTTGCCAACGAGACTGCATCTGAAAGCCCCGCTCCTGGTGGTGGCTCCATTTCGGCCTATATGGGAGCTCTCGGTGCCTCATTGGCCACGATGGTCGCCAACCTGTCGTCGCACAAGCCGGGCTGGGACGAGCGTTGGGAAGAGTTCTCCAACTGGGCCGTCAAGGGTCAGGCCATCAAGGACGAGCTGCTTGAGTTGGTTGATGAAGACACCAATGCCTTCAACAAGATTATGGACGCTTTCGGCCTGCCGAAGAAGACTGACGAGGAGAAGGCTGCCCGTAGCGCAGCCATCCAAGAGGCCACCAAGTATGCTACCCAGGTGCCTTTCCGCACGATGAAGGTCGCCTTTAAGGCTTTCGAGGTCGTCCGCGCCATGGCTGAGACGGGTAATCCGAACTCCGTCACCGACGCTGGTGTAGGTGCTTTGTGCGCTCGTTCGGCTGTAATGGGAGCCCATTTGAACGTCAAAATTAACGCTTCTTCATTGAAAGACGAGGCTTTCAAGGCTGAGATTTTGAAGGAAGCTGCTGAGATTGAGGCTGCTGCACTTGTGCAAGAGGCTGAAATTCTGCAAATTGTGAACAAGGTTATCGCAGGAGAATAAAATTTTGAAAAATCGGTTGCTGGTATTTGAAAAAGTTGTACTTTTGCAAGCCAAATCGTAAGATTCAACGCAGTTAAATTTGAAAGGAAGATAAGCTATGTCAAAGAAACAGAAAGATGCACGCGTGAAAGTCATCCTCGAATGCACTGAGCATAAAGCTAGCGGAATGCCTGGCACTTCGAGATACTACACTATGAAGAACAAGAAAAACACTCCCGACCGTCTGGAGTTGATGAAGTATAACCCGATTCTCAAAAGAATGACCCTCCATAAGGAGATTAAATAATTAAAGAGTTATGGCAAAGAAAGCTGTTGCTACCCTTCGTAGCTTGGACAAGACCTATAGCAAGATCATCAGAATGAAGCGTTCTGAGAAGACCGGTGCCTACTATTTCGAGGAGACTGTCGTTCCCGCCGACAAGGTGCAGGAGTTCCTTGCTAAGAGATAATTTGCGTAAACCGCAGAACAACAGAGCTTTTCCATAACCATTATGGGAGAGCTTTTTTGTGTTTGTATAACCCGACACGAGACTGCGAGACTACGCGACTAAGGGACGAACAAAAGTCTCGAAGTCCCGTAGTCTCGAAGTCCCGCAGTCAAAAAAGAAACATCATGGGCCTATTCTCATTCCTAACCCGAAAAAAAGAACAAAAAGAAGACCTCGACAAAGGACTTGAAAAGACTAAGACCAGTGTCTTCTCCCGCATCTCCAAAGCCATTATGGGCAAGTCGACCGTCGACGACGAGGTGCTTGACAATCTTGAGGAAATCCTTATCACCTCCGACGTGGGTGTGGAGACTACCTTGAAGATTATCGACCGCATCCAAGCTCGCGTGGCTCGCGACAAGTATCTCGGAACGAGCGAGTTGAACCGTATCCTGAAAGAGGAAATCATGGGTTTGCTCCAAGAGAACGAGTCGGGTGATGGCACCACCTTCGACATCCCTGCCGACAAGAAGCCGTATGTGATTATGGTTGTCGGCGTGAATGGCGTGGGCAAGACCACCACTATCGGCAAGTTGGCGCACAACTTCAAGAAGGCTGGCAAGAAGGTCGTGCTCGGCGCTTCCGACACCTTCCGCGCCGCTGCCGTCAGTCAGTTGCAGATTTGGGCTGAGAGGGTAGGGGTACCTATCGTGCAACAAGGCCAAGGTGCCGACCCAGCTTCCGTGGCTTTCGACACGGTGAAGTCGGCCGTGGCCCAGGATGCCGACGTGGTCATCATCGACACGGCAGGTCGTCTGCACAACAAGGTCAACCTTATGCGCGAGCTGACCAAGATTAAGACCGTCATGCAGAAGGTCGTCCCTGACGCGCCACATGAAATCCTGCTCGTGCTGGATGCTTCCACGGGTCAGAATGCCATTGAACAGGCCAAGCAGTTCACCGCTGCCACTGAAGTCAACGCCCTCGCGTTGACCAAGCTTGACGGCACCGCCAAGGGTGGCGTGGTCATCGGCATCTCCGACCAGTTTAAGATCCCGGTCAAGTATATCGGTGTCGGTGAAGGCATTGACCATCTGCAGGTCTTCGACAGGAAGGCGTTCGTGGATTCGTTGTTCGAATAGTTATTATAACACGAGACACTATATTATATGACGATGACTTGTGACAATGACTATGACAGCTTCAACAAAAACAGGAAACTTTATTCCTTAATGTAAAAGCGGTCATAGTCAATGGTCATCGTCAAAAAGTCCCGCGTAAAAACAGTATGAAGAAACCTACTTTAAACATCGTCACCCTTGGCTGCTCCAAAAACAAAGTCGACTCGGAACATTTGGCCGCTTTGCTGGAGCACCGCTATGTGATCCGTCACGATGACGAACGTCGCTCCGATGTGGTCATTATCAACACCTGTGGCTTCATAGGCGATGCGCAGGAGGAGTCCATCGACACTATTTTGGAATATGCCGAGCTGCGCAAGCAGGGCAAGATCAAGAAATTGTATGTTATTGGTTGCCTCTCGCAAAGGTTCAAGAAGGATCTACAAGCTGAAATCCACGAAGTGGACGGCTTCTACGGCGTGGAGAGCGTCAACCTGATTGCCGCTGACCTGCTGAAAGAGGAGCCGCAGCAGCAGTATTGTAGCCGCCGCGTGCTTTCCACCCCGAAACACTATGCCTATCTGAAGATTTCCGAAGGTTGCAACCGCCGTTGCGCCTTCTGTGCCATCCCGCTCATCCGTGGCGGTCATATCTCGGTGCCGATGGAGCATCTGATAGAGGAGGCGAAAGGCTTGGCCAAGCAAGGCGTGAAGGAACTCATCCTCATCGCTCAAGACCTGACCTATTATGGCCACGACCTCGACGGCCAATCGCACATCGTAGAGTTGGTTAAGGCCCTTGCTGACATCGACGGCTTCGAGTGGATTCGCCTGCATTACGGCTATCCGCTTGGTTTCCCAGACGAGTTACTGGATTTGATGCGCGAGAATCCCAAGATTTGCCATTACATTGACTTGCCTTTACAGCACATCAGCACCCATATATTGAAGGATATGCGCCGAGGCGTGGACCGCGAGCAGACCATAGGATTTGTCAAGAACGTCCGCAAGCATGTGCCCGACATTGCATTCCGGACTACATTTATTGTTGGTTTTCCTGGTGAGACCGAGGACGACTTCGAAGAGCTTTGCCAATTCATCAAGGACATGCGATTCGAGAGGGCAGGAGTGTTCGCCTTCTCGCCCGAGGAAGGTACGCCGGCTTACGAGATGGCCGACGATGTCCCTGATGAGGTGAAGCAAGAACGCGTCGACAAGTTGATGGATATCCAGCAGAACATCTCGTTGGAAATCAATGGCCAACGTGTGGGCAAGATCGAAAAGGTGCTCATTGACCGTCTCGAAGGTGACTATTACATTGGTCGTACTCAGTACGACTCGCCAGAAGTTGACGATGAAATTCTCATCCCCGCCAACAGCGACCTGCAAATCGGTCACTTTTATCAAGTCAAAATCATACAGGCGGATTATTTTGACTGTTATGGGGAGATTGTTTCAAGTTGAGAGTTGAATCATCAGTCAAACCATTGTTTTGGTCAATCCTTTGGCCAATTTGTCATTAGAAAATTGAATTATAGATATTCAAAATATGATACAAATGGTGAATTCAAATTATAATAATTATCGTTCTTAAATTTATAATATTATGAGAATCAAATATTTATTTCTATCAATCTTGCTTTTGGGCTCAATCAGTCTGACTGCCCAAGAGGAAGCCAAAATGCTGCGGTTTCCGACCATCTACGGTGATGACGTGGTGTTCAGTTATGGCGGAGACTTGTACTCTGTCGACATCAAAGGAGGCATTGCCCACAAACTCACCAACGACGCTAACGGATATGAGATGTTTCCACGTTTCTCGCCTGATGGTAAACATTTGGCCTTCACGGCACAATATGACGGCAATACTGAGGTTTACGTCATGCCTTATCCCGAATGTGGAACACCTATACGTCTGACCTACACGCCCACCTTGGGCCGCGACGACATCAGCGACCGTATGGGTCCGAATAATATCGTCATGGCATGGAAGGACAACGAGAACATCGTCTTCCGCTCGCGCAAGGAGAGTTGGGACGACTTTGTGGGTCAACTCTTCATCGTCAACATCAACGGTGGTTTGGCCGAGCAACTGCCTCTGCCTGAAGGTGGTTGGATTTCGTATTCGCCCGATGGCAAGCAGATAGCCTACAACCGTGTGATGCGTGAGTTCCGCACTTGGAAATACTATCGTGGCGGCATGGCCGACGATGTGTGGATTTACGACTTCAAGTCGAAAAAGATCGAGAATATCACCAACAACAACGCCCAAGACGTCTTCCCTATGTGGGTTGGCAACAAGGTGTATTTCTGCTCTGACCGCGACCGCACAATGAACCTGTTCTGCTATGACCGCAGCACGAAACAAACCACCAAGGTAACGGATTATACCTATTATGACATCAAGTGGCCTTCGCTCGGCGACAAGGACATCATTTATGAAAATGGCGGTCAACTGTTCCGCTACAACCTCGCTGACGGCAAAGTGTATCCCATTCCTGTGCAGATGGCCAACGATAACAAATCGACGCGTACCAAATATGTGGATGCTAGCCAGTTCATCAATTCGAGCACGATTTCTCCCGATGGCAAGCGCGTGGCTTTCGGTGCCCGTGGCGACGTGTGGACGGTGCCGGTCAAGTCGGGCATTACGAGGAATCTGACCCAAAGCGACAACGCCCACGACCGCAATGTGGCTTGGTCGCCCGACGGCAAATATATCGCCTACATCAGCGACCGCACAGGCGAGGATGAAATCTACATCCAAGCCCAAGACGGCAAGGAAGAAGCCATTCAGTTGACTAAGGACTCCGACACCTATAAATATAGCCTTCTTTGGTCGCCCGACAGTAAGAAGATTTTGTGGGACGACAAAATGAACCGCATCAATATGGTCGATGTGGCTTCCAAGAAGGTTACAGAGGTGGCTCATAGTTTGGCTGGAGAGATGGACGACTTCTGCTGGTCGCCTGACAGCCGTTGGATTGCCTACGCTATGCCGAGTACCTTCTCCGTCAGCCAGATCCACATTTACAATGTCGAATCAGGGAAGGATGAGACGGTCACCGATGGTTGGTACAATTCCTCGTCACCAGCCTTCGACAAGAACGGTAAATATCTGTATTTCACTTCTGAGCGTGACTTCCGCCCCACATACGGCTGGCTGGAGTGGAACCATGTCTATACCGATATGTCGAAGATCTATCTGATTACCTTGCAGAAAGATACACCATCACCGTTCCTCACGGAAAACGATGAAGTGAAGACGGAAATTGCCAAGGAAGAACCTAAAGAGAACTCGAAAGAGGGTAATAAAGGCAAGCCGAAAGGAACTAAAGACGGTAAGCCAGAGGGAAAGAAAGAGGTCAAGGAAGTGAAGATTGACTTCGATGGCATCAGCAATAGGGTAGTGGTGCTCCCCGTCAATGCAGGTAGATATTGGAACCTGACTGGCGTTGAGGATGGTTTGTATTATGTGGCTGCTGGACTTAACGGCGGTGGTCTCGGTTATTTTGATGCCAAGTCGAAGAAATGCACCTCCATCGGTGGCTTTGGCTACGAACTATCAGCCGATGGTAGCAAGATGCTTATGCGTGAAGGCCGTGGTTATAAGGTAGTTAGCGCACCTAAAGGACCTATGCCTGGTGGAGGCAAACCTGGTGAAGGTGGTAAGGGCGATGATGCCATCGACCTCTCGAATATGAAGAAATGGGTAGAATTGCACACTGAGTGGACTCAAATCTACAACGAGGCTTGGCGTCAGATGCGCGACTTCTTCTATGCGCCCAACATGCACGGCGTGGACTGGCCTGCGATGAAAGAAAAGTATGGTAAGCTGTTGCCCTATTGCGCTGACCGCAACGACGTCAACTACCTTATTGGTGAACTGATTGGCGAAATCAACATCGGTCACGCTTACGTGGGCGACGGCGACCGTGTGAAACCTGAGCGCATCCCTATGGGTATGCTGGGTTGCCGCATCCACCGCGACAAGTCGGGTTACTACCAGATTGACAAGATTTTGAAAGGCGAGAACTGGAACGAGAAAACCCGCTCGCCGTTGACTGAGGTCGGAGTGAATGCCAAGGAAGGCGATTACATCATCGCCATTGATGGCAAAAGCACTAAGGATATGAAAGATATGTATGCAGCCCTCATTGGCAAAGCCGACAAGGCCGTGCTGCTCACCTTGAATAACAAGGCCTCGGAGAGTGGTGCCCGCGATGTGGTGGTGAAACCTATCGCTGACGAGACAGGTTTGTATTATTACAATTGGGTGCAGGGCAACGTGGAGAAGGTGAGCAAGGCCACAAATGGTCAGGTGGGTTATATCCATATCCCCGATATGGGCGTGGAAGGCCTGAACGAGTTTGCCAAGTATTTCTATCCCCAACTCGACAAGAAAGCCCTCATCATCGACGACCGTGGCAATGGCGGCGGCAACGTCAGCCCGATGATTGTGGAGCGTCTGCGCCGCGAGCTTTCCATATACGATGTGATGCGCAATGGTGAGCCTGAGACCAAGCCCACCAAGATGATGCTCGGACCTAAAGTGCTGCTGTTCAACAAGTACTCCGCCTCCGACGGCGACCTGTTCCCGTATCAGTTCAAGAAGCACAAGATTGGCACGACCATCGGTATGCGTTCCTGGGGCGGTGTGGTCGGTATTCGTGGCAGCTTGCCCTTCATCGATGGTGGCTCGCTGACCCGTCCCGAGTTCGCTCCCTTCGACGAGAAAGGCAACTGGGTAATCGAAGGCTATGGCGTTGATCCCGACATCGTCATCGACAACGACCCAGCCCACGAGTTCGAGGGCATCGACGACCAACTCAATAAGGCCATCGAAGTCATCCTTGAGCAGATGAAGAGTTATCCTGACATTCCAGAAATTCCTGCTTGGCCGGATAAGTCAAAATAAAGAACAGTAAGAATTGAAATAAGGCTGTTTCCAAAAGGAGACAGCCTTATTTGCATTATAGGTGAATGAGTGAGGCGAAAAACGATGCTATTCACATCATAATTTGATTTGAATATAGACTTTATTCGTTGCATTACAAAGAAAAAGCCCGTCAGATCACTCCAACGGACTCTTTCAAATTAGGTAAAACCTCTCTTATTTCTTGGCTTTCTTGGCTGCTGGAGCTTTTTTCTCAGCCGTTGCTTTCTTGGCTGGTGCCTTCTTAGCCTTAGGTGCTTCGCCCTTCGGCACGTTTTTCAGTATGTCGCACATAAAGTCCCAGAACATCTGGACAGTGGCGATTTCGCAACGCTCGTCGGGTGAGTGGACACCGCGCAGGGTGGGACCGAAGCTGATCATGTCCATGCCCGGAATCTTGTCGCCGATAAGGCCGCATTCCAGTCCAGCGTGGATGGCCTTTACTTTAGGCTCCTTGTTGAAGCGTTCCTTGTAGCATTTCACGGCGATGTCGCAGATGACGCTGTTGGGGTTAGGTGCCCAGCCTGGGTAGCCATCGGTGTGTTCCACGTCGGCATCGGCAAGGCTCCACACGGCTTCCACCATGTTGGCGATGTCTTGCTTCGACGACTCGATGGAGCTGCGCTGTGAGGTCTGGATGAAGAAATAGCCTTCCTTCTTCTTGCAGGAGGCGAGGTTGGTCGAGGTCTCCACGAAGTTCGGGATGGTCTGCGACATGGCGATGACGCCGTGCGGGCAGGCATAGAGGCCGTTCAGCAGGTTGTACTGAGACATCTCGTCGATGACCACATCGGGTTGCACCTCGGCGACTTCTGCCGTGACTTTCAGCCCGGGTTCGGTCACTTGGTACTCTTGCTTGAAGTGCTTCTCCATGTCCTTCACATAGTGCTCGAAGTCTTTCGTGCAGTCGTTCGGGATAAAGGCCACAGCCGTGGCTTCGCGGGCGATGGCGTTGCGCAGGTTACCGCCTTGGAAGTCATAGAGGGAGAGGTCGAACCAGTTGGTGCCTTGCCACAGGATGCGGGTCAGCAGCTTGTTGGCGTTGGCCAGGTTCTTGTTGATGTCGTCGCCGCTGTGGCCGCCTTTCAGGCCGCTCACGGTGATGCGGTAGGCGGTGCTGTCTTCCGGAGCGGGCTCCAGCTCGTACCACACCTTCACGATGGTGTCCATACCACCGGCGCAGCCGATGAAGATCTCGCCTTCGTCCTCGCTGTCGAGGTTGAGGAGGATACGGCCGGTGAAGTCATCCGGGTCGAGTTTCATGGCGCCCGTGAGGCCCGTCTCTTCGTCGACGGTGAAGATGCACTCGAGCGGACCGTGTTCCACCTTCGGGTCGGCGATGACGGCCAATGCCGCGGCCACGCCGATGCCGTCGTCAGCGCCGAGGGTCGTGCCGTTGGCATGCAGCCACTCGCCCTTGATGACAGGCTCGATGGGGTCTTTCTCGAAGTCGTGCTTCTTGTCGCTGTTCTTCTCGCACACCATGTCCATGTGGGCTTGCAGGATGACGGTCTGGCGGTCTTCCATGCCCTTGGTGGCGGGCACGGTCATGATGATGTTGCCACAGTCTTCCTTGACGTAGCTGATCTTATGGTCTTTGGCCCATTTCTCGAGGTAAGCCACCATTTTGGCTTCCTTCTTCGACGGACGCGGCACACCGAGGATGCCGTTGAACTCTTTCCAAATGCCTTCCGGCTTGAGTTTTAGGATGTCGTTACTCATAATTAGTTGATTTAAAGATTTAATATTCAAGATTCAAAGATTTTTCTATTCGTTCGGCTTTTAGCTTTTAGCCGTTAGCTATTAGCTTGGCAGCAACTAAGCTAACAGCTAATGGCTAATAGCTAACAGCTTTTTAGTTCCCTAATCGTTTCCATCGGATTCTCCGATTTAAACACAGCATTGCCTGCGACGAGTACATCGGCACCCGCCTCAAACAAAGCCTTGGCGTTCTTCGTGTTCACGCCACCGTCCACTTCGATGAGGGCGGAAGCATGTTGTTCTTCGATCATCAAACGCAACTTGCGGATTTTTTCGTATGTGCGCTCGATGAATTGTTGTCCGCCGAAGCCCGGATTGACCGACATGAGGAGTATCAGGTCCAAATCACATAGGATGTCCTCCAGAACGCTGACAGGGGTATGCGGATTAAGCACCACGCCTGCGTGTATGCCGAGGGCTTTAATCTGTTGCACGGCGCGGTGGATATGGTTGCAGGCCTCGTAGTGGAAGGTGATGATATCGGCGCCCGCCTTGGCGAAGGCCTCGAAGTACTTTTCGGGTTCTACAATCATAAGGTGGACATCGAGGGGTTTCTGGGCTTTCTTCTTGATGGCTTGCACCACGGGGATACCGAAGGAGATGTTAGGCACGAAGCGGCCGTCCATCACATCGCAGTGGAACCAGTCGGCATCGCTGCGGTTGACCATCTCGATGTCGGCTTCCAGGTTGAGGAAGTCGGCAGAGAGTAGGGAAGGGGCTATCAAGTTCATAGTTTTCAGTTGTTCAGTTGTCAGTTGTCGCTTTGCGTCATTGCGAGGAACGAAGCAATCCAGATTAATAGTTGTCAGTTGTTCAGTTGTAGGACTGTCACATTGTGGTAGCCACACCAATTATTCAGTTGATAGTTGTTAGTTAATCGGCAAAGGTAGAGAATATTTTTGAACGATAACAAAAAAGCTCTTCAAAAACTTTTGAGAGGCTTTTGTGAATATAAACCCTAATGGCTTTGTTTTATTGACAGTCGTTTTGTCCACTTTCGATTTCCTTGAAGTCAAGCGGTAAAATGTCGTTTTCTGCAAAGCGGTCAAAGTCGGATTGGAATAGTTCTCAACGAATTAACCCGATAACCAACGGAGATGATGGCATCGAGATTATAGAATTGGGTGTTGTATGTTTTACCATCTTCAGCAGTATGTGCAAAAATTGCACATACTGAATCTTGGTTGAGTTCGTTGAGCCCAAAGATGTTTTTTAAATGCTTGGTGATGACGCTTCTATCTACATCAAACAATGCAGCCATCGCTTTTTGTGTGCACCAAATGGTTTCGTCCTTGTAAACCACTTGGATGCCGTCTTCTTTTCCTTCCGCTTGGAAAATCAGGAACTCCGCAGTGCTGTTTCTTATTTCGAGTTGTTTGCTCATTACATGTTGTTTTCTTTGCAAAGATAATGTTTTTCGCGAAAAAATGTTTTTTTACGAAAAAATAATCGATAGTAGTCGGAATCGCGATTTTTTTGAGATTCCGACTACTATTGATGATGTTTGTTTTGCACGTTTTTCCTTTTCATCGGAAATATTTTGTGAGAAACTCGTTTCATGCACAATTTATTGCTATTTTTGCCATCGGATTTGGTACGCCAAGTCGGTCATATTGAAGCGTTATGCTTGTCTCAAAGTTGGGAATGTAGGAAGTTCAAGACTTTTCAGGGCCAAAGCATAGTGACTACGCATATAGCGTGGACACTATATTATGGCTCTGAAAAAGGTCTTTCCTACAACCTCCGACTGAGAACTAACATAGTCAGTTCCACGCTTCTTTTGTGTCAATCAATTTGGGGAACAAAGGATTCTCCTACGCTTCTTGGACTGGAAGCCGTAAGAAAAAACATATGAATAAGAAAACAATAAAACTTGCCTTGCTTGTGGTAGCAGTGGTGTTGTCGGGATGCAAGAAAAATGAAGTGGATACCCCAGAGATACATGTAATTGTTTCGGATACTGAAGCGGTTAATGAAGACGGATATGTAGTGGTGGAGTCTGTCTTTGATGATGAAAGCAAAATGTATTTCATCTTATTAGATGCTATTTCCGCAGCTGTAACAAATAGTGAGAGCTTTTATGGTAGTGGGAATAATAATTATGGATACCAGTATAGAGGTGATGTCGTTATTCCTTCTGAAATAACTCATTTAGGAGAGACTTATACCGTTACCACAATTGGGAAGAGATGTTTTGCGGATACAAGGTTGCTTAAATCTGTAAATATACCTCATACCGTGACTTCTATTGAAAGAGAGGCTTTCATGAATTCAGGGATTAGGTCGATAGTTATTCCTGAATCTATAAGCGAACTTGGATGGTGTATATTTAAGGGTTGTAAAGCATTAACTTCTGTTACATTGTCTGATTCACTTGAAAGTATTGGATCAGAGGCCTTTAATGATTGTGATGGCTTGACGATGATAGCTTTTCCTGAAACATTAGAGAACATTGGAGATAGAGCCTTTATTGGATGTGATGGTTTAACATCCATTACTATCCCTGAGTCGGTGAATAGTATAGGGAAGAATGCATTTAAGAATTGTTCGATATTGAAAGAGGTCAATTACAATGCTATTCAAGTAAATGCTGACTTTTTTGATAGTGATTTTGATACAAAAGATTCGTGGTTTTATGGATGCTCGGCTTTGGAGACAATTAATATTGGTGATCAAGTTGAAGTCATCCCTTCATGCTCGTTTGTGGATAGTAATATTACTTCAGTTAATATCGGTAATTCTGTTAGGTGTATTGATGTCTGTGCTTTTATGGGATGTAAAAGGTTAGCTTCAATAACGATTCCTGAAACTGTGATGTATATTGGAGCTGGTGCTTTTGGCAATTGTACACAATTGACATCCATTACTATTCCCAACTCTGTATGTTATATTGGAGGGGCGAATTATGCGGGAGAGATTCATCTTGTATTAAATCCACCTTATTCTGGAGCATTTTCATGTTGTACGAACCTTTCATCGGTAACAATTGGCAATTCGGTTGAGGAAATTGGTGAGTTTGCATTTTATGGGTGTAGTAATTTGGAGAGTATAATGCTACCAAATTCAGTAAAAAGAATAGGCGGAGGTGCTTTTGAAAGGTGTACAAAATTGACTACTGTGATACTTCCTAACTCGATACAGACTTTGGGGTCTTGTGGAGCTATGGATGAAAATCTCCACGGAGTGTTCACAAGTTGCACAGGGCTAACATCCGTAACATTAGGTAATTCGATTGAGATAATTGGAGTATTTGCTTTTTATGGTTGTAACAATTTGGAGAGCATTGTAATACCTAATTCGGTAAGTAGAATAGGAGGAGGTGCGTTTGCAAATTGCTCCAAACTGACGTCTGTAATCCTTCCTAACTCGGTACAAGAACTGGGGCATACAATGGATGGTCATGGACGTTACTACGGGGCGTTCACAAATTGCACAGGTCTAATATCTGTGACATTTGGTAATTCTATTGAAGAAATAGGTTTGCGTTCCTTTTATGGTTGTAGTAATTTAGAAAGCATCGAAATACCTAATTCGGTAAAAAGAATAAGAGGTGATGCATTTTCGCAGTGTGGATTGGTTACAGTCACATGTCTGCCGATTATTCCGCCGACTAGTGGATATGAAGGGTCGGTGTCTTTTTCATCACCGCAGGTTATTCGTGTTCCAGTACAAAGCGTTGATTTATATCGTGAAGAATGGTGGTTCTATGAAGATATAATAGAAGGGATTTAAAGATATAAAGTTTGATGATTTAAAAGAAGTTGATTTATGGTAGTTGATAGTATGACCAAATACGAAGTCATGGATGAACTTCGTTCCGATTTTGACCTTGAAGTTAAGCCCTATTACGATAATAATTTGAGAAGGCGTATTCAACCTTTGATTTGTTTCAAAGCTCAACGCCAAAAATCAATAGTTAGCTTGGGGTGGGAGGATTATTCAACAAAGAAAGGTAACACTTTCAAAATTTTGAAAAGAGGCGATGTGAACGGTGATACGCCTGAGTTCATGGCAGAGTTTTTCTGGAAAAATAAAAAATACTATGCTTTATTCTATCAGCGGAATCATGTGGTGGTATTTCAAGAGCATTGCCTTGAGAGGTATGCTGAAAGAGTCCTCTTAGATGAGAAACTGAAAGTAGGAGAGGTTATTAAAGAAATACGAAAGCATTTAAACTCAGGGTTTCATATAGTATTACCCACACCTACACATCCATATAGCATTTATTTTGTTGTAGCCAATGCTTTATTCCTGGGTGACTATGAGGATTTGGGAGGAAAGTATAAAGACAAGACTTATAACTGGCTAAATACATGTATCTCATTGAAGGAAGCCCATGCTACACAGAAAGGGATTATGTGCTCTTTGGCGAGTATGCAAAGTTATACCATTTCAATAGGCTTTAATCCCATTCAGGATAAGGAAGTGTATTTTAAGAATCGGAATGAACTAATAAAGATAGATAATGGAAAGGAGAGATTGATTGACTTTTTTAAGAACTATTATATGCTATACCAGCTTTTCCAGAGCTTTAACTTGCCGTTTGAGGTTTATTTCAATGAAGAGATTGAAGCGGATATGGTTTTTTTGAAAAATGAGCTTGCTGATTTTTCGGTGCATGTAGAAGGTCTTTCCCCATATGGAAAGAAAAATGGGTTTGCTTTTAAAGGAGAGATTGATTATAGAGGTCGTAACAAGTTGGATGAATAAAGTAGAAGCGTTTTAAAATTTCCCATTTGAGCGAATTTGCAATCCGACCTCATCTAATATAATCATTTGTAATGCTAAGAAAAGCTCGATAAATTGACGTTATGCAACATTTGTCAGGTTTTTTAGAAACAGTTGCAGTTAAAGTGTGTTTTGATAGTTTGCGTTTTTTTTTGCACATACTGTATTTTGAATGTGTATACGTTATTTTTGCGCCATCTGGGACAACGGAATGGAAGTCCCAAAAGGCGAATCAGATAAGGACGACATCAGCTTTTCCATTGCTATCGAAATAGCCTCAAAGACGTTTCATATTAGGGTAGGGGAATGGTAATAAAGAGTAGTGGGAATATAAAGCTGGTGCATTTTTCTGTGTCTGCTTTTTGCATGCAGTACAAGTTTTATTCTTATTCCCCAAGAAAAATGTGGTTTTTTTATTTTTATTCCCCAAGAAAAATGTGATTTTTTAGTTTTTATTCCCCAAGAAAAATGTAATTTTGCATAGTCGACCAATGGTGTAATTGAATGAAACTAATATGAAACGGCTGATATATAGTAAATTAATAGAGTGGAAGAATCGAAAGGAGCACAAGCCTTTGATTTTACTTGGTGCCCGCCAAGTGGGGAAAACGTACATTCTGAAAGAATTCGGAAAAAACGAGTTCAAAAACTTGGTTTATGTGAACTGTCATGGGGAAGATTTTGCCAAGAGTTTGTTCAGGGATTTGTCGGTTCAGCGCATAGTGACTGAGATTGAGCGGTATTATGAGACGAAAATCGTGCCTGGTGAGACAGTATTAGTGTTCGATGAAATCCAGGAGGTGCATAATGGAATAGCCTCGCTCAAATATTTCAACGAGGATTACCCTTTGTTGCATGTGGCCGTGGCAGGCTCTCTGTTGGGAATCTCGCTTCGTGAAGATGAATCCTATCCAGTGGGCAAAGTGACCACAATGCGGATGTATCCGATGACCTTCGCCGAATACCTTTTGGCGTGCGAGCGACCTAAACTATTGGAAACGTTACAAAACCTCGAATGGGATTCCTTGTCGGTTATGGATGATTTGTTAGTGGAGTTGCTGCGCCAATACTATTTTACTGGCGGAATGCCTGAAGCTGTTAAGAAATACATTGAAACCCAGGATGTTGAATTGGTTAGGGAAGTCCAATATGAGATTTTGGATGCCTACGAGCGCGACATCGCCAAACACACCAAACCTCAAGTGGCTCGCATCCATCAGGTGTGGAAGAGCATTCCGGCACAATTGGCGCGCGAGAACAAGAAATTCATTTTCGGTGCAGTGAAGAAAGGAGGACGCGCTGCCGATTTTGAGATTGCCATACAGTGGTTGGTCGATGCTGGTTTGGTATATAAGATTGATCGTGTCAAAGAGCCTGTTATGCCGCTGAAGTTTTATGCCGACGGTTCTGCTTTCAAATTATATATGCTCGACTGCGGCCTACTTGCTTGCATGGCAGAAGCCAATCCCAACGCGATGCTGCTTGGCACGAACGCCTTCACTGAATTTAAGGGCGCGTTTGCAGAGAACTATGTGCTGCAACAAATGAAAGCCACACTTGGCACAACGGTGTATTACTATTCGAAAGACAACTCGACCATGGAGGTGGATTTCCTTTTTCAGACGCAAGAGAGAGTGGTGCCTACGGAAGTAAAAGCAGAAGAAAATGTCAAATCCAAGTCGCTGTCCTTGTTTATTAACGAAGATTTCAAGAACTTGAACCTTAAAGGTTTGCGGTGCAGCATGAAACCCTATATTGACCAAGGCTGGATGGAGAATATTCCGCTTTATGCCGTAGAGGAGTATTTGAAGAGGAATAACGATAAGAAATCCCTCATTAAGTGATAAATTTTGTAAAATTCTCCCTATAATAGTGCTTTTTTCTTCAAAAATCTCCCTATATAAGGGATTTTTGTTATTTTTGCCGCAAAATAGGAGGAGATATGATAGATAACACCTTAATCGCCTATATGGAGGAGATGCTTCGCCAAATGCCTACTGACTTTGTACGCTATATGGCTGACCTTATTGATTGGGACAGCAGATTGGTGGGCATTGTCGGTCCACGAGGCGTTGGCAAATCGACCATGCTGTTGCAACGCCTTAAGGCGCATCGAAAGGATGGATTTTGGCTGTATGTTTCGGCTGACCACATCTATTTTGCCAATCATAGTCTTGTGAATTTGGCGGACGACTTTGTGAAAGAAGGCGGCACGCATCTTTACATCGACGAGGCGCATAAGTACCGCAATTGGTCGCGTGAATTGAAACAGATATATGATGTGCATCCAGATTTGCATGTTGTGTTCACAGGCTCTTCAGTGCTCGACATCACAAAGGGCGAGGCCGATTTGAGCCGTCGCGCCTTGATGTATTCCATGCAGGGATTGTCGTTTCGAGAGTATCTTGAATTGTTCCATGACGTGAAGACGGAAAAGCATACATTGGCAGAGATTTTGGCGCACAAGGTTGAGCTTCCAGTCCCGCATCCTTTGCCGTTGTTTCGTGACTATATGGCCTTTGGTTATTATCCTTTTGCCAAGGAAAACGGCTTCTCCATCAGGATGGAGCAAATCATTTCGCAGACGATAGACTCTGACATCCCCCAGTATGCCGACATGTTGGCTTCCACGGCGCGGAAGCTGAAACAAATGCTGGCAGTGATAGCGGAATTGGCTCCCTACAAACCCAATGCCGACAGTCTCGCAGCAGAATTGCATGTCAGCAAAAACAATGTGCCTGACTATTTGACTTATCTCGAGAAGGCGGGAATGATAGGTCTACTACGCGATGATACTGGTGGCTTGCGTGGTCTGGGAAAAGTGGAAAAGGTTTATGTGGACAATCCGAGTTTGATGACGGTATTAGCCAACGGTAAACCAGAAATGGGCAACCTGCGTGAGACGTTTTTCTACAATCAAATGCGGGTGATGCACAAGGTGCTTGCCTCAAGGGAATCGGACTTTGTCGTTGGTGATTACACTTTTGAAGTTGGTGGACGAAAGAAAGGAAAGAAGCAAATCCAAGACATTCCGAATGGTGTTGTCGTAAAGGATGACATTGAATTTGGCCACGGCATAGTCATTCCACTTTGGTATTTTGGCTTGACTTACTGACAAAAAGGCAACAAAAAAGCCCCTCAACTACTTGAGAGGCCTTTTTGATTTCATTAACCGAGATAACTCTTCAGGATCTTGCTGCGGCTGGTGTGTTTCAACCGGCGTATGGCCTTTTCCTTGATCTGGCGCACGCGCTCGCGCGTCAGGTCGAATTTCTCACCGATCTCCTCGAGGGTCATCGGGTGGCTGCCGTTCAGCCCGAAATACAGGCGGACGACATCCTGCTCCCTTTGCGTCAGGGTGGAGATGGCTCGGTCAATTTCTTTGCGCAACGACTCATACAGAAGCTCGGTCTCAGGCGTCGGGGCCTCCTCGCTCTTCAGCACGTCGTACATGGTGTTGTCTTCATCCTGCACGAGCGGTGCGTCCATCGAGATGTGACGTCCGGCGTTCTTCATCGACTCTTTCACCTCCGCTTCCGTGATTTCCAGCACCTCGGCAATCTCCTCTGCATTGGGTTCACGCTCAAACTCTTGCTCTAACTTAGCATAAGTTTTGTTGATTTTGTTGATGGAACCGATCTTGTTCAAAGGGAGACGGACAATACGCGATTGCTCGGCCAAAGCCTGTAGGATGGACTGACGAATCCACCACACGGCATAGGAGATGAACTTGAAACCTCTGGTTTCGTCGAAACGTTGTGCGGCTTTTATCAGTCCCAAGTTGCCTTCGTTGATTAAGTCGGGAAGACTGAGGCCTTGGTTCTGATACTGTTTTGCTACGGAGACTACAAAACGCAAGTTGGCCTTGGTGAGTTTTTCCAATGCGATCTTGTCGCCTTGCTTGATACGCTGGGCCAATTCAACTTCTTCTTCAGCCGAAATCAGCTCAACCTTACCAATCTCTTGCAGGTACTTGTCGAGAGACGCGGTCTCACGGTTCGTCACCTGCTTCGTAATCTTTAACTGCCTCATTTAAGTTTATTTAGTTCTTTGAATAAGTTTGCTTTGTCGTTCGAGCGGATTTGCAATCCGCTCGCGTTGAAGTGGGGATTTCAAATCCCCTTTTCGTTGCTGATGGATTTCAAATCCGTCAGAACGGTTGTTTCCATATAGAGGCTGGCGGATTACAAATCCGCCAGAACATCTAGTGGGATTTTACTTTCTGTGGGGGCCACCATTGCCGCCATTGCCATGACCGCCACCGTTGCGGTTACCACCACCATGGTTGCCATTACCATGACCACCATTGCCGTGGTTGCCACCACCAGGACGCGGACCACCGGGACGTGGGCCGTTGCCACCCTTCTTTTCCTCATAGCCTTCCGGCTTGGGGAGGAGGGCACGGTGCGACAGGCGCAGCTTGCCGGTCTTCTCATCGATTTCGACCAGCTTCACATCGATCTCGTCGCCTTCCTTCAGTCCCGTCTCTTCCATGGTCTCGTAACGCTTCCAGTCGATCTCGGAGATGTGCAGCAGACCGTCCTTGTTGGGGATGATCTCCACGAAGGCACCAAAGGCCATGATGGAAACGATCTTGCCGTGGTAGACCTCACCTACCTCGGGTACTTGCACGATGGCGCGAATTTTGGCCTTGCAGGCTTCGATGTCTTCCTTGTTCTGAGAAGCGATTTCCACGATACCCTTTTGCTCGTCTTCGGTGATGACGATGACGGTGTTGGTTTGTTTCTGCATCTCTTGGATAACCTTACCACCAGGGCCGATGACAGCACCGATCATATCCTTCGGGATATACATGGTTTCGATGCGAGGCACGAACTCCTTGTAGTCAGCACGCGGCTCGGTGATGGTCTTGGCCATCTCGTCGAGGATGTGCAAGCGACCTTGACGGGCTTGCTCCAAAGCTTCGGTCAGCACCTCATAGGAGAGGCCGTCGACCTTGATGTCCATTTGGCAGGCGGTGATACCGTCGCGAGTACCCGTGACCTTGAAGTCCATGTCGCCAAGGTGGTCCTCGTCGCCGAGGATGTCGGTGAGGATGGCGTACTTGCCAGTCTCGCTATCGCTGATCATACCCATGGCCACGCCTGCGACGGGCTTGCGCATCGGCACACCAGCGTCCATCAGGGCGAGGCAGCCACCGCACACAGAGGCCATCGAGGAGGAACCGTTGGATTCGAGGATGTCGCTCACGATGCGGATGGTGTAAGGCATAGTCTCGTCGTGAGGCACCATCGTCTTGAGGGCGCGCTCGGCGAGGTTGCCGTGACCGATCTCGCGGCGGCTGGTGCTGCGCTGTGCCTTGGCCTCGCCAGTGGCAAAGCCGGGGAAGTTGTAGTGCAGCGTGAAGTTCTTGGTGCCTTCCACCACGGCGCCGTCGAGGGTCTGCTCGTCGAGCTTGGTGCCGAGGGTGACGGTGACCAGAGCCTGGGTCTCACCACGGGTGAACACAGCCGAGCCGTGGGCCTTGGGCAGCACGTCGACTTCGGTCCAGATGGGACGCACCTCGTTGGTCTTACGGCCGTCGAGGCGGATGCGTTCGTTGAGGACAGCGTTACGCACGGCCGAGCGTTCCACATCGTGGAAATAACGCTTGGCAAGCGGAGCGACAGTCTCCAGCTCTTCTTCGGTATATTTTTCGAGATATTTGTCAAGGATGCCGCTGAAGGTCTCTTCGCGGAGGTGCTTGTCGGCGCAACCGGTGAGGGCGAAGTCGTAGCAAGGCTGGTAGCAGTTGGCTTCGATTTCGGCACGGAGGTTCTCGTCGTTCACCTCGTGGCAGTACTCACGCTTGGCCTTGTTGACCTGTTCCATGAGCTCAATCTGAGCTTGGCATTGGATCTTGATGGCTTCGTGGGCAGCTTTCAAGGCGCCGAGCATTTCTTGTTCGCTCACTTCCTTGCATTCGCCTTCCACCATGCAGATGTCTTTCATGGAGGCGGCCACCATCAGTTCGAGGCGGGCGTCTTCCATCTGGGCGAAGGTCGGGTTGATGACATATTCGTCGCCGATGAGGGCCACGCGCACTTCCGAAATCGGGCCATGGAAGGGGATGTCGGACACGCAGATGGCAGCTGAGGCAGCCAGAGCGGCGAGGGCATCGGGAGTCTGGTCCTTGTCGTTCGACAGGAGGTTGACCTGAACGATGGTCTCGGCATGGTAGTCATCGGGGAACAGTGGGCGCAGGGCGCGGTCGATGAGGCGTGAAATCAGCACTTCGTAGTCGGAGGGCTTGGCTTCACGTTTAAAGAAACCGCCGGGGAACTTGCCCGTGGCGTAGTATTTTTCCCTATAGTCGACAGACAGGGGGAAGAAATCGGTTTCGGGAGCCACTTCGGTGGCAGAGCATACGGTGGCCAAAATGACGGTGTCGCCGCAACGCAGCACCACCGAACCATCGGCCTGTTTGGCATAACGGCCGGTGTTGAGAGTAATCTCTTGACCGTTAGGCATGTGGATGGTTTGTGTAAATCCAGTAGGACCCATAGTGATTAAAATTTTTTACTGTTTTCTCTTAGCTTCTATTGCGTATGGAATCGGGTGTAATAAATAGCAAAAAAAAGGCAATGTGTATTGCCTTTTTCTTGCGTTCCGCACAGGCGGGCGAAAGTCTTACTTTCTGATGCCCAATTCCTTAATGATGTTACGGTATCTTTCGATGTCGGTTCTCTTCAAATAATCGAGAAGTTTTCTTCTCTTACCTACCAAGCCAACCAACGCACGTTTGGCCGCCACATCCTTGTGATGGACTTTCGTTTGCTCTGTCAAATGCTTAATTCTGTAGGTGAACAAAGCGATTTGGCCTTCTGCTGAACCAGTATCGGCAGCGTTCTTGCCGTATTGGCTGAAAATCTCTGATTTCTTTTCTGCAGTTAAGTACATAATTTTCTTCTTTTTACACTAAATTTGTTGTTCTAAACGGGCTGCAAAGATACGAATATTTTGGAAAATGGAATGGATTTGTTGAGAAAAATTTTTTAAAGGCTGGAGCCAGTCCCCACTGACTCCAGCTATGCACATAATCTTTATAAGGATTTCCCTTTAAGTGTTTCCGGCAAGCGGTAGCACGTCCGTGCCTCCATTTTCCTGAAGATGTCCTTGAAATCTTCGGGAATGAGTTCCCATATCTTCAAGGCGACGTCGTCCGGAATCTCCTTGTAGAACGCCTCCGCGATGCCGCCCGTGATGCAGGCGAGAGTGTCGCTATCGCCGCCCAACGAGACCGCCAATCGGATGGCCGATTCGAAGTCGGTGCTGTCGAAGAAGGCCACCATAGCTTCGGGCACCGTGCCTTGGCAGGAACCATCCCAGTCGTAAACGGGACGAATCTCGTCGCAAGTTCGGTTGAGGTTGTAGCCGTATTTCGTTGAGATGTAATTTCTTATCTCTTCTTTGCTTTTGCCGCTGCGGGCCATAAAGATGGCCGCCGCTGTCGATTGCGCCCCCTTGATGCCCTCGGGATGGTTGTGGGTGATGGCGGCAGAAAGTCCAGCCACTCGCTCGGTTTCTTCCAAGGTGTCGAACATCCAGCCGTTCGCGCTGCAACGCATGGCAGCACCATTGCCGAACGAGTTGTAGGGATGGCGTGTCCCTGGTTTGAAGTCGCGACTTCCATAATCACCCAATGCTTCGGGATGAAATAGCCAGCAATGGAATCCGCCACCATAGCCGCCCATAGGGCAGGGGTATTTCTTCGCGAAGCTCAGAAACGTGGCTTCCAAGATGTCCATACCGTGCTGCGTGTCGGTCAAAAGCCAGTCGGCAACGGCCATAGTCATGATGCTGTCGTCGGTGTAGTTGCACCGAGGGTCGAACAGCGGAAAATCCGTGGTCTTTATGTTGTGGAATTCATATACCGAACCAACGGTGTCTCCTATGATTGCTCCTAACATGTTGTTTAAATGTTGATTGTTTAATTGTTTAATTGTTGTTGCCGCTTTGCGTCATTGCGAACGGAGTGAAGCAATCCAGATTTGCAGTTTAATCACTTTGGATTGTTTCATTGAGCCTCCTCACAATGACGGTCATACTAACTCTCTCCAAAAGTCCATCGGCAAATGGATGTTCTGCACGTTGACGGCTCCTGCAAACAAGGGCGCAATCTCGGCAGGGGTGAAGCCCGCAATGCCACAACCTATCTTGGTGACGAGGAAGGTCAGCTCAGGGTGCATGTCAGCGAAACGGATGAACTCCTCCACATAGGGCAGGATGGTGTTCACGCCGCCTTGCATCGTCGGGATGGCATAACTCTGTCCTTGCAGGCCAACGCCTTGTCCCATAATGGCACCGAATTTTTCAACGGCTACTCTAGCTGCGCCACCGGCATGCATACCTGCAAGGTTGCTGCCGAAGACGAAAATCTCGTTGTTCTTAAGGCTATTGATATGCTCAGGCGTGACACGGTTACGGAATTCGCCTATCTCGTGGTAGTTTTTGGAGGATCGGTTTTCCCTGCTGCGGTAGGCCTTGCGCTCTGCACTTGTCATAGCTGAAGTGGCAGCGAAACCCATTGAGAATCGCGAGAACATCGACATTTTAGCCTTGCGTTCCTTTTCCCAGGCTTCTGTCATACCAGCTTCGTCGTCACGGAAAGCCATATGGTTGTCGATGGAGAGGGAGGCGGAAGTGGCTTGCACGTCTTGGTTGGTGCCGATATAGGCAAAGTTCCAGCCTTCCTCGTTTTTCATGCGTTCGACGAGGGCTTTGATGGCTTTGCCGCTGTATTCCTTTGAGGCGTTCTCCAAACCGTCAGTGATGACGGTCACCACGGCGGTGGCATCTTCCTTGTCCTTGATGGCCTTGTATAAGGCGTTGATGCTGATGCCCATAGCGTCGTAGAGTGGAGTGCAGCAGCAGGGACGGTATTCCCTGGAAGTCAGTTCTTTGACTTTGTCGACGGGTACCATATCGTAAACCATGGTCTTCTCGCAGTCGCAGAAGATCATCAGTGAGACGAAATGCTCTTGCGTGTCCTTGAAGCGTTCCTGGGCCGAACGGATGCCGCCCACGGTTTCGTTGAATCCAGCGATGGCGGCTTTGGCGATGCTGCCCATCGAGCCGCTCTTGTCGAGGATAATCAGGTTATAGACCTGCGTCTTTGCGGTGGTGGTGTTGTTTTCCATAACTTATTGTTTTATTGAAATTTAAAGATTTTAAATTTAAGATTTAAAGATTCAAGATTTAGTATTATAGCTGAACAACTGAATCACTTCCAACTCACAACTGATCAAAATTCTAATCTGAAATTGTTGTCTTCCTTAAACTGGTCATATCGTTTCTTGTTGAACGAGAATCGAGTGCCTTTGCGGCGGCGGCTTTCGTCATCCGAACGTGAAGTGGAGTAGGAGGGATGTGGTTCCGAGGCTATGCTCCCGAACAAAGCCCCAATGTCCATACTTCGCATTTCGCGATGCTCTCCATAATAGTGTTGGTCATCATCATCTTCCACCTCATCGAGGATGCCCGTCTGCAAGATTTTCTTGTAGAAATTACGGCGGTCGAACTGCACTCCGAGGATGGCTTCGTAGAGGCGTTGCAGCTCCGGGATAGTAAACTGTTCATCCAAAAGCCCAAAGCCAATTGGTTCAAAATGAATGTCTTTGCGTAGCTTCTCCATCGTCTTTCTTAGGATATAGTCATGGTCGAAAGCCAATCGCGGCACTTCATTCAGGGCGAACCATTGCGCTTTGGCGGCATCGTCGCCACCTTGCACCTCTGATTTCTTTGCCAAGGCATAGAAAGCAATTGTGATGACGCGGGAGCGAGGGTCTCGGTCGACATCGGAGAAAGCCCCTACCTGCTTGATATAGCGCAAGTCAAGTCCCGTTTCTTCTTTCAGTTCTCTCAGCGCACCTTGCTCTGCGGTCTCGTCCATGTTGAGGAAGCCTCCAGGAAAAGCCCATGTGCCTTTGAATGGTTCAATTCCGCGCTCGATGAGCAATATTTTCAAGTCATGCCCGTCAAAACCGAAGACAACACAGTCTGTCGTAACAGCCGGTCGAGGATACTTGTAAGTGTATTGTTGCGTTTCCATATCGTGTAAATTTTACGCAAAAGTACAACTATTTCTATAACCTACAATAGATTAATGCGTAAAATTTACACTTTTACTTTGTGTTTAAAAACTAAATATTTGATTTTTAATTGTTTATAATGTGTAATTTTTACACATTATAAACAATCAATCTGCCACATCCCAATTGTTGGATTCAGGCTTGCTGCTGACGGCACCCGGTTGGTCTTGTTCTTTGATGATGTCTGAAATGACCTCCGATTGAAACATCTCATCGACAAGTTCATGTGTCATAGGATGTTTCTTACGCCGATTTTCGCCCTTTTGTTTGGTTTTGGCCACAACATTCTTCATCTTTTGGTTGATGCTGAACAGGCGCAGATAGAAACGATAGAGACTTTTCTCCTTGTCAATTACAGGGATTAGGATAGAATTGATGACAATGCTGAATAGGATGACCGAGAAGACGATGTTTCTCACAAACATGGCAGTTTCCAAGTCGGGGATGTAAATAAGAGCTTGAGTGGCCAGTACAGCTGCTGTCAATCCTTTTGGGTTGAGAGCTGACATGAAGACCATTTCCTTTTCAGGGATGCCTTCTTTCTTAGAGATGGCAAAGCGCACGGCAGGGATACGGATGATAAATAGTAAAATACTGATACCCAATCCAATGAAAATAGGTTCCCATCGTTTCAACTGAATGGAGATGCCCACGTAGATAAAGAAGAAAGTCTTAAGCAAAAGTACAAGTTCTGAAAACAATGAACGTTCGGTTTCGTTCAGATTGACAGGGACTTTCTTGATGAATTTTTTAAGCCAGGCATTGTAGATACCGTCGATGTTTGCCAAGCCGATACCAAAAGCAAGGGCTGCAATAGCACCGCTGAATCCCATCCATTCGTTAAGGCCATAAATAATGAATACGAAGGCAGGAGTAGTCAAGATGGAGTATTTGATGTTGCGGATTTGGTCAAGAATCAAGGCCCAAAAAATGGCACCTAGCAAACCCATCACTGTGGCAAGGATGAAAGAGGAGAAGATGTCGCCAAGGATGGCACCAAATTCTACATGCCTTGACTTGATGGCCTGCATCAAAGCCAAGGCCAAAACGATACTGAACACATTGCCTATAGCGGCTTCAAGGATAAGCATGATGGCGGGTTTTTCCGACATACGCATCTGCCTAACGATAGGTATGACGACCGCTGAAGCCGTGCCACCTAACATACAACCTAAAATCATACTAACGATTGGATCCAACCCCAAAACAAGCCACCCCACCAACCATATGGCAAGGGCAGAGAGTACAAAGTTTAATGCGGTGAGTTTCAAGGCTCCCTTGAAAGACTCTTTCAAGGCACTGAACCTAAGCTGAGTACCACTTTCAAATAGGATGGTCACCAAGGTGATTCCAGAGAAAAGACTACCAGCGTTTCCTAGGCTTTCAGGCGAAATCCAATGAAAAACAGGGCCGATGAGCAAACCGATGATGATGAGGAACAGCACGTCAGGGATACGTTTGCGGCTGAATATTTCACTGAAAAGGTGAGCTGTAAAGATGAGAAGTCCGATGATGGCAATAGTCAAACCGATTTGTCGCGACGAGCTGCTATTGGAGATTTGTTCAGCAACGGTATTCACCAAATTTGGGTTGGTAACAGCTTCCGAAATTTGTACGATAGTGTCGTTGATTCCGGATAAGGTGTTGGTCGTAGGTATAAGTTCGGTCTGCATCATGACAGTGTGCTTTTAGTTGAACAATCGCCAGTTGACGCCAATGAAGATACGGCTGTCACGCATAGGGTAGTGGGGTGCAATGAACGAGTCATAGTTGCCAGTAAGCAAGAACATATTGCTGTAAGTCAAATGGATATGTGCCTTTTTTACCTTGATAGCAATAGCCAAGTCAATGAATGGAAAGTTGCCGATTTGCACTTCATTTTGCAGATAGAAGGTGCGTGTGGCAGGCATATAGGCATCAGCGTAGTATTTGGTGAAATAACGCACGGTGATGCTAGGATACAAGGTGGCCACTTTGTGGAAGATGGGCTGCGAATAACCGATTTTCAGTCGACCGTTAAGCAAAGGAAGATGCATCACTTCCTCGTTGCTCGACTTTTGCAGGCTGGCAAAACCCTCAAACTCAAAACGCCATAGTTTTTGATAGAAGCTGAGATAGGCTTCTCGTATGCTGAAGATGTCCTCAAATTGGGTAGGTCGGGCATCAGGACCAAAATAAATCAGATTGGAAATAGATGTCTGCTTGACACCAATGCAATAGTTTTTGTAGCTGTATTTAAGGTTGAAAGTCAGGTAAGTGGCCGCTCTAAAGTCGTTCTTCCAACGAAAGTGGTTCGAATAGTAGCTTTCCTCAAACCAGTTGGCAGACTGACGTTTGATTTCTATATCAAAAACAGCTTGTCCGAAGTTTTTGCTCGAAGTGCCTAAAAATTGTTTCCATTGTCCTTTGAGGTCGAAATCGCCAATCTGATAGCCCAAGGTAATGAGTTCGCCTTGTCCGGTGATGCGTGTAGATTTGAATAAGTTGATGATAATGCCGCCGTTCACGCTCAGTTGGTTGTAGTTGCGCGAGAGTACCATCTCGTCTTCCAAATAATCGAAATGCTTTATTCTATAGAAGCCATGTGAAACGCCTGCGTAAAGGTAGAAGGGGATGTCGTCATAGTATTTTTGGTATCCTAAACTGCTCCATTTCAGCGTATTCCTTATGGCTCTGACCAAAGTGGTATCCGAGGATTTGGTCGTATTGAGTAGAGTGTCAAAAGGTTGGTAGAAGGCCACGGAAGGGGAAGACTCATTGTAATATAGTTTATTGTTCAGATAGCTGAAACTGTGGCAAATCCTTCCAAGAGTGAATTTTCTCTCCTTCGTCTCCTGAATTAAATCTTGGCTAATGCCATTAACGTTATCCATAAACATAGAATCGATTAGGATGCTATCGGTTAGATGTGGAAACATTGTAGAATCGGGAGGAATACTATCGGTTGGGAATGGAGCAATAGAGTCTATCTCGATAGGTGTGGTTTCTTTTTTTGTAATGGTTTTTTTTTGAGAGAGTAAGTTGAAAAAGTGCTCAAAGCCTATGCCGCTTGAAACGATGAAGTTGGTTGCTGAGTTAAGGTATGTGTTAATGACGGAATTGTCTGATTCTGAATGCGAACTGTAGTCCTCATCGTTGACGATACCTCCATTTTCGCCCATCTCCAATTTGTTACGATAATAGTAGGCGGTGACACCGTATCTGTTGTCCTTGCTATAGTAATGCGCATTGATCCAAAAGTAGTTGTTGATGCTTTTGTTGTTTTTGAAGACACCAGGAGAGTAGTCGGTGTTGAAAGCGAAAGAAATGAATAGGCGAGGGGCAAATTGTCTTCCGAACTTGACATTGAGATGTTGCTCTTTGTCGCCTGAGGTCATCAGATAGCGGATTTCAGAGTAGGGTAGGACCGATTGGTATGAAACCATCTTGCTCTCATTCTGAATATATGCGGAAAAGGCTGGGAGAGTCATATCAAATCCAACTTGGCTCAGATGCTTGAATCTCATTGATTTATGGGCAAGTCCAGTATTGCTTAAAGTACTATAAATGGTCTTTTCGCATTCTAAAACCTTATTGTCGGAAGTATGGAAAGTCAAGGTGTCAATGACTTTGTTGCTATTCAGATAGAGGCTGTCAAGTTGATAGTTATTGTAGGTGACAAAGGTGGAATCGATGGGTTGGGTAGGTTGAAATTTTGGTTGTTGTTGCGCAGTGCTATCTGAGATAGGACTTTGAGAAAATCCTAAAATATTGATAATTAGTAGAATAAAAATAAGTACCAATTTCTTGGCCATATCCTGAAATTTGGCTGTAAAAATAATAAAAAGTTGGTAAAGAATAGCGATGGGGATAAAAGATGAAATAGAGTGGGGAAGAGCCGACATAAACCAAGAAAGCCTGCACCTCGATGGTGCAGGCTTCCCGTAAGGGTGGGCGGCGAACTACTTTCCCACGGTCCCCCGCAGTATCATCGTCGCGGCGGGGCTTAACTTCTCTGTTCGGAATGGGAAGAGGTGCGCCCCCGCGCCATAGCCGCCACTTGTCTCTCTCGGTCCGGCCTCACGGCCTTTCCGGATGGGGTGAAAACGGACACAAGGGCTACCGCACACAAGAGCGGAAGCTTTCGGGCCATTAGTGCCGCTCGGCTCAACGTGTCGCCACGCTCACACCTGCGGCCTATCGACGTGGTCGTCTCCCACGGCCCTCCAAGGAGGCCTCATCTCGGGGCGGGCTTCGCGCTTAGATGCCTTCAGCGCTTATCC
>CAMJHP010000033.1 GCA_946405575.1 uncultured Bacteroidales bacterium | reverse complement strand
AATCTGCTTACAATATATCATTTGTAAGTGGATATTGACGATTTGTAAGCACACAATCTTTTTTGAATGTCGATTTTTGCGAAAATTTTGTAATCAACATTTAATACCTTAAACAATGAAAAAATCATTCTTACTCATGGCGCTTTTATGCGCAACGATGCTGGTTTTTGCACAAAACAGCACACAAACCGCCCTGCTTCAGCATGGCGACGAGACGACCACCTTCTATGGTGCTGACGCTTTCATTAATGCTCTTGCCGCCGCCTCAACGGGTGACATCATCACCCTTTCGAGCGGCACCTTCAATGCGGGCGACCTTGACAAAGCCATCACCCTGCGCGGTGTGGGCTGCGTTAGTGATGACGAACTAAATATGCTTCCCACCATTATCGCGGGAGATTTTCAGACTTGGAATTCTAATGCTCCCGCCGTCTTGACTGTTGAGGGTATCTTCTTCGATGGTGTAATCACAGTGAATGGACAGTATGCCCCGATCTTTATCAGATGTAATATCAATGAGATCAAATGGGGCTCCGAAGGATCGTCAGCCGGTATGTACGATGCCGAGTTCATTAATTGCAGGATTAGATGGTTCAGAGAAGATAATTTCCATAACACCACATTCCGCAACTGTGTGGTATGGGATTGCCGTAGTGAAACAACAAATCAACCCACCAACACCATCCAGGCCTATAATTCCTACATCTGGTTAAATTCTGGACAATATAATTTATCTATAAATAATAGTATCATTGGAGGGGCTGGTATGTATGGGAATAGCGTGGCTTATAATTGCATAAGCTGGGGTTCTATTTTTAATGAGTGTTCGCATCATGATTGCTGGGTTTTTGATTATATAACAGATGTTTTCGATACCTTCGATGGGGTTTATTATCATTATGCGTGGGAAACGGAACCTCTTATCCTGAAAAGCGAAATCGCCAACCAATGTTTGGGTTTAGATGGTACCCAAGTGGGCATCAATGGTGGCAATATGCCTTATAGCGCGCGTCCCACTTACATGACGACCTACCGCACCACGGTCGGCCAACATTCCACCCCCGATGGCAAGCTGAACATCCACATCGAAGTGATTGACGGCAACAAGTGAAACCCAAAACACTGAAGCCATGAAACGATATGTATTAACAATCTTCAACTTGCTGCTGTGCCTTGGGCTGAGCGCCCAAACCACGCGCACCTGCCGCTACTGGTTCGACGGAAACTTCGGGCAGAGTGCGACCAAGATTTTCAGCGGCGACACTTGGGATGGTGAAATCGACGTGAGCCAGCTCCCCGACGGCATCCACACTCTCCACTATTACCTGACCGACAGCACCTCAACGCCCGTGTACGGAACCCTTTTCCACAAAGTCTCGACCGATGGAGCTTCCTCGTTGGAGTACCGCTATTGGTTCGACAACAATGACAACGAGATGCACCACGGCTCGGTGGGCAACAGCATTTTCCAAATTGATGTCAGCAGCCTCACCACGGGGATGCACACCATCCACCTGACGGTCAAGGACGAAAACTACAGTGCCACGCGCGGCTATCTCTTCATCAAGACTGAGTCGTTAAGCGACCTCGCTTACCACTGCTGGTTCGACAATGATGAAAATACCGAGCAGACAGGTACCGTGGGCAACGGCAACATTCTGCTTGATGTGACGGGTCTCGAAAACGGTGACCATACCGTGAGCATGTATCTCGAGGGCAGCACCGTTTCGGCTCCACAAACTTACGTCTTTTTGAACAACCTCGCTGTGGACGAAAACGAGAGCGGCAGCCTTGTCGTCTATCCCAACCCCGCAAAAGACCGCTTGACGATTGAGAGCGAGGAGATTATCCACCAATGCGAGATTTACGACCTCACCGGGCAGCTTGTTGAAACCTTTGAGAATGATTCCGAAAGAATGGAAATCTCGGTCGAGGCATTGCCAGCCGGGACTTATCTCGTCAAGTTGGTTACTGACAGTTTTACGCAGACCCGCAGGTTGGTCAAGAAATGAGTAAGAGGGCGACTAAAAAGGTCGCTCTCTTATTTTATATTCACTTAATTTTCAATAATCAAGCATCGATATTCGCGTATGTAGCATTCTGCTCGATGAACTCGCGACGCGGGGCCACTTCATCACCCATCAGCATAGAGAAGATGTGGTCGGCTTCCATGGCGTTCTCGATGGTCACCTGACGCAAGGTGCGGTGAGCTGGGTCCATGGTGGTTTCCCAAAGTTGCTCAGGGTTCATTTCACCGAGACCTTTGTAGCGTTGCACGTCGTAGCCGCTCACAGTGCCGTTCTTGGTCAGCTCGGCCATGCTGGCAAAGCGCTCCTCGTCGGTCCAGCAATAACGCACAGGCTTGGTGCCGCGCTTGATAAGATACAAAGGCGGTGTGGCGCAATAGACATAGCCGTTCTCAATCAGTTCGCGCATGTAGCGGAAGAAGAAGGTCAGAATCAGGGTGGTGATGTGGCTACCGTCGACATCAGCATCGGTCATGATGATGACCTTGTGATAACGCAGTTTTTCGAGGTTCAAGGCCTTGCTGTCCTCTTCGGTGCCGATGGTGACACCCAAAGCGGTATAGATGTTCTTGATTTCTTCGCTGTCGAACACGCGGTGCTCCATAGCCTTCTCGACATTCAGAATCTTACCACGTAGCGGCAGGATGGCCTGGAAGTTACGGTCACGGCCTTGCTTGGCGGAACCACCTGCGGAGTCACCCTCAACGAGGTAAAGTTCAGTCTTGGCGGGGTCACGCTCGGAGCAGTCGGCCAATTTACCTGGCAAGCTGAAGCCAGAGAGCGCACCCTTGCGCTGCACTTTCTCACGAGCATTACGTGCCGCTTGACGTGCTTGGGCGGCCAAAGTCACCTTGTCGAAGATGGTTTTGGCCTCTTTGGGATGCTCTTCCAGATAATCAGACAATTGCTGGCCCACGATGGAATTGACGATACCCATCACCTCATCGTTGCCGAGCTTAGTCTTGGTCTGACCCTCAAACTGTGGCTCCGGCACTTTCACCGAGATGACAGCTGTGAGACCTTCGCGGAAGTCGTCGGGCGAAATCTTCACCTTCAGCTTCTCCAGCTTTTCGAGAAGCCCGCTCTTTTCGGCGTAGGCATTGAACGAACGTGTCAAGCCAGAGCGGAAGCCTTGTAAGTGTGTACCACCTTCTATCGTGTTGATATTGTTGACATACGAGTGCAGGTTTTCCTTGTACTCGTTGTTGTATTCCAAAGCGATCTCAACCGGCACATTGTTTCTCTCGCCCGAAATGTAAATCGGCTCGGGGATGAGTTTCTCACGGTTAGCGTCGAGGTAAGCGATGAAATCGATAAGGCCATTCTCGGAATAGAAAGTATCGCTGCGATATTCACCATCTTCTTCCTTTTGGCGTTCGTCGGTGAGTTGGATGGTAATGCCATGGTTAAGGTAGGCCAGCTCGCGCATACGGTTGGCCAGCGTGCTGTAGTCGTATTCCGTAGTTTGGAAGATAGAGCCATCGGGTTGGAAAGTGATGCGGGTGCCATTCATCTCAGTCGTGCCCACAACTTTCACGTCATAGAGGGGCTTACCACACTCATATTCCTGCTTGAAAATCTGGCCTTCACGATAGACCTCAGCAGTGAGGTGGGTTGACAAAGCGTTGACGCAACTGACACCCACACCGTGCAGACCGCCAGAGACCTTATAGGAACCCTTGTCAAACTTACCGCCAGCGTGCAACACAGTCAAAACCACTTCCAAGGCCGAACGATGCTCCTTGGGATGCATACCCGTGGGGATACCACGACCATTGTCCAATACACTGATGGCGTTGCCGGGCAGGATACGGACATCAATCTTGTCACAATAGCCCGCCATAGCTTCGTCAATAGAATTATCAACTACTTCATATACTAAATGATGCAAGCCACGAAAATGGACGTCGCCGATGTACATAGCTGGACGCTTACGTACGGCCTCCAAGCCTTCCAGGACCTGAATCTTACTGGCACCATATTCTTCACTTGCCAATTCTCTTTTTTCTTCTTCAGTCATTTTCTGATTTTTAGAGTTTTTTAATTAAAAGTGCAAAGATACACAATTTTTCGGCACGATGGTCAAAAAAGTTGAAAAATTTGTTTTTTATCCAAAACGGCTCTACGAGGCTAAAAATAGGCTAAAATCGAAAAAGCCGATTTCTTTCACACACGCGGAATCAGAAAACAGCTTTTGAAACAAGGACGATTATAGAGCCGTAGAGAGGTTATGAAATCTATCCTGTTGGAATCGGCCTCCTATGACATTATTCATTTCAACTCCACCCTGTTTAGATTCCGTGCCATCCCACAAACCCACCACAGAAATGACATATTTGACTGAGCTTAACACGAAGCGTGAGTCTTATGTCATACCCTCGGGGAATCTTTTAGAAGCGGGCTTCGAGAGGAATCCGAAGTATATTTTAGAATTTCAGTTTCACGCCAGCGAAGAATTGGATGCCCGTAACAGGATAGTTGTAAAACAAATGATACTTCTGGTGTGCCACATTATCAAACAATACAAAGGCTGTGATTTGGTCGTTCACCGTATAATCAGCACCAACGCTAAGGTCGAAAACATCTTTTAGTTTTTCAGCAGTGAAATTGAAATTCTGCCAATCGACCACACCATCCCACACCTTGGCATAGCGACCTCCTTGATAGAGCAAAGTGGTATTAAATGCCAATTTGTCGTCATAATCATAAGTCAGTTTCAATTTGCCTTCCGTCGTGGGACGATACCAAGCGTATTTCTCAACAGTAGGCTTGCAACCGTTATAGGCAAAGCCCAAATCGGCTGTGAGACTATTCCGCATTCTTACACGGGCATCTGCCATGACGGTCACCAACAGGGTCTCATCATAAACAAGGTCAAAGGTGTTCAAGACGAGACCGAGTTCTGAGGGATAAAGATTGGCATCGGGGATATAATAATCATAGAACGGATCATTGTTGGTATGACGATAACGCACACCCAGATGCAAATCCACGATTTCCATAATATTGGTGCGCACCCCACCATCAAAACCAAGTTTCACATTCTGAACGCCTAACGAGGGGTTACACATAGGGGAAAGGAACGGATTATCTTCAACAATATCACTGAACCTCAGCAGTTTGCGTCCGCCATTCAGACCTGCATAAAACTCCAGTTTTTTGTCCAAAACAAACAAGCTGCCGCTCAAATCGGGACGAACAGCGAGGAACTTATCCTCTTTCGAAACACGTGTAGCGCCATCCAAACGCACGCCAATATGCAAACGGTAGAACTCATCACTCATCTCAAAGAAAGGATTGATTTTAAACAAGATACGATTAGCGACCGTATAATCATTCATCCCAACTGACTTACAATAATCATATTGGAATCCCAAATTTGCACCGACCTTTTGCGGATGGCTCTTATCACCCCAGAAATTATTGTCATAATCTATTGTATAATCCAAATCCAAGGCATGTTCACGCCCAAACAAATAATAATTCAGCTGCGCCGCATGACTCAACTCCCTAATACGAGTCGAAGCGGAAGTCAAACCGACGTGCGTGCCAATCTTGTTATAGGTAGTTTTTGGGGAATAGAAAGCGAGTTGTTCCTCGGTCATCGGCGTTTCCAACAGATTGATGCCATAGAAATGGTACATATCATTCTTATAATACAAACCGCCATCCAACTGAAAGCCATCAAACTTGCTCGTCGTGAGGTTAACCTCAAAGGCATTGTTCATATAACTCGAAGGCGCGTAATCTTTGATATTGACCCAAGAGGAGTTGTGTTTGATGCCCACACCGAGGCCGAGGGTCTTGGTAAGCATAGAATTATGCTTATAAAGGAACAGGGGTGACAGATTTGTTCCCATTCCCGCCATAATGAAATTCTCTGTAGGCGCGACCAATTTGTCATTTTTTGCCGCAAACGCGGTCGGACTGATTTTTTCCAAGTCTAGGGCAAATTTCTGTTTGGCTTCCATCGGGTTGACTTCAGTGCTGGGCAAGTCATACGAAGGGTGAGGCGTCTCAGGGGTGAGCTGAAGTTTGTATACCTTGTTCACTTTGGGACGGTATTTGCCTTCCACGGTGACCTGTTCATCGTGTTGGGCGAATGCGGTGACGGCTATGAGTGCCAGAGATAGGATGAGGATGTGTTTTTTCATTATTCTTGGTGTTTGAGCAGGGGCTTGCATCTCCTGCTTAGTGACCATCGCCCCAGAGGGGCTTGGCTTATTCCATTTCTAAAGGTTCTATGCCGTTGCTGTTGCTCACTTTAGGCTCCTTACGCTCTACCTCGGCGAGCTTGGAACGGGCTTCCTGTTTCAGGTCGATGCCTTTATAGTTGTCGATGACGCTGCGGAGGGTTTCCTTGGCCTGGAAAAAGTTCTCCTTGGCCACATATACATCTGCCAGCGCTATGAACGACTTGGCGACCCAATAGTCATATTTCGAGAAGTTGTCGGCGATATTGAAGACTTTGTTTTCAGCTTCGTCGTATTGTTTCAGCTGTATGGAGGCGACAGCAGAATAATATGCACTCTCGGCACCATAAACCGACTTGTCATTACGAGCGCTTTTGTCAAGTTTCTCGATAGCGGCATTATAGTTACCCTTCTCGAAATACGACTTCCCCATAATGTGGCTAATCTGGTTGACCTGATCTTCAGTCAAGTCGCGTGACTGTCTCAAATTCTCACCCATCTCTATGGCCTTGTCGTATTTACCCAAGAAGAAATTGCTCTTCATACTTCCTTCGAGGGCTTCCAAACGTTTGAGGGGTTCCTCAGTGATACGCGACAAGCGCTCATAATATTCACCTGCCTTGCTATAATCGCCTTTCTCGTATTCAATACGTGCCATTTTCAGTAAGGCATTGTCAGTGTAGTCGTTGTCAGGTTGCGAAATTATGTAATTAAGATGTGCTACGACTTGGTCTTCAGTCCCTACCTTTTCAGCGCATTCGAGACCATAATAGTGAGCCTTCAGCAGATACGCACCGTTGTGGAAATTGTCGAAATAATACTGCAAAGCCGCCTGAGCTTGCTGATAGCGACTGTCAAGGTAGAATCCTTCCGCGTTGGCAAAGGCCAAGGAATCCTGTTGGGTGACTTTCACCTGACCACCATTGGCATTGACATAACCGAAGTATTCATCCAACTTGTTCTGTTCCATATAGATGCTGCGAATGATACTTAAGGCCTCCCGCGACTCGTCCGTGTTAGGATAAGACGCAACCAAATTCTTCAAGTTGGTCAAGGCTTGGTCGTATTGATTGTTGTTGTAATAGATCATACCCACCTTCATCATCGCCTGACGTGTATAACTCGAACGTGGTCTTTCCTTGATAAGACGGTTGAAGTTGGCAATGGCCGAGCGCTTGTCACCGTGGACAAGATAGGTGTTACCGATTTCGAACAAGGCTTGCTCATAATAAGGCGTACTCGGATAATCCTGCAACAAATCGTTCAGAATGGCAACCTTTTGATTCACCTTTCCCTTTGCTCCATAACACAAACCTTGTTGATAAACAGCATAGTCGGCATTGCGTTTCCCAGTGCGAGCTGCAAGTTCGTAGTACTTGATGGCATAGCTGTAGCTACGATCCATAAAGAAACAGTCTCCAATACGAATATACGCATCTGTCTTAAGGTCATCTTGATCATAGTCAGCAGCAGCAATAAAACGCTTAAAACTTCCAATAGCAGCTTCGTAATCGGGTTTCTGATAATAAATGTATCCTAAATCATAATTGGCAAGAGCATATTCCGGCAGGTTTGCTGCACCTTTCATCGTCTTGAACTGGGTAAGATACTTGCCTGCTGTGATATAGTCTCCCATTTGATAGGACGACTCTCCCATCCAAAAACACGCCCTAGCCTTGTTGGGCACATCCAGACGGCTGTTCAAGATTTTGGAAAAACACACTTGAGCCTTGTCATAGTAACCTTTTTGGAAATTATCAATCCCCGTTGTATACAGCAATTCGTTGTAAACCGTCTGCAACTCAGGACTTTTATTTTTCATTGCTTCAAGACGGCGAAGTGCCTCCTCGTTTTCTTTTGTATTGAGTAACAGATATATGGTCATTTCCTCCACCTCTGCTTTACGAGCCGATTTGGGATGGTCTTCGATATAGCTATCCAGTAGGCCAACCGCCTCATTAAAGGGATCTACACCCGGGATAAGGCTCAACCGAGCATAGTCAAACAAGGACTCCTCGCTGATTTCGACATCGAAGCCGGCAGAATAGGCATTGTAGAATGCACTACGGGCATATTTAGGTTCATTGTTCTTGGCATAACACGATGCCAAATAATACGATGCAAATTGCGCCAGAATATCCGAACTACCTGCCACCTTTTGCAAATCGGCAATGGCACCCTGGTAATCCTCCTTAATCATCTTGCTTACACCCATCTGATAGTATGCTTCACGCGAAAAGCCTCGAGTCAAGTTCTTAACGTAAATCTGGTAATATTCCAACGTCTTGTCATAGTTCTTTTGTTGGAAATAGGCATCGGCAACAATCTGAGCCATCTCGGATTTGCGTTTCTTGTCTGCCTTGCGAATATACTCAGGTCCCTCCTCTATCACCGACTGGTAATCTCCCTTGAGGTAATCAATCTGCATAATATAAGACGGCACTACATTGCCATATTCCTTATGTGCACGCAAAAGCCTGAAATTTTCCAGTGCCTCATTATATTTCTCCTTAATATACTGAATATGTGCATAATAATAACGTGCCGAATCCTTATACTTGCCATCGTTCATCATTAAACCGTGAAAGAGTGGAATGGCTTTATCCAAATCGCCCGATTGGAAATAGGCATACCCCATATTGAACTGCATCTGCTGTGCTTCATCGGTTGTGAGCGACATAGCATCTGTCTTTTCATAAATAGCCAACGCGTCCTTGTATTTCTTGCTTTGGAACAGATGATTAGCATACAGGAAAACAGCATGCCGTGCCCATGTACTTCCAGGATTGTCATTCACAAACTGTATGATTTTTGCTGGGCCGTCGGCTTGTCCCAAATAGAGAGAACTGACCGCCTCGTAATATTGGGCATCGACGCAACGCTGTGACTTGGCATCAGCAGCTAATGAACGGTATTCGGTGAACGAGGAAAGGGCCGCACCATATTCTTGGTTTTGGAACAGCAACACACCTTCGTTGAATAAGGTTTCAGGATTGTAGTTTTCGATATGCTTTTGTGCTGATGCAGAAATGGTTATAGAAAAAACTATTCCAAGAATCAAGCCTAATCTATGTCTAGATTTCATAAGTCTAAATTTTTGACGAAATTACAGATTTTTCTCTTTGGTTCGACAAAAAAGTTCAAATTTCGTTCCGAACGATGGAAAAAAAACGGATTTAATATGGTTTTATTATTGGTTTCGAAAAACGACAAAGAAAAAAAACGTATTTTTGCAACCAATTACAATCTCATCAAACATGGCAAATTTCAGCATTTGGGAGGTACTTTTTTTACTTTGTTTTGCAGTGAGTTGGCCCGTATCCATCGCCAAGTCGATACGCACCAAAGTGGTCATCGGCAAGAGTCCGCTTTTTATGTCACTAGTCATTTTGGGTTATATCTTCGGAATCATACACAAAGTGCTAAACAACTATGACATTGTAACATGGCTCTACGCATTCAACGCTTTATTAGTTGCGACTGATCTGGTGCTTTATTTCGTTTACATCGGGAAAAACCGCAAGGAGATGGGGATAAAAAAGAGTTGACCGCCATTCCAAAATATGATATGTTTAAAGCGGTTTTATGCCACAACAATTGGCACTGAGGGCAGGTCAAATCAAATCCTTCTCGTCAATCAGATTGTTTAACAAGGCATAGACAGTAAGGCCTGAAACCGACTTGATGCCGGTCTTTCTAGTGATGTTTTTGCGATGCGAGATAACCGTATGGATAGAGATGTTCATTTGATCTGCAATCTCCTTGTTCATCATGCCTTTGGCAACAGCAACCAACACATCTGTCTCGCGTTTTGAAAGCTCCACATCATCAGTATTCTTTGTGGCTTCGCCACGTGCAAACTCGTTCATTTTGCTGATGATTTTCGACTTTGTGTCATTGATTTCGATGATGCCGCTGTAAGGTGTTAGCATCGAATAATCGACACAGGTAGTCACCAAAGCGATAACAGTGACTTGCGGGCACTCTTTACCCAACTGCGAAAGAAAATCCCTACTAAAACAGCCCAACAGTGTAGGGTTGATTATCACAAAGTTGGCATCGGTGGCTAATATCTTCTCGGATAAATGTTCAGGATTGTCAAGGCGGGCCACCACGTCAAACTGCGCCATACCATCGATAATCTCGACCAACCCGATGGTGATGAGCTCTGATGCTTCACAAATGATGACACGACTTCTCATAGTGTAACTTCAAGGGATTCAACACAGGGAATGAGAATACGTTCCTCGATAATTGAGTGGCGATTCAAGTCGTCGCTCAATTCCATAATGTCATACGAGATCTCAATGCGTTCCTTGGGCAGGATGTCTCCTGGAAGGTATTTAAGCAATATATTCATCATATCATCGAGTACATCCTGTATGTTGGTGTGGTTATGCTCAAACTCATCAATCTTATAGGAATCAGTACGTTGCTCGCTGAGCAAAGCCTCAATATATGGGAACACCACCTCTTCCTCGTAGTATTTGATGTGTCGCATCACCTCTTGTTTGTACTCGTCATAAAAATGGCGCAACATAGGGCCGTATTTCTGTCCACAAGCGTCTATGATGCGTTGCAGATGCTCCTCGATGTGCGGGAAACGCTCGTCAAGATAATATAAGTGCGAGGACTTGAGATAAGCAAGCAAGTCACTCATATCGATATGTTGAAGTTCATATTGTCCAGGCTTGAAATTGTTGTCAGAATAGATTTCACAAATCATGAGAAACAACTCAGTATTGACATTGTTCAATTGGCACACTTGGTCCACACTGCGGTCACCGAAGCCTAATCCTATGCCAAAACGGGGCAACAATTGCAACAGCCTACGGTCGTCTGTCAACAACTCGGCAAATTTGGTGTCTTTCGAGAAAGTAGTTTTCTTTCTAGGCATGATATTACTGATTTGATGGGGCAAAAATAGGAAAATTTCGCAAGTCTGCCGCATCGCCAGATATAGGGATTCTGCCCGAGGCAAAATACCCATCATTGGGGATTTCACAGTCTTCGGAAAAGCCATTACTTTGCAGCAGATTTTTGTCATACATTTAGAATGAATTTTGAGTTAGTTTTATTGTGCGAGACAGAGCCTCGGTCTCGCACAATTTTTTTGTACTTTTGCAAGCAAACAAAACAAAATGTTCAAAACCTATAGAACACTTCTGAGTTTCCTCTTATGGGGAATGTCGCTCACAATTTTTGCACAATCCAACCGCCCTGAAGCTTTCGGTGAGCGTTACACCTTGAAACAAGTTGTAGTGTTGAGCCGACACAACATCCGCTCACCCCTGTCAGGAAGGCAATCAACATTGCAACGCATCACGCCACACGAATGGCATCATTGGTCATCGGCTCCTGGTGAGTTGTCGCTACGTGGCGGCACATTGGAGACTATGATGGGCCAATATTTCCACAAATGGCTGGTCAGCGAGGGATTGATGCGGGAAAACGAAATTCCCACAGAGGGAACTATACGCTTCTATGCCAACTCGTTGCAGCGCACCATCGCTACGGCACAGTATTTCTCATCGGGGATGCTGCCCGTGGCCAACATCAGCATCGAGCACCACTATGAATTGGGTAGAATGGATTCCGTGTTCGCTCCGCAAATCACCGACGACAACGAGGATTTCAAAGCCTTTGCCCAACAACAGATTACCGCAATGGGCGGCGAAAAAGGCGTGGTTGGCATAGGAGAGAAGATGACGGATAACTACAAGGTGCTGGAACGCGTGCTCGACATCAATCAAAGCAAAGCCTGCCTTGAAGGCGACACTTGCCATTTCCGCACCGACGACGCACATGTGTATCTCATCAAATACCGCGAACCGGGTATGGGCGGTTCTTTACGGATTGCCTGTCAGGCTGCCGATGCGCTCATACTGCAATATTATGAGGAACCCGATGCCGTGAAGGCAGCCTTTGGTGACACCTTGCGTTGGGAGGATTGGGAAAGCATATCGGCCATCAAGGACTGGTATGGCGACGTGCTGTTTACCGCGCCTGCGGTGGCCAAGCAAGTGGCCCGACCGCTCTTGAAGACAATGCTAGAAGAATTGCAGACAGAAAGCCGCCTTTTCACCTTCCTCTGCGGCCACGACTCCAATATCGCCAGCGTTTTGGCTGCTTTGGAAGCTGAGGACTACAGTCTACCAAATACCATCGAGAAAAAGACGCCCATAGGCTCCAAGTTAGTCATCGAGAGATGGGAAGATACCGCAGGCCAAGTTTTCGTGGCACTCAACCTCGTATACCAAAGCACCCATCAACTACGCAATATGACCTTGTTGGATTTGGAAAACCCACCAATGGTCTTCCCTATTCGACTCAAAGGCCTGATTACCAATGCTGATGGGCTTTATCCGTTTGAAACCATCTTGAGTAGAATTGAAGCTGTCACAAAATAGTTCATAATGGATTCGGTGTTATATAAAAAGCTCATTGACACGGATATAAGGAAGATATATTAAGGAAAAAAAGCGAAATAAGTACAATAAAGCACCCCAATTTATGGTTATCTGACAAATATTAACCACAAAGATGAAACGACTCTTGAATTACTTTTTGTTGGTCTTGCTGGGATTGCCGGTTGCAAGTTGCCAAAAGGACAATATCATCCTCATCGATCCAATTGAGATCGACGACAGCGAAGACCTCATTGCCAATACAGTGTTCACACAAACGGTTGGCGTGGGCTTTTCCACCAATGGAAATGCGGTTGTTACCGGCACCAACGACGACTTCATCGTGACCGTCAATGGCAACGATGTGACCATTGCATATTCGGGCGAAGAATATGTGATGTATGAACTTTCAGGAACTACTAACGATGGTTTCTTCAAGCTCTATAGCGCGAAGAAACAAACCATTACACTGAATGGCGTGAGCATCACCAATCCCAATGGCGCGGCCATCAATGTGCAAGGCGTGCAGGCCGAGCCGAGTAAAGGCAAGCGTACTTTCATAGTTTTGAAAGGCGAAAACACGCTTGCTGACGGTACAAATTACACCGACACACCTGACACCGAAGACGAAAAAGGCGTGATATTTGGCGAAGGCCAGTTCATCTTCAGTGGCGAAGGAAGCCTCACTGTTGCAGCGACGGGCAAGTCGGGCATCGTTTCCGATGACTATGTGCATTTTATTAGTGGTGCCATTACCATCGAGGTGTCAAGTTCAGTCATTGTCAGCGGTAACGACACTTTGAAGCCTGCTTGTGTCAGGGGCAAGGACTACGTCAAGATGACAGATGGTTCGTTGAGGCTCACCAGCACAGGAACAGGAGGCAAGGGCATCAGCAGCGACGGCAACGGCTACTTTTATGGCGGCACGGTCAATGTGACGGTAACCGGAAGCAATTTCGGCTCTAATGGCGGCGGTGGAGGCCATGGCGGATGGGGCAACAATAGTTCCAACGGTGTTTCGGCTAAAGGTCTCAAGTTCGACGGAAACTTGATTTTCAAAGGTAGCTATGTAGTGGTAAACTGCACAGCCCACGAAGGCATCGAAGCCAAGGGCACGCTTTCGGTTTCGGGTGGCGAGGTGTACAGTCATTCCCAATCGGACGACGCCATCAACTCAGGCGGCAATCTCACCATTTCGGGCGGGTTGGTCTGCGCCTATAGCCAAGGCAACGACGGCCTCGATGCCAATGGCAATTGCTATATCAAAGGCGGCGTGGTTTATGCCATCAGCGCCAGTTCTCCCGAATTGGCCGTTGATGCCAACTCGGAGGGCGGCTACAAACTCTACCTCACAGGAGGCACCTTGGTGGCCATTGGCGGATTGGAGAGCGGCTCCTCACTCTCACAGAGTTGCTATTCGGCCTCTTCTTGGTCGCAAAACACTTGGTACGGCTTGACCGTTGGCTTAACAACCTACGCTTTCAAGGCCCCTGCAAGCGGAGGAACACCCCTTGTCGTCTCAGGTGTCTCCTCCCCTACCTTACAATCTAATGTAAATGTTACGGGCGGAACAGAATGCTTTGAGGGTTCGTTTTACACGGATGCTTCCGTCAGTGGCGGCAATTCTGTAAGCCTCTCGTCTTACACGGGTGGCAATGGCGGTGGCGGCGGCCCAGGTGGTGGCGGTCACGGACCGTTTTAAATTTAGAATTGTAGGGCTGTCACACTGTGGCAGCCGTGCAAAATAAATATTGGAGTTCAAGAAAAAAATTCAGTTATGAAAAGCAAACATATCATCATATTGATGCTGGGATTGTTGTTCCCCATTTTGGCAACAGCCCAAACCAATGTCGCCCTCGCCCCCGAATTTGGCGGAAGGATTTCATTGAGCCTTGACAAGAGAATCACCCGAGGTCTGCATATTTCCCTGGAGGAAGAGGTGCGTTTCGACAACAACTTCAGCAGCCTTGACCGTCTGCAAACTACGGTGGCATTAAGCTACAAAGTGCATCCCAACATCAAACTCGGATTGGGTTATGCGCTCATCAACGGCTATGGCGCTAGTACCGAATCATTCAAGAGCATGCGCCACAGACTGATGGCAGATATCACAGGCACCATACATTACGGCAGCTGGAACTTCTCGCTGAAAGAACGCTTTCAGGTGACGCGCCGCACGGGCGACTTCAATGTGTACCAAAATCCACAAAACGCACTAACGCTGAAAAGCCGTGTAAAAGCCTTGTATAAAGGCTTCGGCATAGTGCAGCCATACGCTTATTTCGAAGTGCGAAACTATCTGAATGCGCCTGTCATTGAGACGGCTTACGATGGCAATGTTTATGTCACTTTGGATGACTATTCCGAAGAAAGCGATCCTGGTTGGTTCTTGAAGGGTTTCAACGGAGGCTATGTCAACCGTCTGAGAGGCTCTTTGGGCGCAGATATCAGGTTGGACAAACGCAACACCTTGAATTTCTACATCTTGTGCGATTACCTTATGGAAAAGCAAGTGGATGCCAACGCCGAAGGCACCAAACTGAAGTCTTACACCAAGGAAACAGGCTTCCGTGGCTGGGTGGGCGCGAGATATGAGTTCGCTTTTTGATTAGAATTTCCAACTTTGCGCTCATATAATTACAGCCATTATGGAACGCCATCGGCTTTGCCCTTGGTTTTGTGCTGATTATGGTATTAGATGTAACGATGGGATAAAATGGACTCAACGTTATACAAAGAACTTGGTGTGCTGACGAAAAGCAAAGAATTATGGGAAAAAAACATCCCATATGTTGCATCGCTATTGGCATCGGAATCCACAAAGATTAAGTCAAAAGCGCTTTGGCTGCTCGGCGAGATGGGACTTGCTTTTCCATTCTCCATTATGGATTATGTGCCCGCAATCGCTGCTTTTTGTGATAGCACAGAACCCCTTCTTCGTGAGCGTGCCGTCAATGCCCTCGGAAGAATTGGGAGAGGTCGTTTCAAGTCGATCGAGCCATATTGGGCTGATTTGTTTCGCTTTGCCCAAGATGAAGAGGCGAGCGTCAGGCTGGCTTTTGTTTGGGCGTCGGAGAACATCGCCACCGTTGCACCCGTCCCATATAAGAATCAATTGCCATTGTATGCAGCACTGTTATACGATGGCAACGATAAGGTCAGGATGGAGGCACCAGAAATGTTCCGAGTCCTTGGCAAACGCAGACCCGATTTCGTCAAGCCTTACCTTGAGCAGTTGCGCAACATTGCGGAAACCGACACCAACCGAGTTGTCAGAATTCATTGTTTGGGTGCTATCCGTGCGGCGGGAAATGGCTAAATGCTTTTAGGCCATCATTTTGCCGAAGAAGCCTTCGGGCTTGCGCTTATTGCTGAGATAGCAAACATCCGTGAGGTTATCAACAATCAAGCTCAATTCGCCAACTTTCTTGCCTTTAATCAAGATTTCGGTTCCAGAGAAATATTTGGTTTTGACGACAAAGAAAACGACCTATGAAACAAGATGTATCAGGTGCAACGCACTTCCATAAAGCGATTGCAATTATCTTTCCGAACTTATCCAATTGACATATAAGGCATTGCCACATCCGAAGCCAAAGACCTGAGTGCCAATGCTGACAGGCTTTATCCTTTTGAGGCGGTTTTAGCTAGATTAGATTCCGCTATAATGTATGAGTTCCAACACTCAGTGCTTGTCTGATATGAGAAACAAGCAAATAAGAGTCTGTTTTTTATCGGGCAAAAGAAAAAAAGCTGTACCTTTGCAGCCGATTTGTGGTGTCCCCAACGGACTCAATAGGGAATCGGGTGTGAATCCCGGACAGTTCCCGCTGCTGTGTTGGTTACAACGCTTGCCATGAACGTCACTGAAAGCCTTGTCTTTCGGGAAGGCGGCAAGAAAAGACCTCAGTCAGAAGACCTGCCTCAAGTCGCGAAACAAGGCTTCCGGGAATTGGAGCTGGGATTCTATATTTAATAAGGTATGCCCTACCGAGGGCGTTATCTACATTTTAGGTATTCCAACATTTTTCCAGAAGTTTTTGGGTAATGAATTGAATGTCAAACCTATAAACTTTTGTATTATGTATTCAAAATTCTTTACGCGATTATTCCTATTGATAGGAATGATTGGATTGTTTTCGGTTCCTTTGAGAGCCGACGAAATTCAGATTGGGTCGGGTTCACAAAACGATGCCAATCTGCCGAGCCATTCTTACTACAAGTATTCACTTACGCAGCAAATCTACACTGCTACAGAGATTGAAGATGCAGGCGGTGGTGCAGGCACCATCAACAGCATCGCTTTTTACAACGGCGGTTCAACCAAGACCCGTAACTTCAGTATCTATCTAGTCAACACCGACAAGGAGTCGTTCTCAAACGCCACAGACTGGATTACTGTCTCCGCCAACGATCTAGTGTTTAGTGGAAACGTTGACATGACAGCAAATGTCTGGACAACTATTACTTTCAGTAATCCTTTCTCATACGATGGCGGCAACTTGGCCGTTATCGTGGACGACAATACCGGTAATGATGTGAGTGGCATGTCGTGTCGCATTTTTACCGCATCCTCCACGCAATCCATCTATTATAGAAATGATTACACCAATCCTGATCCCACCAATCCAACCATTTCCGGGACACCAACCACATACAAAAACCAAATCGTTCTAGACATTGAAATGGCTTCCGTCACTTGTGCCAAGCCCAAGAGTTTCACTGCAACCAGTATCACTGCCCATTCGGCCATTTTGACTTGGACGGCGGGGACCGAAGGCCAAAACAACTGGGAGGTTTATATGACCACAACGGCTACCGACATTCCTGACGAGAACACCACTCCCACCTATCAAGTCACGGAATGCAACAAGGCATTGGCCAATCTGACCGCCCAAACCACTTATTATGCCTATGTCCGCGCCAATTGCGGTGACGGTGATAAGAGCAAATGGGCCAACAAAACCTTTACCACTACCCGTGAAGCTTTGGTTGTGGATGCAACAAATCCATACTCACAGGACTTTGAGAACAATAACGACTGGGGGGTCACCAACGGTAACCTCACCAACCAATGGTGCTGGGGCAGTACGGTCAACAATGGCGGAGAAAAATCCATATATGTTTCCAAAGACGGCGGAACAACTTACGAATATGAACATGGCAATACAGCGATTTATGCCTCAAAACTGTTCAACTTTGCCCAAGGCACCTACACCTTCTTCTTCGATTGGAACGCAAAAGGTGAGAGCTCATACGACTATCTTCGCGTGGCCTTGGCACCCGGCGATATTGAATTCACGGCTGGCACTAATTTGTATACTGGAGTCAGCACAAATGCTCTTCCTAATGGCTGGATTGCCCTTGATGGTGGAAGCAAACTCAATCTAAGCGATAGTTGGCAAAACCAATCTGCTGAAGCCTCCGTTTCAGGCACCTATACTATGGTATTCATTTGGCGCAATGACGGCAGTGGAGGCAACCAGCCACCTGCAGCCATCGACAACATCAGCATAAGCTTCATGACTTGCCCAAGGCCTACCAATTTGACTTCCAGCAACATTACAGGCCGCACAGCTACACTCTCTTGGACAGAGAACGGCACCGCCACCAACTGGATGCTGCAATACTCAACCAACAATAGCTTTACTGAAAACCTTTCCGAAATCTCTGTCAGCGGTACGACTTCCCAAAATTTAGCCGGACTCACTCCTGAGACAAAATACTATGCCCGTGTGAAGTCGGTGCTTGGCAACGAAGAAAGCTCATGGAGCGACATCACAGACTTTACCACAACGGCCACCTGTGAAAAGCCTACCAACTGGAAATATACTCCCTACTCGGCCACGGCTTATTCCGGAATCGTGGAATGGGAAGGCAACGCCAACGGTTACAATATAGCTTACAGACCGACCAGTGACTTTGCCCCCTCGGATGAAACTTTGCAGGATGTTACCCACGTTACGCTTGGAAGCGTAAACTCCTACACTTTGCAAAACCTGACTCCCGAAACCAAATACTATGTTTATATCCAAGCCGACTGTGGCGCGGAAGATGGCACTAGTTCTTGGAGTAATCGAGTGATTTTCACCACCGAAGCCACTTGTCTTGTGCCTTCTGGATTATCTGCAACGGCAACCAGTACTACCATCACCCTAAGTTGGACAGCTGGTGCCGAAGACCAAGAGGCATGGGACATCCGCTACAAAAAGAGCACCGATAGTGACTACACCTATATCCATCTTGACAACCACCCAGAAACAAGCTACACGATAACTGGTCTAAGTCCTGTCACTACTTACGATGTAAATGTGCGCGCATGGTGCGATGAAAACGACCAAAGCAAATGGGGAGCCAGTGTCAACCAAAGCTATGATAAATCTGTCACTACGGCTTGCGGTGCCATCGAACTTCCCTATACCTGTGATTTTGAAGGCACCTTGCAAACCGTCAACAGTTGCAAGATACCAAGTTGCTGGAGCGTCATCAAAGGATATCAAAACAGCACTTATAGCTATGGCATCCCTACTGTAGCCAACCAGAGTTCAAGCACCCAACCCATTGCCTATCCTCACGGCGGCAGCTATTGTCTCTATTTCCTCAACAGCACTGCTTCCGGAACTGCAGAAGAGTATGCCATCTTGCCTGAAATCAGCGAAAGCTACAACTTAAAAGACATCCAGATTAGATTCTGGGTGAAAAGCTACAGCTCAGCTTGTACGATGGAAATGGGCGTAATGACTGACCCAAGCAATGCCAGTACATACGTAAAAGTCGAGGATGTTGAAATGACAAGCACATACACAGAAAAGACCATCAGCCTCAGCAGCTATATAGGCAAAGGACGCTATATTGCGCTCAAATGTCCTGCTGCCAATATGTATTCCCAAGCTTTCTATGTTGACGACATCACCGTCGAATACATTCCCTCCTGCCTCGTCCCCGACAACCTTGAAACGGACGAAGTTGGTGTAAACGAAGCCACCCTGAGCTGGACACCACTTGGTGATGAAACCGCTTGGAACATACAGTACAAGAAAGCCTCCGACAACGAATGGAGCGAGCCGATTACCGTGGAAGAAATCACCTACACATTGACAGGACTTCAACGTTCCACCTTGTACGAAGCTCGCGTGCAGGCCAATTGCGACGATGACGACCAAAGCGACTGGACGACACCCACCAGTTTCTCCACCGTATGTGGAATTTGGACCATTGACGAGACAAACGCATTGATTGAGGATTTCCATAGCGAGACTTTCCCGCCTGCTTGCTGGCAAAAGGTCAACTTTGGCGAAATGGGCATCACCAACGGCTGGTTCCAGACCTTCAACAATCCCTTGGATAACCAAGGTGCCGTGTCGAGCGATTTCAAATATGAGACATGGCTCTTCCTGCCGCTGATGCATCTCGATGGTGAGGCTTTCCTAACGTTCGATCATCTGTTTGGTAACGGCGACGATTACATCCCCAGTTCGGTAATGATTACCACTGATACCGACATTGATTTGGAAGACATCAAGACAGAAAACTTTATTGCACAACACTTTACATCCCTCTGGACTGCCGATGAAAACGACCTCCCATCGACAAGGAGAAACGAGATTGTCTCTTTGAATAATTATGATGGCCAAGACGTTTATATCGCTTTCAGGTATGAAGGTTCCTACAATTATTCAGGAAGAATGTGGTATATTGACCATATTGAAGTCTATGTCAATGCCAATCAGACCGTTGAACTCACCCAGGGTTGGAACTGGTTCGTACCTACTATAGACATTACTTTGGAAGAGCTTGAAACTTCTCTTGACACCAACGGCATCTCCATCATATCACAGAATTCGGGCATCGCCACCTATGATGATGAAGATAATGAATGGAGTGGAACCCTCACATCCTTATCTTCCGGACAGGTGTACAACATCAAAGTCAGCAACGACTGCAATTTCACCCTAAGCGGTATAGCGGTCTGCCATCTTACCATTAGTATTGAACAAGGAAGCAATTGGTTCGGCTATACTGGCTTACAGTCCGTGACTATAGAGCAGATTCTCAATGACTTCACCCCAGCCGAAGGCGATAGGATCTTTTCTTTTGATGAAGGTTTCATTACCTACGAAGACAATGAATGGAGCGGCTCTTTCACATATCTACAGCCTGGTCACGGCTATATCTACATATCTCAAGATTCAGAAAACAAAACAATCAATTTCTAAAGACAACAAATGATTATAAACAAGAAAAACCAATAAAAAAATGAAAAGAAAACTCATCTTCTTAATATCAGCCTTGCTAATTTGCGGTTCGATATACGCCCAAAACCATTACACTTTCAATACTCACGACTACATGCTCAACATGGGAATCGTCGCTCAAATTAAAATCAACGGTGTTGAGCAAACTTCAAGCGACCTTGAACTAGGAGCTTTTAAAGGTGAATCCATCAGAGGTTCAATGAGAATTGGTCAGTATGGATCAGCAGGTTATTATCGTGTAGTAATTCAAATCTATGGTGACCCAGTTGAAACAGGCTATGAAATCACATTTAAGCTTTACAATCATGAGACAGGTGATGAGCTGGACAATTGCAATATCACCTATTTAGGAGAACCTTTCACGGTAACTTGGACAGCCCCCAATGCTATAGGCACCAACAAAAAACCTGTAGTCCTTGATTTCGTGACCACATCCGTTCAAACTTTCACCAAGGAAATCACCGGCTACGGCACCAGCACTAGTGGCGGCTACTACCTCATCGCTCCCCCAATTGACGATGTGAATCCCGCCGAGATTGATGGAATGATTGCCAATCCCGCTGAAAACTATGACCTCTATTGGTTCGACCAGACCCAAAACTTGGAATGGATTAACTACAAAGCCGGAAACTTCAATATGGTCAGAGGTATGGGTTACCTCTATGCTAATAAGAATGGAGTCACCCTTAACTTTACTGGAACGCCAATCGAAGGTCCTACATATGAGGTATCTTTGGTCAAGGACGACGAAGCCGAGTTTCCTGGCTGGAATTTAGTGGGTAATCCCTTCGCAGAACAAACAGCCTACATCGACCGTGACTGCTATGTGATGAACCCGAATGGCCGTGCTGATATCATTGCCTCGGATACCCGCAGCATAGAAGCTATGGAAGGTGCTTTCGTCATCGCCAACGAAAACGATGAACCTTTGGTTTTCAGCAGCGAAGCTCCCACTAAGAGTTCAATGTTAGCCCTCAATCTCAGCAGCAAGCGTGGTGCTTCGACAGACCCAACAATCTCCATTATCGACCGTGTCATCGTCCGCTTTGGCGAAGACCGTCAGTTGCCCAAGTTCCAAATCAACAGGAGCAGCACGAAACTCTACATCCCGGTGGACAACCATGACTACGCTATAGTGAGCAGTGAAAGCATGGGCGAGATGCCTGTCAGCTTTAAGACTATAGAGAACGGAACCTATACGATAAGTTTCAATGCCGAGGAAGTCAGTTTTAACTACCTGCACCTCATTGATAACATAACTGGCAACGACATTGACTTACTTGCCAATCCAAGTTACAGCTTTGAAGCTAAGACAACCGACTACACCTCTCGTTTCAAACTGGTATTCGTTTGCAAGGACGCAAACGGTGACGGTGACAAAGACTTCGCTTTCTTTAGCAACGGTAATTATATCATCAACAATGATGGAGATGCCACGTTACAAGTGGTCGATATGACGGGCCGCATTGTCAAGAATGAAACCATCAATGGTTGCACCAGAGTTAACATTAATACAGCCTCTGGTGTCTATATGCTTCGCCTTGTGAATGGCGACAACATAAAAGTGCAAAAAATACTAATCATATAAAGATAAGTAACTGTTCAAAATTAAACTGCAATATCTTTTGACTTCGGGACAAGCAAATGCCTCGTAGTCTCGTGTCCAGTATGTAAACTAATTTTACTCATCTACTTACTTTTTTATTCCCATATTGTTGGTCGGCGGCAGCTTGACTGCCGCCGACTTTAAAATAAGGTATAGGGAAAATGAAGAAGCAATATCAAGCGGTGACGGCTGCTGAAGTCATCAAGTCGGGCGACCACGTTCATACCATCACAGTAGCGCATCCGCATTTCCAGGAACAGCTGGGCGAGGCCGCCTTCAAGCGCTTTGGACTGCATTTTCACTATTTATGGAATAGCATTGTGTGATTAATGAACTACGAATTGCAAGATTATTTCTAATTTTGCACGAAAAATATTACATTAACTCACTTCGTATCACTGGATCTTCGATTTTGTGCAATTCGAAGTTCCTAATCAAAACAGAAAAAATATGTTCAACAGCATCAACTGTGTAGAAATCTTCGGTGCCTTCATCGTTATGGCCGCTATCATCGACATCTTCGGCTCCATTCCCATCTTCATGAGCATGAAAGAGCAAAACAAGACCATCAAGGCTGGCCAAGCCTGTTTGACGGCTTTGGGGTTGTTTCTTGCCTTCTTTTTCGCCGGGGACGCGCTGCTGAAACTGTTCGGAATCGATGCGGCCTCCTTTGCCGTGGCAGGTGCTTTCGTACTGTTTATTTTGGCAGTAGAGATGATCCTTGGCCGCGAAATCATCAAGAATGAAGGCGGCAAAGGCGGAGCCAGCATCGTGCCCATCGCCTTCCCGCTGATTGCTGGTCCGGGCGCATTGACGGCCTTACTTTCATTACGTGCTGATTACGCTGTGGTCAACATCATCATCGCATTGTTGCTCAACATTCTACTAGATTACATCGTCATCAGTCAATTGGACAGAATCCAAAAGCTCTTGGGCGAGAACCTAATCTTCATTTTGCGAAAATTCTTCGGGGTTATTTTGTTGGCCATTGCGGTGAACATGTTTGTGAACAATATTACCGTCATTATCTCGCAGGTCCCAAGATAACCGCAGAGAGACTTTTTTTCTTTCATATTGTTGCGACAGTGGTAGCCGTGACTGTCGCCAGCATTTTTGTGACACTCAAAGAAGAAGCGACCCCAAATGGAGCCGCTTCCTCACACTCAAAAATCTATATGTTCCAATTCTTATTGAACAATCACTTTCTGCGTCAAACACTTGGCATCACACTTCACTGAAATGAAATAGACTCCCTTGACAACGCCACTCAAATCAAGTGTCATTACAGGGCTTAGGCATTTGCCTTTTAAAACCGTTCTTCCTGCGAGGTCAAGCACCTGATACTCAAAGGCTGAATCCTCATCAATGCCGATTGTGACCACACCTTGAGTTGGGTTGGGATATACGGACAGGTTTCCAACCGTCTCCTGCTCACCAACGGCATAGATTTCATTATACTCATCGGCACCTGCGCTAGGCGTGTTGGAACGCGTTTCGCCATCGATGTCAGTGGCCGCATACTCCAAAGGATGTGCCACGGTGAGGCCTTCGGGGCTGGTCAAGTGGTAATCACCGTTGCCTACAAAATGAGGTGAGCAAGTGGCACTTTGGGCATCAAAACCCGAAGTGGAAGTCCATTCAGCCAATGTCGCACAATCCGTACCAGCAAAAATGCCAACATAACCGCCCGTGAACGAAACGCGATTGTAGTCGCAATACCGAGCCTCGCTCTCATTATTGAAGCGGAACACATAACCGTCCGTCTCGTTGACAAAGAGATTGTTATAAACATAGAGATTCGACCATTCCTTTTGCACCATCAGATTGCCCGATGCTCCCGTGCCGCTGCATAAGCCTGTGTTGTGGATGAAATAGATATAATCGCTGTCGGCATTATCAAAAGAATAGCACCAGCTTGAGGCTGCGCCTTGAAAATCGACAATGTTGTTGCGGACAATCACTGGCTCTGCTGCTGTGCCCGTGCAGGGACGGAGTTTCACCACGGTAGCATACTTGGTGGGATGGTTCACGGTCATCACATTGTTTTCGACAAGGCAACCATAACTGCAACGGAACATATCGATGGCATTGAAGTCGGTGTGCGTGTCGTTGTTGTTGTCAATCGTATTTCTGCTGAGGGTCACATGGTCGGTGAAGGTGGTATAGATAGCCTTGCTGCACTGGTTGGTGAACGAGCAGCTCTGCACCAAGAGTCCGTCGTTGAATTGGGTCATGTCGGTGCCTTGGTAATAGAGACCAATGAAACCGTTGACAAACTCACAGCCGACAAAAGCATTATCGGTATCCATCCAGCCGCCGGAGACACGATAAACCAGGTTCTTGTCGTTGTCGGTATTGGAAGCCTCAGAATAGCAGCCTTCAAAGCGCACCTTCTCAAAACGGTCGTTAGAAAGTCCCCCACGCAAAGTCACCACAATGGCATTTTCTTCCGAAGTGGAGGACAAGGTCATGTTTTCGAAGGTCACATAATCGGCACCATCGAGTGTGAGGGTACTGTTTTGGGTATAACCTGCGTTGCTGGTCAACACGACTTGTTGGTTGTCGGCTCCCGTGCCACGGAAGATAACGCGGTCGGAGGCACTTGCACCAGAGATTGCGTTAAGGGTAACATATTCCTCGTATGTGCCTGGGGCAACTTCAAAAATCACTTCGCCTGCAATACCCGCTGACAAGGCTGATACTGCCGCACCAAATGAAGTGAAATCTGGGTTTTGCGAAGCATCGGCATTGATGGTATAGACGCCACTGAGCTGTGATACGATGGCGTTAATGACCACATGCACGGTGAAGTCGACCGACTGACCATCACTGGTGGCACGCATCGTGAGGTTGGCGGTGGCTTGGTTGGCATTTTGGCGCGTCATGACCAGCATCTTACCACTTATGGAAACAGTCAAAGCACTTGGATTCGAGTTGCTGACGATGCTGTAAACGATGTCTTCATCAGGGTCATCAGGGTCGATGGCCACACCGTTGAGGTTGACTTGAATCGTTTGCGGATAGTTGTTGAAAACCACATCTTGGACTGGATTGACGATATAAGGTGGATTATCGACAACCGCATTGATAGTGACATGCACGGTAAAGTCGACCGACTGACCATCGCTGGTGGCTCGCATCGTAAGATTAGCAGTAGCTTGGTTGGCATTTTGGCGTGTCATGACCAAGATCTTGCCGCTCATCGTGGCTGTCAAAGCAGAGGGATTCGAGTTGTTGACGATGCTGTAAACGATGTTCTCATCCGGGTCATCGGGGTCGGTGGCCACACCGTTGAGGTTGACTTGGAGAGTTTGCGGATAGTTGTTGAAGACCACGTCCTGCACGGGATTGACGATATAAGGCGGCAGGTCGGGAGCGGCACCACCACCATTGAAGTTGTCCATGCAGAAATAGGCAGGCGTAATCATATTGTAGCCACTGCCTCTTGATGACGAAAGGCTAAAGGAAATGGTGGCCACATTACCCAAGGGGCTGAGATCGAACCACTCCCAAGTATTAAGGACATAGTCTTCCTCATTGTTGGCAAAGCGATAGTCGGCGAGGTAGAAATCCAATGTACCCACAGTTTGTCCACTGGCATTCTTACCAGTCGCTGTCACCTTAAACCAGTCAGGGTCATTGCCTGTAGTCCCTCCGTAGGGCAGCTCGCCATACCCGCCTTGAAGAATGTCTTGATAAGTCCACAAATTGTTGGTGACATAGCAACCTGTGACGGTATGTAATTGCCCATCGGTGGCATAGACATCCGTCTGCACGCCCATAGTATATGCCACGGCATATTGGGTAGAGCCATCATAGCCACAGCCTGTAGCCGCAGTATACTGGGCATTAAGACCCGTTTGGCTCAGATCCGTACGATTAGAGGCCGTGAAGCCACCCCAATAGCCGTATTGGGTTGAATTGGTAAAGAGCCATCCGCCGCTGGGCATCTCATTATCGCCAACAGGGGGTTGCCAGATACCACCGCTACCAAGTGGCACATCTTCGAAAGTGGCAGGTTCTTGCGCCATGGCAAATGCAGCCATGACAAGCACAAGGGATAATAGTAAACTTTTACGCATAAAAATGGTTATTACGCATGAAACAAATGATGCAAGACCATCGCAAGAAGCCATGCTAATTGCCGCGCTTAGCGTCGCCCTTGTTCCCGAAGGCTTGCAATTGAACTCACGGTTTGGCAGGTCTTCTGACTTGTCCGAGCCTGTCGCCTTCCCATACGGATGAGCCGTACAGTGGCTGGGTTGACAGACCTTACACGGGCTTACAGCAGCGGGCACTGTTGCCGACTTTCACGGCATTCCCTTGGCCAAACTGGGTGCAAAGGTACGATAATTCTATTTTTCTTACAAGGAGAAAATGGACGAAAATGAAACTGTTGAGGTGGGTTGCTGCTCCAAAACCGCAGATGTTGGTCGCCGTATTGAGATACACAAATGCAGACAACAGCGGCTGCAAGGTGCCATCAAAGGACCTCACATCACTTTCGTTCCGTCAAATCACCCAATGGGCACTGTCAGCTTGAAAACGACATTGCGTCCTATGTTGAACACGCCTCGTCTTCCAGTCACGACATTCCAATCCGCATATTTAAGGCGGCTCAAGTGGTCTTGGTAGCACACATCCGTGAGGTTGTCGATGATTAATGCTAATTCAGCGACTTTCTTGCCTTTAATCAAGATTTCAGTTCCGGCTGAAAGTCCCAGCAAGAGATATGAGGGAGTAGCCGTCTCGGTATCGTAGGCTGCATAATAATGGTCTTGTCTCAGGCACCAGTCCATACGTGCAGCAACATAGGCGTTGTTGAACACCTTGCCGTCGTGGGTAAGCTCGTATTTCACGTCTGCCGAAAAGCGCGGCGCCGGGGTCATCGGGAGCCAGCGCATCTCTTCGGGCTGGTGCAGCAACTGAGCGTTGACGTACGAAAACGCCGCCCCGATATGAAGGGCATGGAATGGATGGATATCCACACCCGCTTCAAAACCCATCAGCATTGCCTCGCCCTGCGCATAGGCGAAAGTCATCAAGTCAGGCTCAATGATGCTGTCGATACGATGCAGATAGATGTAGTTGCTGATGTGGTTGGCAAATACAGAGGCATTCAACTCAAAATAGCGCGTGGCATAATTCAGTCCCAAGTCGGCCTGCCAACTATATTCTGGCTTAAAGTTGTGGTTTCCAATCTCATACCTCAACGAGCCTTCGTGTTCGCCATTAGAGGCCAACTCGCTGATGTTGGGTGCACGATAGCCTCGGGCCAGATTGAATTTCAGGTCAAGCCTTTCCGTGACTTCGCATGTCGCTCCCAAACTGCCCGTGATACCTTGAAAATGTCGTGTGAAATCCTCAAAACGCACCTCGTCGTCCTCGATCAGACCTTTTGCGGCCAAATAACGGTAATCGAAGCGAAGTCCGCCACTGAGATTCCATCGTCCTAACATTTTGGATGCCGTTGCATACACGCCTGCATCGAACAAAGCGTAGTCGGGGATAAGATATTCCTCGCCTAAATTGATGGATTTCTGTCCCATGCCATTCAGTCCTGTCGAGAACTTCCACCCCCCTTTCTCTTTCGAGACATAACGGACATCATAGTTCAAGGTGTGGAGTTGCAGATACAGGCCATATTCGTCGGCTGACTCCTCAAACTCCTTGCGTCGGTTCTGCTGATAGCCCGCAATCACTTTCAAATATCCAGAAGGCAGATTGATGAAGCTCTCGGAAACGGCCTTGTAGTGATTCACCCGCTGATAGGGTAAGCCATGACGGTATGAAAGCAGTTCGCCTTCCTCGGAGAGCAGTTCGCCCATCATCGTGTCGCGTTCGCCTTCCACGATGCTCGGAGTGAGGTTGTAAAAACCAAATTTCAGGTTGGAAAAGCCCCAGTTGCGCATCAGTCCCGCTTTGAGCGAAAAGGCGCGTTCACCGAATTGGGAATTAGGCACATAGCCGTCATAACGATTCCTGTAGGTATGGGAATGTTTTTCGCTGAATCGGGCATCCCAAGTAAAGCCTTTTTGGTTTCCAGCGAGGTTGAACGATGCTCCCAACAAGCCATTATTCGTTTGATATTCGGTGTTTATCTTGCCTTTAATGTTGCCTTCGGGCAAGGTGGGAGTCCCTTTGAACACCAACACGCCGCCCATAGCATCGGAGCCATACATGAGGCTGGCGGGACCTTTCAGGATTTCTACCGCGCCGACCTCGTTGGCATCAATTTCGATGCCATGTTCGTCGCCCCACTGCTGTCCTTCTTGTCGGATGCCGTCGTTGACAACCACAATGCGGTTATAGCCCAACCCACGGATGACGGGCTTTGAGATGCCGCTTCCCGTGGTGATTTGCGATACGCCCGGCTGCTTGGCGATGGCGTCAATCAGATTGGTGGACGACAACTGATGCAGTTCTTTGGCTTGAAGTACTACGATAGGCATTGGCGTTTCTTTCATTCTCATGTCGCCCACGGCACCCGTCACCGTCACTTCCTTTAATTCCAAATGCCTGAAAAACATATCGGTAGAGTCAGGCAAACTCTGAGCCGTCATTGGTAATACATATGCCAATGACAAGGCTATAAATAATGATTTTTTCATTTTTAGTCTTGTTGTAAAAAGTAAATAATTGAGATGTTTTAGTTGTTTTGACGCGGGACTATGAGACGCGGGACACGGGACATTTCAAATCGTCTCGCGTCTTATAGTCTCCTGTCTCGTGTCGGTTTATTTACAACAAGACGGGTGGGGCGCGTGATGAGAATGGTTGTTCGAAAGCTGAAGCAACATCTTGAACCATAGGAATAGGCTCCACCATAGTTTCCGGTAGGTTGGCCGTCACAACCACTTGTGGAGATTCCTCGTAAGCTAGTTGATGGAACTGGCAAAGCAAACATCCGTCTTCATCCATTATCGACGAATGTTGCTCTTCAATCGCATCCGAAGCTTTCAAGGGATAAGCATGGACATGAAACGACGACAGCAACCACATTGGCAGATAGATTGCCAATAGGAATAACGCTATCTTATTTTTGTATCGCTTCATTTCTGCCAACTTTCGACGGGGCAAAGATATAGCTTTTTTTGATTACTCCTTCCCCATCAGCATCACCCGCTCCTCTTTCTTGAACCCGAATCTTTCATAGAAAGAGGGCAAGACACCTTCGCGAGCGGTAATGAGATGAAAGCCCACAATGCCTTGTGACTTGAGGTCGGCGAGGCATTGCTCCAGTAAACGGCTGGCTATGCCTTGCCGTTGGTATTGGGGTGCAACAGCAAGGTCGTTGATCTCGAAGGTGCGGCCATAGTGGAACAGCATAGAAGTGCCCAAAATGAAGCCAGCCACTTCTCCATCTATAATGCATTCCAAACCATAATGCTGTTGGCTTTCAAGCAGTTCGCGGACATGGACGGTGGCGTCTTCCACCGACCAATCATCGTTCCACGGCTCGCCAGAAAACGCCGCCGCATAGATGGCGCCATATTGTCTCAAATGCTCAATAGTGATGGGGCTGATGATGAGGTTTTGCATACATGGATATTTTTGGCAAAGATACTGGTTTATTGTGAATAATTGTACTATTCTCTTCACCGCTGTTTCCGCCGAAACTCCATCATGATTAAAGGAAGCGGCTTTTTTATTTCTTAAACGAAATCTGAAAAAAGTTTCCTCAAATTTGAAAAAATTGTGTAATTTCGCGCAATGAAAAATGAACTTGTGATGGAACCAATGATTGACACCATAGAAGAAATTGACCTTGTAAAAAATCAAGACGACCTCACACCTGAACAACGTGCCTATTGGTTGGAATCCATTGAACGAGATATGCGCAATATGGACCAGCCGAAGAAGTATGTTTCTTTGGAACAATTCGGACAAGAATTGATGGCAACCGTTAGGCGCAAGATAGGGTTTACTCAACTGCCATTTTCTACCTTGAAGATGATTGTTCGATAGTTGACAAGATTTTGCCCTCATCACTGATTACATACTGAAAAGGTGGATTATGAAAGATGTTCCGCAATTCAGGCGAAGGCTTGGAGTTGCGGTTTTTTTTCGTTCTCAAAGAACAACATTTTTGCAGTTTGCCACACACAGGATTTTCCCTGACAACATTGCACATCGGAACGAGCAGAATTCCAACAAGACAATCAAACCAGCAGATGAGACAGAGGTTATTGCCGATGTGATTATCCGCGAAAGCGAAATCGCTGCTATGGACTAATATCCCAGTCAGCTTTGAAAACTTAACCGCCGCAAGGGTTTTCTTGGCCTTTGCGGCGTTTATTTTCAAAAGTCATCAAAACTTGGGATAAGATCACTTGACATTACCCATCAATAGGGATTTCACGGTTTTTGAAATGGCCATTACTTTGCAGCGTCAAACAACTAAAAGAAACCTATGAAAACAGCATTAAAGAAAATGAAACCCAACTACAAAAACTGGATGCCTAAAGGCATGATCCTTGGGACTATGGGCGGCGCTTGGGCCAGCCTGTTATTATTCCTGGTCTTTGGCGTGAGCGGACTGCTTGCCGCCGGAACGCTGAAGACTGTCCTGAAAATCGTTTTCATTGTGCTCGCCATCGTGCTGGCCTTGGTGACCCTATGGATGTGGCTGTTGCATCGTGCCTTCTCCTACAATGGCAAGCGTCAGATGTCGAAACAAATCATTGACGGCGTTGCCGCTTATGTCACCCTCCCTGAAGGCGGCAAAGGCCTCGATGTGGGCTGCGGTAGTGGTGCGCTGGCCATCGCTTGCGCCAAACGCAACCCCAAGGCCGAGATGTTCGGCATCGACCGCTGGGGCAAAGAATATGCTTCCTATAGCCTTGCCTTATGCGAACAAAACGCACAGGCCGAGGGCATGAGTAATACCCATTTCGGCCAAGGCAACGCTTTGAAACTCGACTTTGCAGACGAGACTTTCGATGCGGTGACCAGCAACTATGTCTATCATAACATCCCGAGCCGCGACCGACAAGCCATTTTGTTGGAAACCCTGCGTGTGCTGAAGAAAGGCGGCACCTTCGCCATTCATGACATTTTCTCCCGATTCAAATATGGCGACATGCAGGCTTTTGTCAAGAAACTGAAAGGCTTGGGCTATGCAGAGGTTGAACTCATTGACACCACCAACGGCATGTTTATGTCCCCATGGGAAGCCAAATGGATGGGGCTGAGCGGGTCGGCGATTTTGAAAGGAAAGAAATGAAAAGACCGCTGATATATATTGTTTTATCCTTTCTGTTGATCATCATCCCATTCACACAAAACCAAGCCCAAAACCGCGAGCGTTTCGACGGTGGCATGATGGTACACACGGGTTACCTGCATGGCGACCTGTCCGCCTTAAACCATAAAGCGGAAGGTATGACCTTCGGCCTCGGCGGAGTGCTCCGTTATCATCTTGGCAATCATCTCCGTTTGGGTGGTGAAGGCTATGTGAGCACCTTGAAACAAATGCACAATGGCAGTTATATCCGAACCAGCTGGGGCGGACTGTTGGCCGATGCCTATTGGCAATTCGGGCGATGGCAGCCTTATGTGGGGGTCACTGTTGGTGGAGGGAAAGCTTCTTCGCTGCTGATGTTTGAAGGCTCGGCTGACGACTGGGAAGCGGAACCAGATGCCTTTCTGCACAATGAGTCGTTTTTCTTCGTGAATCCCAACATCGGTGTGGAGTTTGCCCTTACTGAAGCCGTCCACCTGACTTTGAAGGTTGACAGGCTTATCCCTGTTTCAAACATCGAAATGCCTACGGGTGTGAGATGCTATTTGGGGTTTGTTTTTGCGCATTGAGACTTCAATCATCGAAACTTGGGATAAGATCCCTTGACATTACCCATCAATAGGGATTTCACGTTTTTTGAAATGGCCATTACTTTGCAGTGTCAAACATCTAAATGAAATCCTATGAAAACAGTATTAAAAGTCTTCCTTATGGCCATCGCTTATCTGGCCTTGTTCATTTTGGGTGCTGCAAGTGGCGCCATCCACCCTGCATGCTATGCGTATATCGGCGCGGTGTTGCCGCTGGTGTCCGCCTTTATCTACCTCTATACCTGCACGCTCATCCGCGGCTTCGGGGCGGCAACAGCCCTGAACGGATTCATCTTCGTCCTGTTCTTGATAGCGGGCGAAGCGGATCTGGCTTACATCATTGGAACGGTTGTTCTGACCGCTTTGGCCGAGATTCTCAGAAAGATGAAAGGCTACGACACGCTGAAAGGTGTCCGCTGGAGCTTTGTTCCCTTCGCTTTCTCGTTTTTTGCCTACACCCTTCATTGGTGGACCGACACCGAAGGCTCGCTTGCCGCTGCTATCGAAGAGATGCCTGCCGGCTATGACGAGCTGATGAAACCCGTCATCGACAACCTCCCCATGCTGATTGTCGTCATGGCATTGACCCTACCCATCGCCATGCTCGCCATGCGACTGGCCGAGCGTGTGATGAAAAAGTCTGCCGAAGGATTGAATTAATCATTTTCGTACCTTTGCAGCCAATTTTAGAAGGATTGCAACCATGCGTGAAATTTGGGCTTTAGTCAATGAGATGTCGCCGTATCTGCTGCTGGGATTCGCAGGGCAAACGCATCAAATTTGTAATAGTTGCATCAAATAGCCCCAATCCCATG
>CAMJHP010000032.1 GCA_946405575.1 uncultured Bacteroidales bacterium | reverse complement strand
TGTCGACCTTACCGAACAGCTTAGCTTCCTTGGCGGCCTTCTTGGCCCAGACGCCAGTCTGGAGGTAGGCGGCCTTGGTCTTCATGAGGTTGGCGGGCACAGTGAAGAACTGTGTGCTGGCACCACCACCGAGGAAGAGAACTTCGTACTCCTCAGGGATGTTGAGGAGGTCGCGCCACAGTTGACGGGTCTCAGCCATGATGCGCTCCCAACCCGGGGTGCGGTGAGAAATCTCGGCGATACCGATACCGGTGTTGTCGAAATCATAGAGCGCCTTGACGGTGCTTTCGATAGCCTGCTTGGGCAGTACGCAGGGACCTGCGTTGAAATTAAAAGCCTGTTTCATTACAATTATTGCTTTAAATGTTTGATTTATAATTTGTTGATTAGGTTTAACTCGTTTATTTTGCTGCAAAGATAATAAATAAAACCATGTGCCCAACCTTTTTTGAAATATTTAGGTTTTTCTATGGATTAGGTAGAATTTTGGGTGTCGGATTTTGGCTGTTTTGATGTCGTATTTGACGATGTCGAGTTGTTAATGGAGTTTGTATGGATGGTTATGGGGTATTTTGAGGTCAAATTATTCCATTGGCAAGAAAAGCAGTTGCCAGTAACCGTTTTTACGACCACCTTCACGACTAATGATGCCTTTTTTCTGGAGGTCAAATAAATCCGTTTTTATTGTTCGGCTGGAAACGGGTTTCTTTTGGGAAATCTTTTGGGAAATCTTTTGGGAAGTCAGGGTGCGATCATCCGCCAAAAGAATGAGTATTTCTTTCTGTCTTTCAGTTAGTTCCGCTTCATTTTCTTTTATGAAATCTTTTATGAAATCTTTTGTGAAATCTTTTGTGAAATCAACGGCTCCATAGGAATCATTATAGCGGATGATTTTGTCGATGGCCATATTCTCCACCATATCTGCACGGCAAGGCAAATCGATGAGGAAGAAAGAACGCTCCTCGTCGGTTTCGATGGTGGCCAAAGTCTCCACCAATGTCCTCAATGTCGTTGGCAAACGCACAGATAGAGCGGTAGATGGCGGTCGGGTTCCAGCCTTTCTTGAACTCGATGCGGTCGGATTCAACCTTGCTCTTCTTGAGCAAATCATTGATGTCGGCGAGTAAGGCCATAGCTGCAGACAATTGTTTTCGGTGCAAAGATGGCACAAATGAAAGTGACGGATTAAGGTTTTCGGGAAATTTGTTATTTTTGCCCAATCAAAGCGAGAACCATTATGGACGACGAAGAATGGATTGAAGCGGAAATGGATGAGTACTTTCATCAGCAGCCTGATGAGGAATACATTGACCCCAATGACTATTCCTATGTGGACCCTCGGACAGGTTTGACACCCAAACAGCAAGCCTATCTCGATTACCAGCAGGCTTGGGACGACTATGAGGCCAACTGGGTTGGCACGCCATATATGGATCGTACTGAAGACCCTCCCCAATGGGAGGATTATTGGCGAGAACCAGTGCAATACCAAAGACCACATTATAAACCATATCAAACAGAGCCTAGAAGAGACGAAAGCCTTTTTTCGTCAAAGGCGGAAAAAAACGCTTTTGTCTTTTTCATCGCCTGCACTATATTCACCATTTTGATATTGATTTTGACTTCATTGTAATATAAATTCCTGAAAATGAAAAAAGTAGTATTGTTATTGTTTGTAATATTTGGTATAGTGATAGCGTCATTGGCGCAAAATAAGGTTTATGCTGAGATTGTCGGCAATGAGTATTCTGGTGCTGGTAGCGTCAAAGTCGAATTTGGAAAAAACAGTCAGCGGTTTGCTTATATGCTCAAAGACGAGAACGGCAGGAAGATGCATTTTGGAACGATGGTAGACGCTATGAATCAGTTGGCAAAATTCGGCTGGGAGTTGGAGAATACCTATGTCGATGTTGACGGCGATTTGGACCGCATTGCCTCTGAATATCATTGGATTGTTTCGAGAAAAGAGAAAACGGAGGAGGATAAGGATTGATGCCATTTTATGCAGTGATATTCAAGTTCCTAATCTTTGTTTTAATGTTTAAGATGCTGTTATATGAATGAAGAGGATATTTTCAACCAACCTTCCACGGATGACCTTATCCAATGGGATGAACAACGTCAACAAGAAGAAGACGAACAGCAATGGTATGATTTTCTCCGCGATAAGGAGGAACGCTTTGGTCGTATAGGTCTTGAAGATCCTTTTCTAGAAGAGAAGTTTACCTCAGAAGAATTGGAGCAAATCATAAACGAACAATGGGACGATGTTTACATCGAAGAAGCGTTTGAAGATGAAACGGAATAATGAATTTGGGTAACCTCGAATTAGTTTTTCCTTATTTTTGCACTCGAATTTTTAAACCGAAAAACAATGAAACAACATTTAATCAGCGTCATTGTCCCGATTTACGGGATTGAAAGATATGTGGGGCACTGCATCGAGAGCCTTATTCAACAGACATATCAGAACCTCGAAATTATTTTGGTTGATGATGGATCTCCAGACCGTTGCCCGCAGATTTGCGACCTCTATGCCTCTAAAGATAAAAGAATCAAGGTGATACACAAAGAAAACGGAGGTATCGTAACGGCAAGGAAAGCGGGTGTAAAGATAGCCCAAGGCGAGTATATCGGTTTTGTGGACGGCGACGACTGGGTGGGCTCTGGCTATTTCCAGTCGATGTTCAACACTATCAGGGCTTGTGATGCCGATATTGCTGTGGGCGGTTGCACACGCGACCTGTACCGTAAGTCGATATATTTGCAGAATGCATTGCCATCAGGAGTTTACGAAGGCGAGTCAATGGAGTTCCTTCGCAAAAACATGATGTCGTATGGTACTTTTTTTCGCTTTGGCGTGACTACCTACCATTGGAACAAACTCTTCCGTCGTGAGGCTATCATCCCATTCCAGATGGTTGTTGAGGACGGATTCTCGGTGATGGAAGACGGAGCGGCTGTTTATCCTGCTATGCTTGCTGCCAAGAAGATTGTATTGACAGACAATTATGCCTACCATTATCGCCAACGCTCCGATTCGATGCTGAAGTCGATGACGAGCTTATCCATCGAAGCGGAACGGCTTAAATCCGTTTACTATTATTTGCAAAATGCCATCAAGGACTATCCTGCTGAGTATCAGTTGAAAAAACAAGCTGATGATGCGATGCTGGCAGTTTATATCGTGCGTTGTGGAGGCATTACCAATATTGCCAACGATATGGTGTTGAACAGCATTTATAATAGGAATATCGAAGGGAAGAAGGTGGTTATTGGTGGTGCGGGCACTTTCGGGCAACAGATGTACCGCCGGCTTGAGGCCACGGGCAAGGTGGAAATCACAGGGTGGATTGATCCGTATTATTGGGAGTACCGCCGAGTGGGTATGAATGTCGACCCGGTGGAGTCCATTGTCGATGCCGACTACGATTACATACTGATGGCGGGTTTGGACAGCAGCTTCAGGGCTTTGGTGACGCGCACGCTTGCCGATTTTGGTGTCGACCCAGAAAAGGTGCTTGCCGTAGAGATGGATTATGACACAAGATTGAAGATCCTTACGAATTACTTACATCCAGAGAAATCGTAAAGAGAAACGGTATATGGTTTAATTTATTGAATTATAGTTTATTAAAGTATTGTGTAAAATTTTTTCTCCAAACCGATTGCCATTCCAATAAAATGTTGTACTTTTGCACACTCAAAATCAAAAGGAAAGAAAGCGATGAAAAAAGACATTCACCCCAAGAATTATCGACTGGTTGTTTTCAAAGATATGTCGAACGACGTGACCTTCCTGTCGCGCTCGACCATCAACACTAAGGAAACCATCAAGTGGGAAGACGGCAACGAATATCCTCTGGTGAAGCTCGAAATCTCCAGCGCATCACACCCCTTCTACACGGGTAAGATGAAGCTCGTCGACAGCGCCGGTCGTGTTGATAAGTTCAACAACAAGTACAAGAAGTTCTTCGAGAAGAAGGAAGCCAAGTAAGTTGAACCATATCAAAAGAATGAAGCTCTTGCCAGTCGCGAGGGCTTTTTTTTTGCCTTGGCATTATTATTGTCGTATCTTTGCGCCACATATATAATAAGGTGTGAAACGGCGGCGGACTGACATTTTGTCGCCCATATGAATCGATTTTAATGAGGAGATTAATTACATTATGGACACGAGACAATTTGGACTATGACTTGTGACAATGACTATGACAACTTTTACATAAGCTATAAATCATCAATCTTAGTGGAAGATGTCATAGTCATTGGTCATTGTCAAAAAAGTCCAAAGTCTCGCACCAAATTGTAGTAGTTTGATCTTGAATTTAAGCTATATGAGTATAAAGTTAGATACTGAATTGTTTTCAGATATGATGGACTCCAATCCCGAGTTCATCCCCGTGTTGACCATCGAGGAAGGACGCCTCTCTCAGGAAGAGGAAGTGCCTGAGGAACTGCCCATTTTGCCTTTGCGCAACTCGGTGCTTTATCCTGGCGTGGTCATCCCCATCACAGTGGGACGCGACAAGTCCATCCAACTGGTGAAGGAATACAACCGCAAGCGAAAGTCCATAGGTGTCATTGCACAGAAGGAGTCGAATGTGGAGGAGCCGATGCTCGACGACTTGTATAAGGTGGGCACCTCGGCGCAAATCCTTAAGACTTTCGAGATGCCTGATGGCAATGTCACGGTCATCATTCAGGGCAAGCGTCGTTTTGAAGTGGTGGAACCGACACAGGTCGAGCCTTACATTAAAGCTACAGTGATGCCTTACGCGGCTTCTGTGGATATTCCTAACTCGCGTAAATTCAATGCTTTGATACAATCTGTGAGGGAGTTGGCCATTCAGGTCATCGCGCGCTCGCGCAACCTGTCGCAAGAAGCGGGCTTTGCCATCAAGAACATCGACGACCCTGTGTTTCTGCTGAACTTCGTGGCCAGCAATGTAGAGGCCGATATGCCTGTCCGTCAAGGACTCTTGGAGGCTCGCAACCTCAACCAGATGGCTTCCGACTTGTTGGCCGTGCTGACCGACGAGCAACAGATGCTGGAACTGAAGCAACAGATTCAGAGCAAGGTGCGTGTCGATATGGATAAACAACAACGCGAATATTACCTCAACCAGCAACTTCGTACGATTCAAGAGGAATTGGGCGGTAGTCCCAACGAGCAGGATGTCAAGGAGTTGACGGAGAAGGCAGCGAAGAAAAAATGGTCGAAGGATGTGGCTGAGGTCTTCGATAGGGAATTGAAAAAATTGGAGCGCACGCATCCGCAGGCAGCAGAATACGGCATCCAGCTGAACTATTTGCAATACCTCGTCGATTTGCCATGGGAGGAGTATACTAAGGATAACTTTGACCTGAAACGTGCCCAACGCGTTCTTGATGCTGACCACTATGGCTTGGACAAAGTGAAAGACCGTATCGTGGAGCATCTCGCTGTGTTGAAGCTGCGCAACGATATGAAATCACCCATCTTGTGTCTCGTCGGACCTCCTGGTGTGGGTAAGACCTCGTTGGGCAAGTCTATCGCGAGGGCATTGAACCGTAAATATGTCAGAATGTCACTCGGTGGTGTGCGCGACGAATCTGAATTACGTGGTCACCGTAAAACCTACATTGGGGCTATGCCAGGCCGTATCATCCAGAATCTGCGCAAGGTGAAGTCGAGCAACCCTGTTTTCGTTTTGGATGAAATCGATAAGGTGAGCGGTAACAACATCAATGGCGACCCTCAGGCTGCCTTGCTCGAAATCCTTGACCCAGAACAGAATAATGCTTTCTACGACAACTTCATCGAGTTGGACTACGACCTCTCGAAGATTCTTTTCATCGCAACGGCCAATAACCTTGCGACCATCCATCCCGCATTGCGCGACCGTATGGAAATCATTGACTTGAGCGGCTACCTGCGTGAGGAGAAATATGAAATCGCCAAACGTCACCTCATTCCTAAGCAGATGAAGGAACACGGCCTCGACAGCAAACAAATCTCTTTCCCGAAGGATATCGTGATGCACATCATCGACGACTATACGCGCGAGGCAGGCGTCCGTAACTTGGAGCGCCGCGTTGGGGATATGATGCGCCACCGTGCCAAGCAGGTGGTCAGCGAAGAAGTCTTTGACAAAAAGATTACAATAGAGGATTTGCGCAAGGTGCTCGGTGTGCCCATGCACCACGACGAAGACGAGGTGAAACACACCATGCCGGGTGTGGCCACGGGCTTAGCTTGGACGCAAGTGGGCGGCGAGATCCTGTCCATCGAGGTCAGCTTGAGCCGCGGTGGGGGACATCTCTCATTGACCGGTAATCTTGGTGAGGTGATGAAGGAATCCGCTACCATCGCCTTCGAGTTCATCAAGGCACACGCCTCACAGCTGAACATCAATCCTGATGTGTTTGAGGCTTGGAATGTGCATGTTCACATCCCCGAAGGTGCCACACCCAAGGACGGTCCCTCGGCAGGTATCACCATGCTCACCGCTTTGACTTCTGCTTTCACGCAACGCAAGGTGAAGAGCCAACTGGCTATGACGGGTGAGATTACGCTGCGTGGCAGAGTGTTGCCCGTGGGTGGTGTGAAGGAGAAAATGCTGGCCGCCAAACGCAATGGTGTCACCGACCTTATCCTTTCCATCGACAATGAACACGATATCAAAGACATCAAGGAAGACTATATTGAAGGACTGAACTTCCACTATGTGGAAAATATGATGGAGGTGCTCGACCTCGCTTTGGAGAAGGAACAGGACAAGAACGACTTGGACTACAACAAGTATCTGAACAACTTGCATCCCGAGGTAATCGGCTTTAAGGTTAAATAATTAGAAACTACAGATTGCACAGATGAGACGGATTTCCGAGAATAAATTTGGCGGCGCAAGCGCCCAATTTTACAGATTCCAGATTGCGATAACCCATCTGTACCAATCGGCTGCTTGCAGCCAAACAATTATTGGTAAACAATCAGTTAAATCTGTATAATCTGTAGTTAATAGAACAGGCGATGCGAAAGTTGTTAATTGGCATATTATCGGTGTTGCTGTTGGTATCTTGTGGCAAACGTCAAGATTCTGAAGATGGATTGGCTATCTTCAAGTACAATGAATCCGCCGGCATCCTGACCCTTGATCCAATCTATGCCAAGGATTTGCCGCATATTTGGGCTTGCAACCAAGTGTTCAATAGCCTTGTCGCTTTCGATGACAAGATGAACCTAGTCCCGATGGTCGCTAAGTCGTGGGACATCAGTGAGGATGGTTTGCGTTACACATTCCATCTGCGGGATGATGTGAGGTTTCATGAGGATACATGTTTCTTTGTACAATCGGCGTTTCGACAAGTTCAACGACCTTCGCTAATTGAGGTCCCTGAACCCGTCGAAGGGCCAACCGCAAAGTCTCGTTTCGTCACCGCTGAAGACTTCGTCTATTCTTTCAACCGTGTGGTGGACAAAACATTGAATTCGCCAGGGCTATGGATTTTTTCGTCTGTCAAGCACGATGGTGACCATTATGCTTTCACGGCCTTGGATGACACTACTTTCCAAATCGAATTGTCGAAGCCTTTTCCTCCGTTTTTGGGCATTTTGTCTATGACATACGCCTCGGTGGTGCCACATGAAGCTGTCGAGTATTACGGCGACGACTTCCGCAGTCATCCCGTGGGGACGGGACCGTTTAAGTTCCAGTATTGGAAAGAAGGTGTGAAGCTCGTTTTCCGCAAGAATCCCAATTATTTTGAGCGCGATGCGGCAGGGGAGAGGCTACCATACATTGACGCGGTTTCTGTTAGCTTCCTCATCGACAAACAAGTGGCTTTTTTGGAGTTCATCAAGGGTAAGTTTGATTTTATGTCGGGCATCGACGCACGCTACAAGGACGAGTTGCTGACTTATGACGGCAATCTGCGCAAGAAATACGAGGACAAAATCGAATTGATTACTGAGCCGTACTTGAATACAGAGTATTTCTCTTTTTTCATCGATCCAAACGACCCGCTTGGTCCTGAACGAGCTCGTGCTTTGCGGCAGGCAGTCAACCTTTGTATTGACCGCGAGAAGATGTTGCGTTACCTGCGCAATGGTATCGGCGAACCTGGAACGGGGGGGATGATTCCCGTGGGTTTGCCTGGACATAGTAGCACGATTGGTTATGGTTATGACTTGAAGCGTGCCCAACGACTTGTGGCAGAAAACCATTTGGAAGGCTATCTGCTGCAACTTTCTACCGTGGCCGACTATGCTGACATCGGAAAGTTTGTGCAGAGTCAGGTGGAGCAAATCGGCTTGCAGTGTAAGATGGAGGTGATGCCGCCCGCTACGATGCGCAGTATGAGAAGCAACGGCAGCTTGCCATTCTTCCGTTCTTCATGGGTGGCCGACTATCCCGATGCCGAGAATTATCTATCCTTGTTCACATCATCGAACTTTGCTCCCTCAGGACCTAATTACACGCATTATACCAACCCAAAGTACGACAAATTGTATGAAAAAGCTTTGCTTTGTAACAATTTGGAGCAGCGTGCATTTTATTATACCAAGATGGACAGCCTGATGATGTTGGATGCACCTGTGGTGGTCTTGTTCTACGACGAGGTGTTGCGTTTTGTGAACAAACGGGTGAAGGAGATGGGTAGTAATCCTACGAATCTGTTAGATTTGCGTAGGGTGAGGATAGTTGACGGATATTAGTTGGCAGATGTTCGGTGTTGCACCACAAAGCGATAGAAATGCTATCGAAAAAGCGTGTCCTTTTTGTGTCCTGATTTCTGAAAAGGCCAAAAAAATGGAGTCACAAACCCTTGTAACTCCTTGATTTTCAAGTCGGGGCAAAAGGATTCGAACCTTCGACCCCCTGCTCCCAAAGCATAAAAACACACTTTTCCCACATTATCAACCACTTACATTTTTCTTTAATTATTTCTTTATCAAACACTTGCATATATCATCATTTATATGTATTTTTGCATGTATTTTTAATCACATGGGCAAATCATGGGCAAATTTCAACCCATCCCATGGGCAAAAAATACAAAGCAACGCATAGATAACCAAATTGTTAGAAAAATGAAAATTAACCCCTCTGCCTATGAGCCGATGCTCAAAAACGCTTCGGAGCAAGTTTACCTCCGCGCTTTCCTAGATATCAGGCGCCAAAAAAAGGACGGTACTTACCCCATTTACATCCGTGTAACCTACCAAGGCGAAAAGTGGCTCCACGCAACTGGAGTCTGCGTTTCCGACGACGACTACGCCAAAATCTTCACCCTCAAAAACGGCTCTTCACCCCTCCACAAGGCCAAAAGCCAAGTCACGAAGGCCTTCACCAAAATCTATGATGCCGTCGTCGCTCTCAATGTCGAGAAGAAATTCACCTTTGAGAATCTCAAAAAGGCCATCGCCAACCCTGAGACCAAGACACCGGAAGCCCCCACGCTCCTCGAATACTGGATCCAGTTTGGCGAGAGCAAGAACACCGAGAAGACCCGCCTTCAGTACAGCACAGCCCTCAAGAGCTTCTATCGTTTCCTTGGCTGTTCCATCACAAGCCTCACCAAGAAACGCACCAAGGAGAAAACGCTTGTCGTCAAAGGCAAGAAATCCAAGGTCCCCCCGTCTTTCGTTGACGAGAACGTCATCAAGCAATGGACGGCTTCGATGGATGAGGCCGGCCTGTCCGACTCCACCAAGAGCATCTATCTTCGCGCCCTCCGTGCCGTCATGAACAGCCTGGGCGAAAAGAAGATCATCGGCGAGGTGCCCAAGTTCTCCATCAAGCAAGGCACCCGTCGCAAAGAGGACTACATCCCAGTCACCGACATCGTGAAGATTCGCGATTATAAAGGCCCCGGGAGAAAAGCCGCCGACTGGTGGCTCATCCTCTATCTCTGCAACGGCAGCAATCTGAAAGACCTGTCCACCCTCGTATGGAACGACGACTACTTCTATAATAAGGAGTTGTCCTACATCCGTGGCAAGATAGCCGACAAGGTGAAGGTAACCGTCCGTATTCCCGTCACGGAACCATTGGAGAAGCTGCTCGGCAAATACGCCAGCAAGCCCGTGAAAGGCAAGCTCGTATTCCCGCAGATCCTCCGTGATGCCAAGTATGAGCCGGAAATGGAAAGCCGCACCCACGACTTCAACCGCCAAATCCGCAAAGGCATGAAAGGCGTTTGTGAAAAGCTCGGCATCCGTCCCGTCACCGCTTCCACCGCTCGTAATTCTTACATCACCACGCTAACCTGGCATGGCATCTCCGATGCCTTCATCGACTCCATGGTCGGCCACGTCGATTCCAAGAACGTCCTCCGAGGCTATCAAGGCACCATCAGCCCAAAGAAGCGATTGAAGGTAAACAACCTCCTCTTCATCGATCCAGAGATTGACGAAGACGAAGAATGAATCAAAAGCCCGGCGCTCCGCTGGGCTTTTTTTATCGCTCCATTTCGCGCACTCTTAAATCTTTATAGCCATGACAGCAATATCATCATTTAAGATCCATGCCGACCTGGACGGCTATCTGAATGACCCCGTCTTGGGGCCACTTAACGAAATGATTTATGAAACCCTGCTTGAAATCAACACGTTCGACACCGCCAGCAACAGGCATTATCCTATCTGGCATCCCGCGCACGTGATTTTCAGGGAAGCGTATTCTTTGATGAACGATTTCGCAAAAGAGCAGCACCCCGAAGAAAACTTTGTCCAGAATCATTTCTTCAAAGTCCGCAAACGTCTTCTCGACACCTACGCGGCAGAAATCGTCCTGTCGGTCGATTTCGTGCTGCTACGGCTACGCAACGACAGGAAGAGCCGTTTCCTTATCTCATCCATCAAACGTGCAGTAGATGTTAATTCTGACTATTTCAAGACATTTGAACAACTGGCCAACGAACTTGATGAGCCTGAGGAAGATTGGAAAGAAAAGTATCACTCCCTTCAGAAACAATATGATGCGCTCTGTGCATCCATTCCATCGCCATTAACCGACAAGAAAAACCAATATCTTCTACCTCTCGATACAATCGAAGCGGCTCGTCATGGCTATGTCCATGTCCAAGACCTGCTTCAAGCCGTCGACAAGGTCAAGACGGCCAACCTCTATAAAGTGCTGACCTACCTCCTTGCCGACATCAACGGAGATTTCCAAGAGATGGTGAAAACCAAGGAAGGATTGCATAACGATGAACTCGCCTCAACCTACACATCCCACCTGGCCATCAGCAAACAAATCTCCGAAATCGACCTCATTCGCGTCTTCCTGGCACTTTATGAATCCGGATGCATCATTGACCGTAAGACAAGGAAGAAACCGACGCAAAAGGAGTATTTCAAAACCATTGGCGATTTGTTCGACATCGATCTCTCCGATGCCACTGCCACCTACAGCAGGTCGCTCCAACAAGGTTGCACCGAAGAAACGACAGAGGCCATCTTCATCCTTTTGGCGCAAGCCCTTCTAAACAAGCCAGCTGGGAAAAACAAGAAAAAACGTACATAAGTAACACCTTACTGATGTAACCGCGTGAAGTTTTAGCTCGTATTTAGCCGCCGAAAACAACCACTAAAAATTCACGTCATGTACCAATCCAACGAACCCCTGTCTTTCGACAGCCTACCCAATGCCGTCTCACAGCTGATAAAAGACGTAGGCGAAATGAAGACCATGCTGCAGTCCATCGCCGACCGCGATGGCCAGCCTCAAAAACAATGGATGAGCGTCGACGACCTCATCATCTACCTCCCCGGCAAGCCAGCCCGCCAAACCATCTACTCATGGGTCTGGAAAAAAGCCATCCCTTACCACAAAGCCGGAGCCAAGCTCCAATTCCTCAAGTCAGAGATTGACGCCTGGATCCTTGGCGAAGATTTCACCGTCGACGACGATGAAACCGTCCGCATACCATTGAAAGCACGCAAAGCCACGAAAGGAGGCCGTCCATGAACAATCTGCAAAGCTATGTCAACAAAGAGGAAGTCACCCTGACCCATCCCAACCTCTCCAAACTCTGGCTCGACTCTGGCGATGTCATGCGGCTGCTCCATTGCTCCCGTCGCACCTTGGATAAGCTCCGCACCATGGGCTTGCCTTATTACAAGGTGCACACCCATTACTGTCTCTACAAGCTGGATGAAGTCCAGGCATTCATCGAGAACCATAAAATCATAAAAGACCATGGAAACGCTCGTTAGACCTCAACCGTTCATCCCTTCGCATCCAGTGTGCCCTCCGGTCACGGCGGTCGCTTCGTTCTCCCGTTTCTCCTTCTTCACCAAGCCGATAGAGAGCAAGCAGCCCACCATGGAGTTCTCCCTGGCCGATGCCTACAACTACATCCGTAGTGGCGTGTCGGCACAGGCCACAGCTCGCCTGCGCTCGCTGCCATCCACGCAACGCCCGGCCTTCAAGAGATCAAACTTCGACTTCTGCACCTTCTCCGGCCTTTTCCAGCAGCGCAAAGCCGACAAACTCATCCGGCATTCCTATCTCGTGTGCTTCGACTTCGACCATCTCTCAGATGTCGAAGCCGTCGCGCTCACACTCCTGAACGACCCCTATTTTGAGACCATGCTGCTCTTCCGCAGCCCTTCAGGTGACGGCCTCAAATGGGTCGTCTCAATGGAACAGAACTACGCCTACCGCGAGCGTTTCTTCCCTGTCGAAACGCCCGCTTCCTATCACCCCCTGTTCTTCTATGCCGTCCAACATTACCTCCACACCACCTATTCCCTCGATGTCGATGAAAAGTGCAAGGACGTTTCTCGTGCCTGTTTCCTTCCATTCGACCCTAATGCCTACATCAACCCAGCTTTGTCATGACCAAACCACAAACCACCTACGCCACTTCCGTCGCTGATTCCGTCGAGGCCCTGACCGTCCTGATAGAGCGGTCGGCCACCGACATCACCGCCGATTATGGCGACTGGTGCAGCATCGGCTTCGCCCTCGCACACGAATTTGGTGCCGATGGTGAGCCTTTTTTCCACAGAATTTCGGCTTTTTACCCCAATTATGACCCCCAAACAGCCCAAAAACAGTATGCCGCTTGCCTCCGTCATAGGATGCCGTCCGGCAAAGCTCCCATCACCATCGCCACCCTCTTCCACATCGCCAAGTCCCACGGAATCAACTTACCAGCACCATCTTCCGATGGTCTTGGCTCGTTGCTCCGTCCCGACCTCATTGCGGGCTGCGCCCCGCAATCTCACCCATTTTCCTCACGAAATCCGAATGAGGAAATGAGGAATGAGGAAAACTCCAGGCTTGCGGACGGCTCGTCCGCATATCATGAACCCTTGCCATCGTTTTCCCAATCCATCCGTTCCAGCCTCCCATCCATCATGCAGCGCATCATCGCCGACTCGGTCTCGGATGTCGATGCCGACATCCTCATCCTCGGCTCACTCACTGTCTTTTCGGCCTGCATCCCGAATGTATATGGTATGTACGACTGTCGCGAGGTCTTCGCCAATCTCTTCCTCTTCGTCACCGCCAGCGCATCGGCTGGCAAAGGACGGCTCTCCTTGTGCCGTCATCTCGCTGCGCCGTTGCACCAGGCGCTCCGTGAGAAGTACAAGAAGCAGATGAAGAAATACGAAGCTGCCCAAGTGGCCTATGCCGTCAACCGCAAAAACACCCTCGAAGTGCCACCCAAAGAACCGCCGTTCCTCACTTTGTTCGTCCCTGCCAACAGCACGGCCACTGTCGTCTATCAGACCCTCGCCCAAAACAACGGTGTCGGCCTTCTGTTCGAGACAGAAGGCGACACCTTGGCCAATGCCTTCAATTCCGACCTCGGCAACTATTCCGACGGATTCAGGAAAGCGTTTCACCATGAAACGATTTCCTATCTCCGCAAGAAAGATCATGAATACGTCGAGATTGTGAAGCCCAAATTCTCCGCTGTCCTGTCCGGCACACCGCAGCAAATCTTCAATCTCATCCCTGATGCTGAAAACGGCCTCTTCAGCCGTTTCATCTTCTATGTCATGGAAACCGAATTGGTCTGGCACAACATGTTTGCCTCCCATGGTGGCACCACGGCTGATGAGAAGTTCAAGGAGATAGGCCGCGATTTCTTCACCTTCCTGAAGAAGTTCCCCAAGCGGCCAGTCCAGTTCACCCTCAGCCGTTCCCAGATGGACCAGTTCAATGCCTACTTCGAGGCCACGCAGCTTCGCTTCGCTCAGCTGCTCGGCGACGAAATCGTGGCCACAGTTCGCCGCCTCGGTCTCATCCTCTTTCGCTTCGCGATGATCTTGACCGTCCTTCGCCGCATCGACAATGCGCCGAAGTCCGCCAAGAGTGGAGATAAAAAACTTCGCATGGTCTGCTCCGATGCCGACTTCGACACTGCCTTGGCCATGGTCAAAGTCCTGCTGCAGCACTCGGCAGCTGTCTTTCAGGCGCTGCCTCGCAACGCCAAGGCACCTGTCTTGAAAGGCCGTCAAGTTATCGCAGCCGAAACCCGCGAAAAGTTCCTGGCAGCATTGCCTGAAACTTTCGACCGCCCAACCTACATCAAAACCGCCGCTTCGCTCAACATCACCGAAAAAACCGCTGAGCGTTACCTGCAATTCTTCATCAAATCTGGCCAGCTATTGCACCCCTCAACTGGCCAGTACCGCAAGAACCCCGAAGGGGTGACACAACCCTAACCAGGGGTTTCACCCCCTGACATTCACACACCTAACCTCACATACTATGAAATCAGTAATCCTCATCGAAGCCTACACCATGTCCGCCTATCGTGCCATCCGTCCCGCTATCGTCGGTGCCCATATCGGCTACGTCGGCGTTTGTGGCCTCACATTCTCGGCCACCATCTATCAAAAGGACTATGCCTACCTCGTCGATGTCATCAACATTGCAGCGCAAAGCGCTGGCATCCCACGCGACGAGTACAACATAGTCGCCCTCCAGAACATTGCCAAACCCACAAAAACTGAATGATATGATTACCACCATTCGCATCGCAACCTACACCCTCCCAGCTCACGCCGCTATCCATCCCATAGTGGTAAAATCAAACGTCATCAAGCGTCGCTTGCTATTTGTGTGCTTTTATTGCACCATACGGACCCGGAAAGGGAAGGAAACTGTAGATGCACTTCAAAAAGCCTGGGATGATGCTGGAATAAAACACAGCGAATACAAAATCATTATCGAGGAATGAGGCCGTTTCCTCATTTCCTCATTTCCTCACTTGAACTATTGTGAGGAAACAATTATCTCAACCTTTATCTATTTGTTGATATTCCTCTGCAAAGGCTTGGTGAAGCCTGACCACTTCCATCAGCGAAGCCGCGTATTCACTGGCTTCAAGGTCATCTTCATGGTCAAGCCTTTCCAAGATTTCTTGTGCCGCCTGTAACTTGCTTTTCATATCAGAAAACAGCTTGTTTTGCTCTTCTTTGGTCATTTTCGAGTATTTTGAGCCTCTCACTTATCGTCTTGCACAAAAGAAAGAAGCGTGAGACAATCCGCACCTTCGTCAACGGGCTCTGGGGAACCACTACAACAAAAGTAACGAAAAGCTCACGCCTATCGGCGCGAGCCTTATCGTTCTGTTCCCGTTGTAGTTTGTTGAAATTTCCCAGATTTCGTTGACAGGAAGCAGAGCGTAAAGCTCTATTATTTATGTCTTTTTACGGCTGCAAATTTACAACTTTTATCCAACTATCATAGTCTTTCTCTTAGTCTATACATCGTATCGTGGACGGCTTGAAGTTGTGCCTCAGCAAATGATTTGATTTCTTCGCAATCAAATCTCTCTATCTTCTCGCCATCAATACTATAATGATAGCCATAGAAAAGGACGGTGTCCGTGTCGTTTTTGCTGACAGGGTCTATGCCGAATGACATTCCATGCTCAAAAAGCAAGAGGTCATATAGATCTATCCAATCTCCTGTTGTTACGGCAGAGCGCTTCCTTAATTCATCTATTATCTCGGGGCAAGCACTAAGCATCTCTTTCAACGCATCGTTAGTGCATTTCCTATGTTCTTTTTTAGCTTTTTTCATATTGTTACGTTCTTTTCTCCCCCTTTGCAAGGGGGGGCAAGCAGTCTCACTTCACCATCCCCTGATACAGCTTAAACAGCTCCGCCACGCATTGGCTCTCCGTCATCTTCAAGTCGAAACCATACGCTGCCATCACCGCCCTATCGTTCTCCTGATGAGCGCGGCGAAGTTCCATTGGCATTGTTAGTTCATCATAAAGGTCAGCCAAAGAAGCTTTAGGATATAATGAGCGGGCATCCAAAATGGCCTGAGCGGTCTTTTCAATTCTTTCTTTTTGAGCATCTGTTATCGATGGCCATGGGAAATTATTATAAACAACATCTTTGGAATACCGATAGTCACTTTTCAGCCTTCCACACACGGCACGCATCCATGCCATGTGTACATTAGAGACCAAAATGCCAAAATGGTATATGGAAGCATCTGGAATAAGCTTAACAAGATTATTTGTTACGACTTCATTTGCAATATAACCCATTGGCACATATCTGCGTCTTTCTGACGAGACTTCAGGTACTAAGAGATTAAAATGCTTCACACCATCTTCATAAAGAGGCACACCATACTCATCCAGTTTAGGAATATTAGGCTGAGTGCGTTGAGCATATAAATGAGGCGTTTCGGCAAACTTCCTGATTGCTGCAGCTGGACTCTTTAACCTTGCTTCTTTACATGCAGCAATGCGTTCCAATACGGCTGGCATTCTTCGTAATTCATCTGGACTAATCCCATCCAACCATAATGTATAGCGCAGTTTGTCATTCAGCAATGGTTTGTTATTGATCAACTCAGCTCCACCGATAAGAGTATGCATCCATCGCCTTGCTTTTGGCTCTCGTTTGAGGAATTCATCCTTTTCTTCTTTGGTGAAAATCAGACAACCGCCATCAGCAGGCTTGTTGCCATAAATCATCGCAGGAACATTGCACAAAGGCTTGTTTCGGCTGCTGACAATCATACTTGGAGCATCGACTAGATATGCATTTATATTGTGACATTCTACAGGTCCTCCATCATTGTATAAATACTTGTGTTTGCGCTCATTGTGTGAAAAACCAATGATAACACAGTGAACGTGGGCTTTCTCGCTTGCCTCGCTATCCCATCTGAATGTTGGCCAGGCAAAATTGATTTGAACATCTAAAGATTCCCACATTCGGCCAACCGTTTCACCTTGGGTAATACTATTTGTCGAAACAAAAGCGCATTCAACATCAGTTCCTCTGGTGTACTCACAAGCCTTTTTGAACCAACAACTCACATAATCAATGTTCTTAATGCCAGGATAAAGCACTTCAACATCTTCTTTCTGTTCCGCAGTCATAAATGTAAATCCCACAAACGGCGGATTGCCCATGATATAATCCAGCTTTTCCGCTGGTACCACATCGTTCCAATCCACCCGCAGCGCGTTGCCCTCCTTGATATTCGCGTAGCTCTTCAGCGGCAAAAAGTCAATGTCATGCTGCACAATCTGTTCCGTCTTGGTCAGCATCTGAGCTTCCGAAATCCACAGCGCGGTAGTGGCCACTGTCACAGCAAAGTCATTAATCTCGATGCCGTAGAACTGGTGGATGCTCACCTTAATAGGATCCAGGAAGGCCCCAATCTGGTACTGGCCATGATACCGCTCACGGATAGCCTCGTTCTCCAACCTTCGCAAGCTCAGGTAAGTCTCGGTCAGGAAGTTGCCGCTGCCACAGGCAGGGTCGAGGAAGGTCAGCGAAGCCAATTTGTCCTGGTACTCATCGAGACGACGCAGGCGCGTCTTCTCCACCTTCTCTTCCAATATCCCATCCAGCTCGCTACGAAGGTCGTTCAGGAAGAGCGGGTCAATCACCTTATGGATATTCTCTATCGAGGTGTAATGCATACCCCCGCTGCGCCTTGTTTCTGGGTTCAATGTGCTCTCAAACACAGCCCCGAAGATGGTGGGCGAAATCTCGCTCCAGTCGAAATCAAGGCTTGCGTTCTGGAGAAGCGTCTGTTTCAGTTCCTCGGTGAATTGAGGTATCTCAATCGCCTCTTCAAACAGTCCACCGTTGGTATAGGGGAAAGCCTTCAGGTCTTCCTTAAGGTACTTGCTGCGTTTCTCCAAAGGCGTGTTGAGCACCTCAAAGAGGTCGCTCAATGCCCGCCGTATATCATCGGCATCGTAACGCGAAAGGAAGTCGTGGAACTGGTCATGCCTGAACACTCCGGCATCCTCGGCATACAGGCAGAACACGATACGCACACACAGGATGTTCAGCCAACGCAAGGCCTCAGGCGAATTGTCGTCATACTGCTTCAGCAGCGCATCATAGATGCGGCCAACAATCTCGCCGGCCTTCATCGACACCTGCATCTCTTTGGAAATATGCTCACTCTTCAAGTCCACGAGAAACTGTAAGCGGTAATACTCCTTGCCCAGGTTCTCCAACAGGATCTGCTCAGGCTCGCCATTAGGCTGTTCCATGTCATAGACCAGGAACTCGGAAAAATTGCAGGTGACAATCCAACGCGGATGTTGAGATAGCGGCATATTGGCCACATATTTCTTCGCTTGCTGGAAAGGATTCAGCACGGAGCCATCGCTTTGCGGGATGCCCTTCCTCAAATCCTTGTTGATGGATTTCTGCTCAATCAGCACCCTCGTCGATGGAATGTGGCCATCGATGAAGTTGGTGGAGTCCACCATGCTACTCACTTGCTCTTCATAGCGGATGAAGGAGGGCAAATCCTCCACGCCATACACATTGCTTAATAAGTCGGCCCAAAACAGCTGGGACTCGCCGCGCTCATATCCGCGACCCTTCCACCGCTCGGCAAACGCCGCCGCTGCAGCAGCTTGTTGTTTCTCGTTTTTCATGCCGCAAATATAAGGTTTATTCTCAAAACTCCTTGCGGTTTAGAATAAAAACCCTACTTTTGCATCCGATAAAACTGTCACATGTGACACAAAAACCGAATAAATGGAAATCAAACGAGACTTATATTTGCAGAAGCTGATTGACCGTCGGCACAATGGATTGATTAAAGTCGTGACTGGTGTCCGCCGATGCGGAAAATCATACCTGGTGTTCAACCTGTTCACCAAATACTTGAAATCAATCGGCGTGGACGACGATCATATAATCAAGGTGAATCTGGAGGACCGCAGAAACAAGAAGCTCCGCAATCCTGATGCACTCCTTGAATATCTTGACGGAAAGTTTGTCGACGAGCAGATGCACTACATCCTGCTCGATGAGGTGCAGATGGTGGATGAGTTCGTGGATGTGCTGAATAGTTATCTCGATGTTCCCAATGCGGACGTGTACGTGACCGGCTCAAATGCCCGCTTCCTCTCAAAGGATGTAATCACCGAGTTCCGTGGCCGAGGCGACGAGGTAAAGATTTATCCCCTCTCGTTTGCTGAGTTCATGACCGCATACAACGGAAGCACACAATTGGGCTTGGACGAATACATGACATTCGGAGGCCTTCCCCTGATACTCACCTATAAGACGGAAGAGCAGAAATCAGCATATCTGAAGAACCTGTTTGAAGAGACCTATATCAAGGACATCAAGGAGCGTTATCAGATCAGGCACGAAGAAGAGTTTGAAGAACTGCTCAACATCATTTCTTCGTCCATCGGAAGCCTCACCAACCCCACCAAGCTGTCCAAGACCTTCAAAAGCGTGAAGCAAGTGACCATCGACCCCGAAACCATCAAGAACTATCTCGAATACCTTTGCGACTCGTTTCTTGTGTCAAAGGCCATGCGCTATGATGTCAAAGGCAAGAAGTATATCGACACCCCGTCAAAGTATTATTTCTCCGACATGGGATTGCGCAACGCTCGCATCAATTTCCGTCAGGACGAAAAGACCCACATAATGGAAAACGTCATCTACAATGAGCTGTTGATTCGAGGCTTCAACGTTGATGTGGGGGTCGTCCCCGTGGTCATCCGCGACGATAACGGCAAGCAAAAGCGTTCCCAACTGGAGATTGACTTTGTATGCAACCAAGGCAGCAAACGCTATTATATCCAATCGGCCTTCCGCATGAACAGCGAGAGCAAGGAGCAACAAGAGCAAGCCTCGTTGACCAAGGTAAACGATTCATTCAAAAAGATCATCATCACTGGCGAGGAAAGCCTCGTCCATCGCAACGAGCAAGGCATCACCACGATGAGCATCTACGACTTCCTACTTAATCCCAATGCCTTGGAGTTATAAAATCTAAGCTCCATCCGTCCTATAAGTCCTTCCATCGCATACAAGTAAAGCAAAGCCCCGAGCATCTGGGATGTCCGGGGCTTCTTGATATTTTGCCTATCCTTATGATAGGAGAATCTGTGATGCGGCATAAGCCACAAATCAGCTACTGTGTCGCTCCAAATCCTCTAACACAATCTCACACTGCGCTACACCATCCCTGACAACCCAATGCACGGATTCAACCTCACCAACAGTATCAAAGCATAATCCCTCCCATAATTGATCCTTCGTTGGTTTTGGTTTCGTCTCTTGCTTTCTTGGATTAATATACCATTCGGCCAAGTCGCGCGGCAGAAACTCACAATAATCAAACAGGTCGTCATTGTTTATGATGGCTTCCTTCACGGGATCCCAATCAACTGACACAAATTCCCCAACTCTGGGCGCACATGGAAACTCTGCATCAAGATGGTAACGGAAAGAACAGCCATTGTTCTTAATATACATACTTACTTTCATATCGCTGAAATTTTTGACAAAAATACATTTTAGAAGTTTTCATTATCTAATCTTCGTTATTATCCTCATACTTCTCCACCTTCTCGCAAACAACTTCTTCGCTGGTGATTGTAACTCCTACACCATCCAGAGAACATTCAACAAAACAGTTATACATGCGGAACTTCATTTCATATAGATACGGCAGCTCAAATGCCCCCTTCATTTCCACCGCATCAATGAATCGAAATGTTGCGATACACTCATAATTGATATTGATTCGCAATACTACTTCATTTCGTTTCCATGTTAAGTCATAGATTTCTGCATCATGGAACTGACATCTGTTTGTGTAGTCATACCCTAAGAATTCGTTTATCTTTTCAAGACCTTTCACCTTAGATGCAGCAGTTGACGTAACAACTTCTTTGCAATTGTTTTCCGCTTGTTCGTAACGTGCAAACTCTAAACTCTTTTCTATTTCCTTCATCTTCTTTGTCGGAACATCCATCCCCATCGAAGCAAGTCGCTTGAAACCTTCTAAAGCCTCTTCCAAGAATGGAATCCTGTCGTATGGTGAAGAATACGGCGACATCCCACAATAGATGCGATAACACAGGTCGGGATAGCATTCTACTGATTTATGCTCTTGCAACAAATCGTATGCAACCCGAAAATAGGCATTCGCTCTATCATACTTGTATTGCTTCAAGAGCTTCATACCATACTCATAATACTTAACTCCAACCTCCTTTGAATCCATGTCTATGCCTATTTTCTCCATTGTACAATAGATTTACAACTTCAATGATTCAATAAATGCCAGCTCCATTTCCTTCATGCTGTCACAGAAATCTGCATACGTCTTCGCCGACTTGCAGATTTCTATACCATAGATGGCAAGCTCGAAATGGTTTTCTTTAAAATACTCTTTAGGTATCTCCGTTTGTTTCTGCATCAGTGGTGCCACAAAACCACCTCTTTTCGCCTTAATTGCCGACCCATAAACAATAACCTGATTTTGGTCGTTAGGGTCAACTTTTGTTACCGATTTATAGCTCCCCAACCTCTTATACTTAGCATCAAGCACAAAATCGTCTTTATAGAAATCCGGGTATCTGACTCCTCTTCGTCCCTCGTAAATATAAATACCATTCTTGCGAAGCTTATTTTCTCCATGCACAAAGCCCAGCCCGTCAAGAACGGTATGGACGTACTCTTCCCACAACCAGGCACCATCGAACAGGATGCCGCAAATCACATCATCACTTTCCCCGTACTTTACTTCTTCCATCCGTAAGATCTGCAAGCACAGGGTTTGCAACGGTCGGTACTCTGTATAATATGGGTGCATCCTTAAACGCAGGTTTTTGCTGATGATACTGCTTCGCTCATTCTTGTCGTATAACGGTGTGTGCTCAATGATGGCCGCCACGTTCTCTTTTGTCTCGCCGTCAATATTCAACACTGCTTGGCCATACTTTTTCGTTTTCATATACTCAATAGTATGCCGGATGAGCTCAGTCATATTATTGTCATAACTGTACTCTCGCGTTGAATAAGCGAAGTCACCAACGAAAGGTGTGTTTCTCGCAATGTGCCTGCCAACATCCACGGTTCCTTTCAAGTGGGCATCATTATACCTATAGTTCTGGTACTCCCTGTAAATGCCTTGGCGCATCGCTGTTTTCAGGAAGTACGGAAACATGAACATGATAAAATCAAACACGTCTTCCTGCTCGTTGTTATGGTTGAGATCAAACAGGTTGAACGACAACACACGCTGAAGCATATAGTGAAGCAGGAAGTCATCTCTTCCCACATCGAATCTCGATTTTATCTTGATTTGTAGATTGCCCACGCCAATGAATCCCATCACATTGCCAGTTTTTACGTGTACTTTGTCAGGGTCACTGGTGCTCTCAATTTCCATAACAGTTGTATCCCCAATTCTATCATCAGACTCATCTATGCTGTATGGGAAGATGAGCAGGTTTTCATTCTCCCTACACAGCTCCGCAACCGTCTTTTTCGCTATAGGAAACAAGGCGGCCACATCTTTTCTGGTGAATGCACCCTCGTTAGAATTGTTGTTATCTGTCAGGTTAATTCTCATCTGTCAACTCTTCAGCTGCTTCTTTTACATCAAAATAAGCCTTGGCGAACTTGTCAAGAATATCATTCGACTTGCGGAAACCTCGCAGATATTCTTTCAGCAATGGTTCAATGTTCATTTCCCAAAGCTTCTTGAAGTCACCTCCGTTCTCTCCGAGCTTTAGGAAATAGGACGGGCCTATGCTATAGGCAGCACCCAAACCGCCAGTGCCAGCAATGACTTCGTTCAATCGTTTCATGGCCGCCTTAGCCTCATCTGCACAAGGCAGCGAGTCGAGCATGGTTTGGGTGTCCTCAGGCGTGATTTCTTTCCAAGTAAACCTACGGCGCATGGCAAAGTCCATGCTTTCCACCGAGCGGTCAATATCGTTCATCGTTCCGATGATATAGACATTTTCTGGCACATAGAAACCTTTTTTGAAGATGTCGCCCTCTTCGATGAGATTCTGATATTGGCTTTGCACCATGCCTTTTTCACCCCTATAGCCAGGGTCAATGGAATAGAACAGCTCACCGAAAATTTTTGATATTTCACCTCGGTTGATTTCGTCAATGATGAAGACGAAAGGTTTGTCAACCTTTACTTGTTCAGAATCGTATTTCCTAACAATACCCAGCGCCTCTTCAGCTGAAATATTCGCGCGATAAACTGTAGAAAGGGTAAAGGTCTTTCCTTTGTTTAGGTCAACGATATTTTCCTTAATCCCTTTGACCAACCATTTCACCGCTCTGTACCTTGGATAATCACCGCCTTCTTCCCGGTACTCGTAGTCACCTGTAACTATTCCAACAGCATCTATTTCTTTGGCTGAATAGCAGGACAAAACTATATCTCCGATTTGCATAGATGATTGGAACGCGCGAAGCACATTTTTACCCCCATCTTCAAACTCTGTAAAGTCATTGAAGTCTTCCACGTTTCCATACCCGCTCCATCCGATTCGAATATATCCATTGTTCATGCAATCTTTTCTGGTAGGATTGTCTCCAGTCCCTTCCAATGACACCTTCCAGACAGTAGGATTGTCGTTCAGTTCACCAAAAACCTCCTTGTCGGTTGACCGTGAAATAACAGCTCGTTTGCAAAACTCCTTGAACACACCATCTTTTCGTTCAAAACCTACATTTCCATTTCCATCCTTAATAGGCCTCAACCCCTCCACAAAATCAGTATAGTCGTAGGAAGGATGGAACTGGACAAATTTGGTTTCCGCTTTCATTACTTTGGCAATCTCTTTAGCCAAATAGGTTTTGCCCGTTCCTGGCGCACCTGTCAGGATAAGGTTGCGGTTCGACATCAATAGATCGATGTAAGGTTGTAGTTTTGTATTCATAGTTTCAGAAGCGTTTTCGTTTTCGATATTCAATAATTCAATGATATGCTGTGCTTGTTTGTCTGTTGTGCCATGGAAGAAAAGACTGTTCCCAATCGCATAATCCTCAACAGGAGCTTCAAGAAATGGCAGATGCCATTCTATATTTCGGCACATCGGGTCTGCTTTAGATTCGTCAAAAAGACAATCAGAAGCGAACTTGCCCCAGCCAAATAATAGATGGGACCGCTTGCCATTCTCCGTTTTTGATTTGAACACGACCACGATATCATCCGGCTTAGCTTCATGCACGAAATTCCAGTATGCAGTGGGAATATTGGTGTCTTTATTACCGACATCTTCTTGATAAGCCTTCAAAAGTGCGTTTTTGGACTTATAAGGCCTGAAGTCTTTGATGGTTTTTGCTGACGAGCCGCAACACAGCATTGTCTGATTGGCTGTTTCTTTGTCACCACTCCAAAGCCATACGCGCCTTTTTTCACTCCATGCCAATGCTCCGATATAGCCCAGTCTATCATGGATTTTACACACCAGCATCCAAACCATATCCTGAGCTAACAGCAAGTCGCTTTTCCGCTGTCCTTCTAGCATGGGCGAAACAAGGCTCTGAAGCTCCGCATCCTGCTTAGCCAAATCAGACAAAGGACGAATCATGTCAAGATAATGCTCATAACACGACCCCGTAGGCTTTCTTTCTTCGCTCAAATATCTACAAAGGTTGTCATACATTCCTTCGTATTTGTAGAAAGTGTACTTGTCAGGATTGCAACACGTAAGAATTGTTGCCGCAGTCCGCTCATCATTGGCCTTGCTATTATATCCATCCGGGGGAAGTAAACCTGGCACCGCTACTTTGAATTTCGCTATTCTATCATGTAGCGGTTGACTTTCATCAGCCAATTCATTCAATATCTTTTCAAATTCTTCTTTTTCGCTTTTTACCAGGTATTTGAGCGTCTTATTGTCTCTTACAACATCAATCAGATTTATAAACCCGCCTTTAGTGGCATTATTGGAATGCGTAACGCCATCAGCAACGATGTTATATGGATTCTTTCCTTTACTGGAAGTGATGAGTTCCCATTTATAAAGCTCGTCATAATTCTCTTCGCGAATAGGAATTTCTTTACGCAACTCTTTGTATCGTTCAATCAAAAACCAATACAGATACTCTCTAATGGCTGCGACCAACTCAGGGCGCAAAGTCCATTCAAACACCCCCTCATCCTTACTTGACACATTCTTGCCAGTTTTCATAGGAATTGGCCAATACGTGTTGCTGCCATCTTCATTGAACACCTGAAAACGAGCAAGCCTGTTCTGTACAGATCTTCCAAAACTCCTAATCAACGCATTAAGAGAACTGGCGTTCTTACCCAAACGATTACGAACTGCTACGCATGTTCCCTTATTCTCTGGCATATAATAGTAGCAAATCACAGCCTCCTTATACTTTTCAGGAACCGCTTCGTCTTTCAGTATTTCAAGCCATTCATCCTTGCTAATATCTACTTCGCAAGTAAACGTTCCCTGCGGGCCTTCTTTGGTGTATAGTTTCTCCATTTACATCCGGGTTTTATTGTGGCAAAAATAGTGAATGTTTGCTTATGAAACCGAATTGACAAATTAATAAATGAATATAATCGAAGTGATTGGAGCATTTCCACTAAGTGTGACTTAATGATAAATGTTGATAAACATATAAAAAGCATTACCTTTGCAAATCCTTACCCTTAGCTTTATGAAAGCGTCTATATTATTCAAACAATATGTCTGGCTCGTTGATACCATACGCCGAGCGGGTCGCATCACGCTGCGCGAGATCAACGACCGCTGGCTCCGTACCGAGATGAGCGATGGTATACCATACAGCCGCACCACATTCCGCCGCCACCGTGAAGAGGTGGAGGAAATGTTTGGCATTGTCATCGATTGCGACAACGAGAACCGATACTATATCGACGACCCCTCGTTGATGAGCAATGACAGTGTGCCTCGTTGGATGCTTAGTACCCTTGCCGTGAGCAACATCGTCAGCGAAGCTCGTGGCTTGCACGACCGCATCCTTCTTGAAAGCATCCCCAGCGAAAGCGAACACCTGCAAATTGTTATTGAGGCCATGCGCAACTCACACCGCATCAGTGTCACTTACCGCCGTTACGGTGATGCCAAGCCCTCAGTCTGGAAACTTGAACCGTATTGCATCAAACTCTTCCGTCGTCGCTGGTACTTGCTTGGCCGTTTCAGCGATGCTGGATATATCACCCTTTCCTTTGACCGTATGCTGGAAATCAACGTCACCGAAGAGACTTTCAAGTTGGATCGCAACTTTGATGCGCAAACCTACTTTAGCGACTACTTCGGTGTGATGACCGACGACCGTGTGCCGGTACAGCCCATAGTGTTACGTGCCTACGGCAACGAACCGTATTACCTTCGTGACTTACCGCTGCATCCTTCACAAAAGGAAATCGCGGTCACAAAAGATTACACAGATTTTGAAGTAACCCTGCATCCGACCCGCGACTTTTTGGCTCACATCCTTTCACGTGGTGGATGGCTACAGGTAATATCTCCCCAAGATATAGTATCGGAAATCGAGCAAATGTTACAAGCTGCACAAGAAAATTACAAATAATTTTCGACTGGCCCGTTTTTTGGCGCAGTGGGTATATACTTTTGCATCGTTCAACCAATTAAAACAGTAACGATATGAAAGCACACAGCCAATTTTTCACCGACTGCCACCTGGCAGGACGCAAGTATCACGATGCAGATCTGGTATGGGACGACCTTAAAGTAGGTCAGACCGTTCGCCTTGAACGTGATGAGCAGAACTATCACGATGCCTACGCAATCCAAGTCATCTACAACAAAGACGGCGAAGACTATCTGTTAGGCTATATCCCTCGCTCCGACAACCAGCAGCTTGCTTCTTTCTTTGAAATGGGCTGGGGCGACATCTTCGAGTGCCGCATCTCCAAGCTGAATCCCGAAACGCACCCTGAGCAACAGGTACAGCTTACCATCAGAATCCGCCGCCGCGACGAAGAAGAAACCACAAACAACACAACAAGAAAACGCAAATAATTATGGAATCAACAATCAAAGTGGTGGGCACTGGTAGCATTCACGTGGTGCCCGATGTTACACGCTTAGATATTAGCATCAACCGTGTATTTAAGACATACGAAGATGCCTATGCCAGTGCAAAGGAGAACAGCACGTGGATGGTGAAAATACTGGAGTATAATCAGCAATCTGGCAAACTGGCCAAAACCATCAGAATGGACATTTCCGAACACAGCGAAAACATCTACAAAAACGGCAGTTATGTTGGGTCGAAGAAAGATGGTTACGACCTCGAACAACGAATTAAAATAGACCTGGGTATGGATACTGTTTTGGTGAACAATATCATCAAAGGTATAGGTAAATTTATTCCTGGTGCTCAAATCAGTGTAGGTTATACCCTAAAAGATCCTCGACCCACTCAGCTTAAGATACTGGAACGTGCTGTCACAGACGCACGCGATAAAGCCTCAATTATGGCAAAAGCTGTAGGCCGCGAGCTTGGAGAAGTCAAAGAGATTGAATATGGTGAAATGGATGTCCACATCTATTCTGAGGCACGTTCGATTCACAGCAATGAAGAAGCCTCGGCAAGCACCCCTTACGGCCTTGATATTACACCTGATGACCTGGCAGTATCAGATAATGTGAATGTGGTTTGGCTTCTGAAATAATATGAGCATAGTTGAACCTGACATCAATCGGCTGCGTGAAATGATAGCCCGCTGCCAGTGGACGTATGCCAAGACCATGCCGTGGTGTCCCCACGAGTACATTGTCCGTGGCAAATGCCCATTGTCTTACGATGAGTTCATGTACTTTGTTGATATGCAACGCCGCTTTGGCATTCGCCAACGTTGGGGCAACTACAATTTACCATACCTCCATATTGACGGCTATAAATACTGGACAATGGATGACACTTATGAAGATACAGATGTCATCAATAGGGAGAAAGAATGATTTTAAAAAGTTGTATCTTTGGAGCCAAATAAAAACCACGTACAAATGTCCGACTACCGCATAATAGGCCCACGTGAAGACGGCTATATCGCCTATGAAGAAGGTTATTACATGGGCATTATGGACAAAGAGCATAATGTTATCATAAGCACAGAAAAGCATTACCGCTCTATCGATGTCTTTATGAATGGTGTGGCCATTGTCTTCTACTACGACCATAAGCTTGAAGAAGGTGGTTGGGGAATGATAGACATTCAGGGTAATGTGGTTTGTGAATGCAAATACTGGTATATAAAGCTTTTGGCTGGATCACTCTATTTGGTACAGGTTACTCCTGGCGGTAAAGAGAACCTGATGTGGAGCGATGGAAAGATGGTCTTCAAAGAATCCTACGGTTCTCTATATGGTTATCGTAATGGCTACATCATTGCCTGCAACACTATCCGTAAGACTAAAACCAATCCAACGCGCTATCTTAAAGGGTTGCTTCATGTCCGTGGCGAAGTGTTGCTGCCAGTGGAATATGACAAGATTGAGTGGATGGAAGATTATGATAATTATCTCTATATCGCTCGTGAAGGTCATTTCGGCTATGTGAAAGCGCTCTACGGTGAGCATGCCGGCATTGAGTATGACGTAGAATTGCCTGACCTGTGGCAAGGAGTGGAGGGCACCGTATGCGAAGGCTGTATCTACACTCGTGGTATTCAACCAGGCGGCAAAGGTTGTGGCCGACTGTTTACCCGCTCGTTCCGCGACCGCAGCCTGAAAGGTCATTGTGAATACCGTAAGACTAAACTAAACGAGCCTTCACAAGCTGAGCGAAAAGCAATTGAACGATGGAAACTTTATCTAAAGTTGGAAGACCCATTCAAAGAACCTCGCCAGTTGGTAAAAGATTTCATAGAAGAAAAACTTGATGGTGACATCAACCGTCTCGTTGATTACGACTTTCGTCAACTTGAAGGCATGAAACGCTATGGCGATACCCACGGCTATTCTTATGGCATCTACCAAACCGATTTGGTATGTGCCATTTGTACCATAATCTTCAATGATATTGCCTCAAAAGAGGTGATGTTTGACAAAAAGTATGGTAATCTAATTCTTAGACCATCGCCTGTGATACAAGAAAAAATGTGGGGTACACAGGTCGGTGATTGGTTCTTCATGCTTTCACGCATCCCTTATGGCGATAAAGCTCCATGGGTTGAACGTATCAAACCTTGCGCCGACCTTTGCAAAACCATTGGAAACATATATCTACAGCCATCGTATCTATCAGGTTACCGAAACTGCAATGTGTTTGGCCGTTTCCTTATTGACCACATGCTTAACGATCTGCAAAACGCATTGGTTGCCAACAAAGGTAGTAAGGCAATCATGTCTACCATATCAGGCTCAAAAAAATTCTTTGAACCCTATTTCGGCCAACAAGGTTGGGACTTGTTGATGAAGCGTTGGCTGTTCGATGAGGTGCTGATGGATTACTACGGCAATCCCGAACCTTTCACCGAAGATTTTTCGTTATGTGACCATACTCCACCTAAAGTCTACTTCAAAGCATTAGAGCAATGCATTAACCTCTGCCACGAATTGATTCCCAATCGTTCAAAGCGTATGGTGCAACGATTAAAAGATAAACTTTAAAAGTATTGTAGTTTTTTGGCGCATTGCCCGCCATCTCTGAAGCTCCATCGACAGAGAAGCATCTTTTAGCATCACCTTCCCATCCCCGCCAAGGTGTTCCGCCCACCGTCGAAGCCCTTGTACTGTGTGCGGCAGTGCAACGGTCGCTATCATTCCGCGTCGGAACACGGTTCGTGCCTCTCTGTGTTCCGCCGCTCCATTAACGCGCCCAGCATTGCCTTCCCAGTCCTTCAGGCATCGTCGGCGGTCTCCACATCGTGTTTGTCCCGTCAGCCGCACAAGGCCTGCTGCTGCCATTCGCCGCTACGGTCGCTCACGGGCGTTGCCAACGCTAACGAACTCCCTCAGCTTCTACTAAGGTCCGCGGCCTGACGACTACCTTTCGCTCCGTCGGGCAGACGACGCTTCCGTACCTCCAGCGTCGTCTGCTCGCTCCGCTTTCAGTCCGTTGTCAGGTCGCTGGCTCTACCACCGCCTTAAAGCTTTATGATGAGAATAAGCCACACCTGCCGCAGTCGGTCGCCCGTCACCCACCCAAAAACGCCTGTGGACTCCACTCCGCGGCCAATAACAGCAGCCGCACCCCGTAAGAGGGCACCGACCCATCACTATAAGTCCCATCCGTCCTATAGCTCTTATTATTAGCCTCTACCGACCAAGCCGCCGCTGTCACGGTTTTTGCAGCGGAAAGCTCTTACCTTGCCTCCCCAAAGCTGTGCGGTCAAGCCGCCGAGCAGGGTGGCCGTCCTCGTTCCTGCGGTAGACCACTCTGCTCGTCGACATCACCGCCCAGCGCCGCGCGACGGCCTGCCACTACTTCTAAATCGCCCTGGGCAAGAGTCGCAGCGGTCGCGGGCATCATGTATTTTTCTTTTAGCCCTTGCTCCGCTGCGACACATGCCCGGGGCGGCAACATGGTATTTGGTAAGCCTCTACTTCTAAGAAAGTCTAATGAAAGGCCGTCGCGCCTTACCCACAGCTCAGGCATCTACTGGGCAAAAAAACCGCGCCAGCGGCTGGCTCAACTGCTATCTTTAAGCTTCAACGGACTTGAAAGCCCTCAAAAACATCACCTCAATAAAAGAATTTGACTACTTTTGCATCGTGAACGAGAGAAAAGACATCATAGTGGCGAACACATTGGCTGGCATCGGCAAAGGTGAAGTTACTGGTTATCTTTGTCATGCTTACGTGTAGCATTGACGGCAGTGGGTGTTGAAGACTCATAGTAATTGCTACTCTTTACCCGTTGGCGGAATTAATTTAAGTTGATAAATATGAGTAAAAAGTTGTACATATCGCTGATTTTTAGTAACTTAGTGGTGCTCAAAACATTAAGTTCAAACCATCGTATGTACAACCTTTATACAAAATTCGTCAAAATACTTGAGATATGCAAGCAATTCTCTGAAAATCTCGTCAATGAATCGGGTAATGTTCCACGTCGTGGTCCTGTTCCCAAGTTTTCGGATTTGGAAGTGGTGGCGCTATCCTTGACGGCAGAGACCGAGAGCATTGATAGTGAGAAGTGGTTGTTCGACTATAAATTGCAAGAATACAAGGACAACATTCCCAATCTCATATCAAGGAGACAGTTCAATGACCGCAGGAAGAAAACGGCAGGCCTGTGTGAGGAACTGCGCAAGAGGATTGCCATGGAAATGGATGGCGGAGAGGAACAATTCTTTGTTGACTCCAAGCCGATAGAGGTTTGTAGGGTTGCAAGAGGAAAACGTTGCAAGATGGGGCGTACCGGAAATTTCTCGCAAGCTCCCGACTTCGGCTTCTGTGCTTCGCAGAATACGTATTATTTTGGTTATAAGTTACACGCTCTCTGTGGGTTAAGTGGAGTTATCCATTCCTATGATCTGTCAAAGGCAAGTGTGGCTGACCTCCATTATATGAAGGATGTAAAACATACTTATCACGACTGTAGCATCTATGGTGACAAAGGGTATATTGGAGCTGACGTACAGCTTGACTTGTTCGAAACCGCACACATAAGACTGGAGTGTCCGTATCGGCTCAACCAAAAGGACTGGAAACCGACATTCATCCCGTTTGCAAAGGCAAGAAAGAGGATTGAGACAATATTCTCTCAACTTACAGACCAGTTCCTGGTCATCAGGAACTACGCAAAAATAACGAATGGTTTGTTTGCCAGAATCATTGGCAAAATTAGTGCACTTACCATTCTGCAATACGTAAACTTCATTAACGACAAGCCCATTGGCAGAATTAAGTATGCACTAAATTAATTCCGCCAACAGGTACTCTTTAGAAACACATAAATCGGAATTTATATGATTGAATCATACATAACACGACCGACGGTCTTCCCAATGGAGGCAGAAGAACCTTGGAGAATTGCCGAAAACTTATGTGAGAACATCACTCATCTCGTAGTGAACTTATAGAACAAGACCCTTTATAAAGCCATGCTACACCTGAACAAAGTACATCACATCGCTATCATTAGTTCCGACTATCAGCGGAGTCTCCACTTCTATACTCATGTGCTCGGCATGCGTGTCCTTGCTGAACACTATCGTGAGGAAAGGCTGTCGTACAAGACTGACCTCGCTTTGGGCGATGACTATGTCATTGAACTTTTCTCGTTCCCCTCCCCACCGTCGCGGTTGACCCATCCTGAAGCTGCAGGTCTGCGGCACTTGGCTTTTGAGGTCGACAGCATAGCTGAGACTGTGCATGAGTTAGAAGCCTTGGGCATTTCGCATGAAGAGGTGAGAACAGACGAGTATACAGGCAAAAGGTTCCTCTTCTTTCAAGATCCTGACGGCTTGCCGATAGAATTGTATGAAAGGTAAATTCTAATTTATCGAACAGACAGATAGATAATAGATTCTACCGACCAAGCCGCCGCTGTCACGGTTTTTGCAAGGCTTGGGCTTTAACTTTGCCTCCCCAAAGCTGTGCGGTAAAGCAGACAGGCAGGGTGCTCGTCCTCGTTCCTGCGGGCGAACACTCTGCCTGTCTGCAACACCGCCCAGCGCCGCGCGACGGCCTGCCTCTACTTCTATATCGCCCTGGGCAAGAGTCGCAGCGGTCGCGGGCTTCATGTATTTTTCTTTTAGCCCTTACTCCGCTGCGACACTTGCCCGGGGCGGCAACATGGTATTTGAGAAGCCTCTACTTCTAAGAAAATCTCATGAAAGGCCGTCGCGCCTTACCCACAGCTCAGGCATCTACTGGGCAAAAAAACCGCGCCAGCGGCTGGCTCAACTGCTATCTTTAAGCTTCAACGGACTTGAAAGCCCTCAAAAACATCACCTCAATAAAAGAATTTGACTACTTTTGCATCGTGAACGAGAGAAAAGACATCATAGTGGCGAACACATTGGCTGGCATCGGCAAAGGTGAAGTTACTGGTTATCTTTGTCATGCTTACGTGTAGCATTGACGGCAGTGGGTGTTGAAGACTCATAGTAATTGCTACTCTTTAGAAACACATAAATCGTAATATAGTCATGAATTTGATAAAAATACAGTCAAGCAAAGACCCGC
>CAMJHP010000031.1 GCA_946405575.1 uncultured Bacteroidales bacterium | reverse complement strand
TGCACCGCATCCCTGAAGTCTACAGACTTCGGACACACTGGTTGAAACACTACCATGCTTTATTAAGATTATTGGCAAGAGCGTCTATGTGAAGAACTTCATCGAGGAAGACTTGGTGAACTTCAGGGCTAAGGCGAAGGAAGTTGCTGAGTAAGCTTCGCTTAATGCTAATGAAAAAGCGCGCCTCAACCGAGACGCGCTTTTTTGATGAATAAAGGATTAGTAGTATTCCCTGATATACATATACGCCTTTTGGAACAACGTTTCCTCCTTGTGAAGCTTGTACTTCAACAAGGTTTTGCGCAAGGCCTTCTGTACTTCGCGTTCGCCGGCGTTGGTGGTTTGCCAGCCCGGGAAACGCACCACTTTCACGATGCTGTCGATGTCGGCGACGATGCGGCCAACGACAGCGGGCGTGTCCTCGGTGCGCAGCTCCATGAATAGCTCGGTTAAGGCTTCCTTGCCGGTCTTTCGGACTTCCACTTCGGCTTCCTGCTTTTCGGCCTGCAAGGTCTCGCGGGCAATCTGGCAGAGCTCTTTGATGAACTCAATGCTCGAAATCAGGCCATGTTCGGCTTTGTCGCGCAGGGCTTCCAAGCGTTTGCTTAATTCGATGAATTTGGGCTTGTCGGCGTGTTTCTTGAAGCGCTTAATGAGTTCGCGCTCCATCTTCTTGGCGGCTTTCATGTCCTTGTTACCCATCAACGCCGAAACCATAGTTTCATCCAAAATCACCTCTTCCAAATCGGTGTGGATGCCCGATACGTGAATGTTCTCGTACATGATTTTCTTGGTCTGGGCACCCAACGACAACCAAATCAGTTTGCCCAAGGCATCGGGGCCGGAAGGTTTGACGGACTGATAAACACTCGACAGCCATTTGTAATCAGTTCGATAGGGTTCCAAGGCCGGGTCTGGAGAAAGGGATTCCCAGATGTTGGACAGACGGCGATAGTCGGCGGCAAAAGCATCGCGTTTTTCATTGGTGTTGATGGCTTCCTGTGCGGCCTGCAGCCCGTCGAAGCCGTCAACGGTGCGGTCAACGCCTTCGAAATGCGACAGCGCGTCGGCCATGGCTTGCGGCAGCTCGTTGATTAGATCATTGAGGTTGGTGATGACTTTTTTCATCACGTCCTCGTCAAACTCCAGTGCCTTGGCGGCATCGTCGAACACACCGAAGTAATCCACAATGCGACCGAAGGTCTTGTTGGGGAACTTGCGGTTGGTACGGCAGATGGCCTGCAACAGAGTGTGGTCTTTCAGCGACTTGTCCAAATATATGGTCTGCAGGATGGGCGAGTCGAAACCCGTCAGCAGTTTGGCGGTGACTATCAAGAATTTAAGCTCTGAATCGGGCTTGTTGAATTTCTCAATCACCTTTTCCTGCTCGTCTTTGGTGAGGCTGTAGAGGTGTTTCAGCTCGTCCTCGCCTTTGCCCGAAGTGGAGATGACCACCGCCGAAGCGGAATCGGGGAAGTAATTGTTCAGCTCCATCTTGTAGAGATGGCAGGCCTCGCGGTCGGGCGTGACAATCATCGCTTTGAAGCCTTGCGGCTCTACTTTGTCGCGATAGTGTTCGGCGATGTCCTTGCAGACAATCTGGATGCGCTCGGGCGATTTCAGGAACTCGAGCATCTTGGCGGCCTTGCTGCTGAGGGTGATTTTGGCGTCCTCGTCCAGTTCGTTGGAGAGGCGTTCAAACTCCTCGTCCACGGCATCGCGGTCGATGTGGATGTCCAACAGGCGCGGCTCGAAGTGCAAGGGCAGAATGGTATTGTCGCGCAAGGCATCTTCAAACGAGTAACGGCTCATGTAACCGCCTTGGTCTTCCAACGCGCCGAAGGTCCAGAAGGTGTTGTGCTCCGACTTGTTGATGGGCGTTCCCGTGAGACCGAAGAAGAAGGCGTTGGGCAAGGCGGCGCGCATACGTTGACCGAGGTCGCCCTCCTGCGTGCGGTGGGCTTCATCGACCATCACGATGATGTTGTCGCGGCGGTTGATGTTGGGCTTGGCGTCCTTGAACTTGAAGATGGTGGTGATGATGATATAGCGGGCGTCGTTCTCCAAAAACTTGTTCAGCGTGTCGATGTCCTCGGTGGGCATCACGTTGGGCGCCTCCTTGAAGACATTCTGCGTCTGCGAGTCCAAGTCGATGCGATCGACCACAATCATCACGGTGGGACTTTTCAGCTCAGGCATACGGCGCATCTTCTGTGCGGCAAAGAGCATCAGCAGCGACTTGCCGGAGCCTTGGAAGTGCCATATCAGGCCGCGTTTGATCTTGTTTTCCAGCACGCGCTCCACAATCTTGTTGGCACCTTCGTATTGCTGGTATCGGCACACCACTTTGATGCGCTGACGACTTTTGTTGGTGGTGTAGGTGGTGAAGTTGTAGAGGATGTCGAGCAAGGTTTTGGGCGACAGCAGCTGCCGCATTTCGGCGGAGACGTTCTCCAAGCCGGGCATTTCCGAATCCTCGCTGCCCTCGTTAAGCCGCCAGGCCGACCAGAACTCCAAAGGCGTGCGCACGGCACCGTAGAACAGTTCGCGTCCTTCGGTGGCGAAACTGAACACATTGGGCACAAAAAGTTCAGGCACGCTGTTCTCGTAGCCGTCGTGGATGTCGGAGGCAGCATCGAGCCACGAAACAGAAGGTCGCACGGGCGTTTTGGTCTCACCCACCACCAAGGGGAAGCCGTTGACAAACAGCACGATGTCGGGGCGTTTGGTCTCGCGGTTGCGGATACTGAACTGGTTGACCAGTTGGAACTTGTTGTTGGAGATATGCTCGAAGTCGATGAGGCGAACGGGCACGTGGGCGTAGTTCTTGCCGAAGGGCATGGTCTTGTTGCCCTTGAGCCACTCGGCGAACTCCTCGTTGGCGCGCACGAGGCCGGTGCTGTGGACCGACAGCAGGATGGAACGCAGCTTGAAGATGACCTCGTCGGCGCGTTCGGGCTGTGCGGCAATCTCGGGGTTGAGGCGGAAGAGGGCCTTTTTCACCTTCGTTTCCACCATCACCTCGGTAACCTCGCGCGGCAGCTCCGTGGCGGGCAGGTACTCCCACTGCGCCCCGTAGGGCGCCTGCGCTTCGTGCGCCATATTGGTCTCATTCAAGTTCACCCCCGTCATCGTATGAATGACGAAGTTCTCCACTGCGTTTATTTCATTGAAAGACATAGACTGCAATTATATTAACTGATTAACAACCGATTTCACACACATAGAATATGGTTTATCTTCACTGACTTCCTTTTTAATCTCATTTAAAAGTAATTTTTTCAACGATTCATTTGTTTCTTTGAAATAGTTATCTACTAAACTGCGTATTGCATTTATTCTCTCTTTTCGCGCTTCCATCAACTCTGGACGATTAAGTTCTAATTGTAATTCTGTTAATTCTCCCCGCTTGTCATCTGGCTTATGAATCACCATTGTCCCAAGGAATAGAAAATGATCTGAAGGATTATCAGAATATGGATTAACAATAGGACATGTTTCATCAAATTCATCACCTTTTTTTGTATTACATTTAGGACAGGCTAATCCAAGATTTGACCATTCAAATGTTAGTTTAGGATATTTCTTTTTTGGTTTATAATGTTCAATATGCTCATATGCAATATGTCCTATTATACTTTCACAATATATGCATTTCCCATGGGTTTCGTTTTTTAATTGTATCTTTACATCATCTTGATTATATTTGTTCTTTAAACTATCTGGAACTTCTTTCTCGTTATCAATATACTCCATTAGTTCATTTGTCCACTCTTCTTTGTGGATTCTCAAACTATCGGGGACATCTATCTTGTTTAATCTTATCATTCTAAAACCTGATTTATTGCAATTGGCATTAAACTCTCTAATCCATTGTCTTTAAACTCCTGTCTCATGGAGTTGAACAAAATTTCTGTTAGCTCTTGACCTTTATATTTGTTAATGATTTCCAGCAATTTATCTTCAGCCCATATTGGCATCGTAAAAGGAACACCCAATACTTCATTTAGTATTTCAGAGGCAGATCTTGCTTTGTTAACTAAATCTAGTTTTTCGCTATACACCCTATTATCTTCATTATACCTAAAAGCATATATATATGAATCTTTTACAGAGGCAATAATGAGAGGACTATGGGTTGACACAATGAATTGAACGTTAGGAAATGCTTTTATTAAATCAGGTAGTATAGAACGTTGCATTGCTGCATGTAAATGGTTTTCGATTTCATCAATTAGCACAACAAACTTTTCTGATGCATCAGAAAAATTGAATATTTGCCAGCATAAATCTATTATCGAGGCTAAACCTCCTGATACAGAATCTATCATAAAATCTCCAGAATCTGTTTCTAGAACAATCTCATAATTCCTTATAGAGATTTTCCTAAAGCCTATGTTTTTAGGAAATAATATTCGTAGTTTTTCTTGAAAATCAAGATAGTTTTTTCTTAACTCAGCATCAGGAATAATAAATTCATTTCCACTTCCACCTATTGCCCAATTTAATAAAGTCTCTTTTATTATATAGTTAATAGGTTTGTGCTCATAATATCCCGTTTGTAACAATTCTGTTTTTGAACTTTGTTCCGATAGTTGGAAAGCCCCTCTCCTGCCTCTTTTTTGTGTAGAAACAGATGGTACTTCTTGGTACTTAAATACGCTTCTATGAGATGAAATATTTAGTCCTGTTATTTTATTTGTATTATTTCTATGATTATACTGAATTGTTACATCGTACTTTGCTGTTTGATTGTGATTGATCCTTAAATCGGCTGTTTCCCCATTGTCATATGTTATGTTTCCAATTACTGGATTTTCATTCAAGTTTTGGTCTTTCTTAAACAATCGAGAAAAGAATTTTATCAAACCAGTTGCAGTGTCTTTTGAAGGGGTTGCAAGTTCCTGAAACCCCCAACCAAAATGTCTAGCCAATAAATGAAGAATTGTGGTTTTGCCCGAACCATTTGCACCGGTTAGTACAGTTAGTCGGTCGTGGAAATCAATGTCAACAGTTTCAAACTGTTTCCACTTATTCAGTGATAGTTTCTTAAATAACATATATCTAAAACACTTTATTGATTAATTCTTGTTTTATCTGTTGTGATTGTTCAATTTGCGATTTCGTTGCAAAAATTGAATGTTGAATTTGATCTATAATACCGATTGCTTGTTTTTGTTCCACTATTGAGAGCATCGGCACCTTAATCATTTTATACAACTCATAATCCAGATTCCTAATTCCTGTTGTCTGGTTCTGTATCCTATCTGTTCCGCCCATCTCCCAATAGTATTCAAGGAAGTAGAACAAATACTTTGGTAAAATCACATTTGAATCGGCTACTCTGATGCAAGATGTGAAGTTGCTGAACGAATATTCGCCTTCGTTTTGCTCAAAATAACACACTCGTCCGACTGGTTGGTCTGGGCCACCGCCAGAACGCTCAACTATAATGTCTGCCGGGTATAGTTTCCGTGTTTTGTATTGGGAGATTTTTACGGGCATTGGCTCTAATTTGTCAAAACATATAGTTCCGTAATCAGAGAATTCTGTGCTTCTAATCACTGAAACATCTATAGAATCAGGATCGTCAGTTTTCCATAACCCATTGATTTCTTCTAATGGAAGATCTTTTAAGCGGGTATGAGTGTTTGCAGACTTGAATATGTCTTTTAGTTTTGATTGCCTGAATACGTCGAGTTTTTCCCTCTCCATCTTCTCCTTCTCCACCATCTCGTCGGCGGCCCAGAGCAGCTCGGCAAGGCGCTTCTGCTCGGCCTTGGGCGGGAGGAGGAATTCTTGTTTGGCAATGTCTTTCCAATTGATGGTCGGGGATAATCCGCCAACAGAAATGGTTATCGCCATGTCGATAAAACTCTTGGAATGGAATAAGAACGGAAGAAACATAGGATCAATAACATCCTCTTTTGCCCTCACAACCATGGCGTGGGCAGAACAAATGCCATCTGTGGTCGCCAAAGCCGTTTTCCGCTGGTAGGCACGGCGGCGGCCAAAAATGATGTCGCCTTTGTAGAAACACAGTTTGGTGCCTTCCACATCGCTTGGGTGCCCATGACGGCTCAAATGCAGGCAATCAGGGTCGATATGCTCTAATCCCACATACACATCAAGGTCGGTCTGGCTTGGCTCAACACGCTCGGCTATGTTTTGAACCATCTCGTCAAACCTGTATTTCTTCCAGTGGGTTTTATCTATGTGTAGTTCGTTCATTTTATCGTGTCAAAAATTGTTCGTTTTATGCTTACAGTCAAATAACCGTCAAATAAAGATGTTATTGATAATCAATGTTTTGTGTTTATAATTGGATGAAAATATAATTTCCAGTCAAATAAAATCAAGCCCAAATTGGGACATATCTAATGTATTTCTTGGAAGTGTTTTCGGGGTCCTCCTCTTTGATAAGATGTTCAGCCAAAGTGTCTCGAATAATGCGTGAGACCATTGATGAGTTGCTTGGGGATATTTTAAAGCGTTCTCGCAATGAGGTGTTGGTCATTTTTTCATTCATCACATAGCGAAGGCATGCATGTTGATAACAGGCCCTAACCTTATCGCCTTTATCCATCTTAGCAAAGGGAAGATACGAATATAGAATGACTTTGGTGTGTGTTTCTTGAACCTGAATGTCGTAGGCCGGTAGTTGAAACAACTCGATGCTTTCTACAACCTTGTCCAATCCGCTGCCTTTTTCCTCGCAAATGCCAAAGCGCCGCATGATGGAGGCGAGTGTTTCGTTTCGGCTTTGATACTCGTCGATGAATCGGTTGGGTTGGATAAGAGGATGCCCAGGGTTGGATATTTCTATGCGGTCGCTGAACAGTTCTATCATCGGCCCCGTTCCGGAAATGTCAAAATCCTGATGGATTAGGGCGTTGGCGACAAGTTCGCGAATGGCCAACTCTGGATACATGGTCACATCTTTTCTCAATGATTCCTTGATAATCTCATTGCTGGGGAGTATATCCATGATGTACTTGACCAGACCTTTAAATCCCACCACGTATCCATACTTTCCTTCTTGGTCTTTCAGCGTTTCCATCTTGTTTTTCCCTTTGTATTGGATGACTCGTACCGATTTCCGTTTTAGCGTATCAAACCTTGACATGTCCTTGGCAAACAAAATCGCCCCCAGATTGGTTATTTCATAACCGGACATCGTTTGCCTGACAAGTTTCTCTGAGATAAATTTTTCAGCTACCCCGTTTTGTGTCTTTGGATAAGGAAGATTGAGCGAATCGAAATAACAATGCGTGTCAAGGAGCGACATCACATCGTCAAAGCTTTGGACACATAGGGCTGTCTTGCTTTCAAACGGAGTTCTATCAAGGCTCAACCATATTTTCCTCTCTTTTTCGGGGAAGTCCTTTAGCTTCCTTGTTATGCTGCCAACTTTAATATAGTCAATATTGATAAAGGCTGTCGGTTGTCCATGTGCCGCCGGAATTTTGAATATTGCAACTTGTTTTCCTTGATATTGTGTTTCAAATATTTCTACATCAATACGGGGCGACAATCTTTGCATAAGCCAGTTTTCAAACTCTTCGTTGCCAACCTTATACGAATTAGGATGAAAGGTTGTGCCTTCAACGGTAATAGTTTCGTCATCTATGCCAAACATCAGATAACCGAAAGGTTCTTTCTTTATACACGCTCCGTTACTTAATGCGGAGATGTTCTCTCCAATCTCCTCTTTGGAATGAAAGTTCAGCTTGAATTCGGCCCATTCACATTCTTTCGGAAGCTTTAGCAAGTTGTCGATAATCTGTTCTATCATGGTGTTTGTAAATTTCCAGTCAAATAAAAACTATATTGATAATCAATGTGTTATGTTCAAAATATCATAAAAAGAAAATTTCCAGTCAAATAAGATTCTTAATTCCGTCATATAATTCCTCTCGATTCTTTTTCCACATTTTAATCAATTCCTCCAAAGTCTGTTTCGGCGCGTCATCTTTCACCTCCAACCGCGATACATATTGCGATATATTGAGCGTGGCACCATTCTCCAATATCTGTTCGTTACTTACCACTTTGGCGAAACCGAGGATGTTCTTGTATTCTTTGTATGCCTTGAAAATCTTATCGATATGCTTCTCTTCGAGCATACTGATGGTTTTGTCACGTTTTACCTCATCAACTGCATTGATAAAGAGTATTTTACCTTTTCGTTGGGTGGGTTTCTGCATACGACAGATCAGCAGGCAGGCTTCCATCGGGGAGTTATAGAACAAATTCGGTCCAAGCCCGATGACGCAATCCACGCAGTCGCTTTCAATCATCTTACGGCGCATCTCACGTTCGGCATCGCGGAACAGGATGCCGTGAGGCCAAAGCACCACGCAACGCCCGGTGTCGGGTTTCAAGCTCTTCATGATGTGCTGTTGGAAAGCGTAGTCGGCGCAGCCTTGCGGTGGCGTGCCCCAGATGTTGCGGCCGTATGGGTCGTCGGTAAAAGCCGCTTGGTCCCAACTTTTGATGGAGTAAGGCGGATTGGCCAACACAATGTCGAACTTCTGGAGTTCGTCGTATTCCATAAATATCGGGTTGCTCAAAGTGTTGCCGCGCACAATGTTGAACTCCTCAAAACCATGCAACAGCATGTTCATTCGGGCAATACCCGAAGTAATCAGATTGATTTCCTGCCCGTAAAGGCGCAAAGTGCGGTATTCCTTGCCTTGTTCCTTGAGCATCATGGCGCAGTTGAGCAGCAGGCCGCCGCTGCCGCAGGTGGGGTCATACACGCTTTCGCCCTCGTGCGGGTCGGCAATGAGCGTCATCAGTCGTACCACCGTGCGGTTGGTGTAGAACTCGGCAGCCGTGTGACCGCTGTCATCGGCAAACTTCTTAATCAGAAACTCGTAGGCGTTACCCAACTCATCATTCGGCACGTTCTTGATGTTCAGGTTTTTGCTTGAGAAATGCTCAATCAGCTGACAAAGCATCGCATCCGAAAGGCGTTCCTTGTTGGTCCATTCCGCATCTCCAAAAATGCCTTGCAGCTGCTGCGCGTTAACCTTCTGGATTTCGTTCAGCGCCTTGCTGATGGCTTGCCCAACATTCACGGTCACTTGCCTCACTTGGTTCCAATGGGCTTCGGCCGGCACCTTGAAACGGTGGTTTTCATCGAAGGCGGCGTATTCCAAATCGCCGTCGCTTTCGGCCAAGGCGTCTTCGTACTCCTCGTCATACACATCGCAAATGCGCTTGTAAAACAGCAACGGAAAGATGTACTGCTTGTAGTCGCCGGCATCGATGAACCCGCGAAGGTAGGTGGCCGCGCCCCAAAGGTATGATTCCAATTCTTTCAGTGTCATTTCGCAAACTCGTTTAGCAGGTGAATAAAACGCTCCTCGGCTTCTCGTGCTTCTTCAACGGCAATCTTCAGTTGGGCTTTGGCCTCTTCCAAGGTCGGTAGGTTGTCGGTCATTTCTTTCTCCACATAAAGTGGTATGTTCAAGTTGTAGCCATTTGACTTTATTTCATCAATCCCAACCACCTTGGCATGATTCTTCACATCCTCGAAATCGGAATACCATTTAAATATGGTATCGATATGCTCTGGTTCCAAAGTGTTCTGGGCACGACCTTTCTTTACTTGGTCGGCGGCATCGATGAAAAGGAACTTGCCTTTCTTGGATTGCCCTTTGTTTGACCTGAAAATCAGAATGCAAGCGGAAAGCGTGGCACCATAGAAGATGTTCTCGCCCAATCCGATGACGGCTTCCAGCAAATCCTTCTCCAACAACACAGAACGAATCTTGGCTTCGGCGTTCTTGCGGAACAGGGCACCGTGGGGAAGCACTACCGCCACGCGCCCGGTCTTTTCGTCCATTGATTTTACCATGTGCTGTACCCAAGCCATGTCGCCGTTGCCTTTAGGTGGTGTGCCGGCAATATTACGTCCGTAAATGTCATCGGCCCAATCTTCTGCTCCCCAATTACTTAACGAGAAGGGTGGATTGGCAATGACAATGTTGAACTGCTGCAGATGGTCGTACTTGAAAAACTTGGGTTCGCGCAAAGTGTCGCCACGCTCAATATGGAAATCTTCAATGCCGTGCAGGAACATGTTCATTCGGGCAATGGTGGAGGTGGTCAGGTTTTTCTCTTGTCCGTAAAGTTTCAGTGTACGGAAATCGCCACCACTTTGCTTTACTTGTTCCACACATTCAAGCAACATACCTGCAGTGCCACAAGCAGGGTCGTATATGGTTTCGCCTGGCTGCGGGTTGACAATCAAGCCCATCAGACGAACTACGGAACGCGGTGTGTAAAATTCTCCGGCTTTCTTGTTGCTTTGGTCGGCGAACACCTTTATCAGGTATTCGTAAGCCCGTCCCAAAACATCCGGCTCCACATTGGAATTGGAGAGATTGTATTGTGAATAATGCTCTATCAAGCGGCACAGAAGTTCATCGGAGAGTTTGTCCTTGTTGGTCCAAGCTGCATCGCCGAAAATATTGGCCAAATACTGTGGATTTGCCTGCTCGATTTGCGAAAAAGCTCCTTTGATGGCGCTACCCACGTTTGTAGTTGTGGCTCGGACATCTTTCCAATGGCAACCCTTTGGAATGATAAAGCGGTGCATTTCGGCACCAGAAGCATATTCGTGGTCACCATCGCTTTCCGAAAGTGCTTCGTTGTATTCTTCGTCATAGACATCCGAAATACGCTTGAAGAAAAGCAGGGGAAATATATACACCTTAAAATCAGCAGCATCTACTGGGCCTTTGAGGATCCATGCGGCTTTGGAAAGGTGTTGCTCTAATTGGGATAATGAAAGCATTAGATGATAATTTCCGCAAAATTACGAAAAACTATCACATCTTTATCACTTTCCTGTTTACAATCCCTTTCTCTGTCTCCATCCTAACCAAATAAACGCCTCTTTCTAAATCATCTATGCGGCATTCAGTTTCATTGACTTCAAAAGTCTTCACCAAACGACCATCAACGGAATAAACCGAAACCCGCTTCAAGCCCTCGCAAAGGATGGTGAAACTTCCGCTTGAAGGATTCGGGAAAATTTCTGTCTCAAGGCTTTGTTCGTTGATGCCGTCGTAGGCTTCCACGGCATTCACAGCGGCCAAGGCATCCACACGGCCCACGCCAGTGATGTTGCTCTTGGTGGGCGTCAGTTTGACGGAGGTCTCTTCCAAAATGCGGCAAATCTCTGCTGGTGTCAGCTCTGGGTTCTTTTGCAACATCAGAGCAACGATGCCCGCCACGCAAGGTGTGGCCTGTGAGGTCCCGTCCATATTGGTGTAGCCACTGGTGTTATTGTAATCCAACGACTTGATGTTTACTCCCGGGGCGCACACATCAGGGCGGATGAGGCCGATGCCGGGATTGTAGGCGTAGTCTCCGAACTCGGTTCCTTGCCATGTGACTGGGCCTCGCGAGGTGAAGTCAGCGGCGGCATCGTTGTAGTTCACCGCACCGACGGCAACCACACAACTCAACGCGCCTGGGTTGGCCATTTGGTCGGGGTCAAGATAAGGTGGAGGACAACTGGCGGGAACGCGCACGTTGTTGGGCACTGGATAGGTCATTTGAAGAAAGGCATTGCCTTCGTTGCCAGCGCAGACCATGGCAACGATCCCTGCATCCAAGACGGCTTCGCAGGAGCGGCGCAAAATCTCTTTATCGGTCGTTCCAGCATCCACCATGCCTAAAGACATGCTGATTAGGTCGCAGCCATGCTCCACTGCCCATTCCATGCCGCCCGCAATGTTCACTGCACCGCCAAAGCCATCCCCACGGATGCTCTTTACGCACATCAAAGTGGCATCGGGAGCAATACCCGTCAATGAGCCTGCCGTGCCGTCGCCACAGACCGTTCCGGCACAATGCGTTCCGTGGCCTTTGTCGTCCATCGGGTCGTCGTCATCGTTCACAATATCATAGCCGTGGTGTGGAAACTCCTCTCCGCCATCCCAAAGGTGGTCGGCAAGGTCGAGGTGGTCATAGTTGACTCCTGAATCGACGACGGCCACCACGACACCTGTACCCGTGTAGCCCAATTCCCACACTTGGTCGGCGTTCACTTGGGTGATGTTTGGCGTGACTTCGCGCGTTGCAGATGCCGGTTCCTGCGTTTCGCCATCGGGAATCCATTGGTGCTGAATGTTGAGGCTAATAGTTTCAATGTCAGCGCGTTCTGAAAGGTTGAGCAAAGCAGTTTTTGTAGCCTCAAAATACAGCGCGTTGGCCGACCAAAGACTTCGAACAGAAGAAACCATGCCATAACTTTCCATCTCGGCAAGGATGCTTTTCAAGTTATGCTGCGAAGCCTCCGTGAAAGATTTCAACTTATTGACTACAAACGCTCTGCGCTCTGCGCATGAGGGGAAATAATCGGCGCGTCGGCACAACTGCGAGCGGTCGTATTGCGCTTTCATCAGCACAATGACCGCGATTTGCTCGTCATCGCTTCGGCGGTTCATTTCTTGGCTCAACAGCGGGTCGAGACAACCTTGGGCAAAACCCATTATGCAGGCCAACAACAGAATGGAAATCAGGGCAATTCTTTTCATGGTTTTACAATTTCACGATTTTGTTCACGATGACACCGTTCTCCGTGTCGATTTTCAATAAATAAACGCCGTTCGTCAAGTCTTCGATGCGGCATTTGTTTTCGTTTATTTCAATGGTTTTCAGCAACTTGCCTTCAATAGAAAACACGGAAACCCTATGGATTCCCTCTCCTGCAATGGTGAAATCCCCCGTGCTTGGATTGGGATAAACTTGCGCTTCATTTCGTATCTCTTCGATGCCGTCATAGTCTACGGCATTCACGGCGGCCAAAGCATCCAAAAGGCCTGAGCCGAAGTCATTGCTCTTGTGCTCAGTGAGTTTTACAGCGGTGCGCTCAAGAATCTCGTCGATTTGCGCGGGCGTGAGCTCGTGGTTTTTGGAGAGCATCAGGGCGATGGTACCGGCCACCAAGGGCGTGGCCATCGAAGTGCCGTCCATCAAGGTGTAGCCGTCGGTGGTATTGAAATCCAATGACTTGATTTGCACACCCGGAGCACAAATATCGGGACGGATGAGGCCAATCGCGGTCGTGCTGCCCGCCGTATAGGGATAGTCGTTGTATGCTGACACATCAGTCCATTGCGAAGGGCCTTCGGATGAGAATGAGGCGATAGTGTTGTCGTAATTCACCGCGCCCACGCAAATCACGCAACTTGTTCCGCCTGCATTAACCAACTGGTCTTCGTGCAGATGCGGCGGCGGACAGTCCCCCGGAGTATAGATGTTGTTCGGTACGGGCACCATAAACTGCATTTGTCGGATGTTGCCTGCGCAGGCTGCCACCACCACGCCTGCTGCCAAAGTGTTGTCGCAAGCCTGGCGCGTCATCAGTTTCTGTGCAGCGTTGGGTTGGGGTCGGCCCAACGACATGTTCATCAAGTCGACACCATGCTCTAAAGCGAACTGCATGGCGGCCACCCAATGGGTTTCTTCACCAACACCATCGCTGTTGAAGGTTTTCAAAGCCATGATGGTGGCCTCTGGAGCGATGCCCGTCTGTGAACCAGAAGCTCCTGTGCCACAAATGGTTCCAGCTACATGCGTGCCGTGTCCCCAATCATCGGAAGGGTCGTTGTCGTGGTAGTAGAAATCGTAGCCGTGATGGGGATACTCCGCGCCGCCATCCCAAAGGCGACCGGCCAAGTCGGCATGGTCGAGGCGGATGCCCGTGTCAATGACAGCAATTAAAACACCTGCGCCCATATAGCCTTGTTCCCACACCTGCGGCGCATTGACTTGCAGCAGGTTTTGGGTGATTTCGCGCCCATTTCCTCTCGGGGCAGGCGTGGCCTCGTTTTCAAAAATCCATTGGTCTTCTTGGCAGTGGTAAATCGTCATGATGTCGCTGTGCTGCGCCAAGTCGTTGATGGCTGCTTTATCGGCTTTGCAACTGATGCAATTCACAAGCCAAAACGATTGGATGTCCTCCACCATACCGTTGTGCGCCATCTCGTTCAAAAGTCCAATCAATTCATATTGAGCGGTTTCGGCCTGCCGTTTCAAGGTCTCAATAACAAATTGTCGTTGTTCCTGTTTGGAGGTGAAAAACTCAGCCTCACGAAGCAAAGCCATTGCATCAGATTGCTCCGAAAGGAGGATGACAACCTTTGTTTTTTCCTCATTTCCAAAGTGTTGCATCTCTGCTTCAAGCTCAGGGTCGATGACGGACTGTGCGACAAGACAGTTGAGGCAGAGAAATAGCACGGTGAAGATAAAGATAAGTCTTTTCATTATCCAAGTTTAAATTATTCAAGTTTAATTATTAGGCGCAAAAATTAGCTAAATAGTAACACTTGAGCCAAATTTTGACAAAATAACGGTGCACCTGAGAGGCACACCGTCGTCATAATGCTCTGCGCGACCGAAATCACTCCAAATGCGTAAACTTCTTCGATACCCAGAGCGCATGGCCGTGGAAGTCAATCTTGTAGAAATCGCCTTCTTCACCGAGATACAAGAATCGCTCGCCTACTTTTGGATGGCGATTAGAACCATCGCCCCATTTGAAGGTATCGGCACTCGTTGAAGGTCCCAACCTCAAACGAAGTTCAGAGCCATCGATGACAACAAAGACCTCTTCTTCATATCCTCCTTCCTCGAACCATTCCTCATCAGGTATCAGATACCTTTCAGTAGAATACTCATATTCAGGGTAGTATGCCTTGAAAATGGTGCTGAGTCCTTGGTAGAATGGCTCAATGGTGCCATCGCTCCAACGGCGTGCCCAAAAATGGAGGAAACGATAACTAATGTTGGAAAAGACATAGCTGTCGTCATCAAGTTTCAAGCGATTCAAATAAAAACCGGCATCATAATCATCAAATTCCCAGCCTTTTGTTTCAACGGATGTGTTGAAAATCCTTTCGCGTTCTTCTTGGCTATAGGTGCCATCATAAAGTGCGTCGTGAATGACCATCATAATGTGCATCTGACGGTATAAGTAACTATCGATGAGAGGTTTGCTCAGCTTTACGAATTTTTTGTCGGATGCCACTTTTTGTGCGAGGCCGGCAAGATATTCGATGGCCTCTGGGTTGTAATGTCCAAAATCTTCCTCGTTATGGAGGTCCCACTGCTTGTCATGATGCGGCCCTGATACATAAAGTGGACAGGGAAGCATTTCCTGCAACTCATTTAAGGAAATAAGGGAGGCCAGATGGCTTCCCGTGACACGGATGCCACATTCCGGCCAATAGTCATACTCATCAACCAAGATATGGCTGGTCTTATCGAGGTTCATTGCAGCGTCCTTGAAACGCTGTGCATTATTGTCATCGCCACTCATGAAGGCGCTGAATACTAAGGCTGAAGCGAAGACTACAAAGGCCTTTCCCATTTTCGAAAAGATAGTATGTTTTGTCATAATAATGAGGTTTTGAATGCCTCAAAAATACAACTTTTTTGTCAGCTAGCTGGATGTAGAGCGAATTCTTTTCCCTGCCAAGTGTTTCTTTCTTCCATTCGTTTTTCGATGCGGCTCAAAACCTCGTCATACCGCAATTTCATCCAAGGCTCGGAAACGAGATAACGCGGCGGCACTTCTCCCGCGAAGCGTTCAATGACAATGTCAGGATTCAGTCGTTCGGCAAAGTCGATGACGAAATCGATGTATTCCTCCAGGTCGAAGAGATGGAAATGCTCGGGATGCTCAAGGTATTCCTTAGCCAGTTTGGTGCCCTTGAAGATCTGCAGTTGGTGGAACTTGACTGTAGTCAAAGGCAGTTGTGAGATGATGTCGGCGGCATCGAGCATCATGGCTTTGGTTTCGCCGGGCAGGCCGAAGATGAAATGTGCCCCACAAGGGATGCCGTATTCTGCGGTCATACGGATGGCGCGTTCCGCTGTGGCGAAGTCGTGCCCACGGTTGACGCGTTTCAAAGTCTCGTCATAAACGCTTTCCACACCGTATTCCAGCATCACATAATGTGTATTTTGTATCTCGTTGAGGTATTGCAAAAGGTCTTCGTCAACCAAATCCGGTCTTGTCCCAATGACGATACCGATGATTTTTGGTTGGTTGGAAGGCATGTCATTCCGTGTGCAGGGATGTGTGGGGATGGAATCTATGGGTTCCAAAGCCTGTTCATAAATCCTCTTCAACTCCTCCAACGGCTTGTAAGTGTTCGAAAACGGCTGAAAATAAGCTAGATACTTATTCGCCCTGCGATAACGCCTTTGGTGAAACTCAATGCCTTCCTCAATCTGCTGTTTGATGGACTTTTCTGGCCGACAATACGAAGGATTGAAAGCCTCGTTGCTACAAAACGTGCACCCTCCCGTACTGATTTTCCCATCCCGATTGGGACAACTAAAACCCGCATCGATGCTGATTTTCTGCACACGTCCACCGAACTGCTTTTTGAAGTAGTTGCTGTAACTGTTGAATCGCCGTTCATCGCCCCAAGGAAATAGCATAGTTTCTTTTTTTTGTCACAAAACCTACAAAACTGTCAAAACTTATCTGGTAAGGCGGCTTCGCAACCGAGTCGCCGCTGAAAAGCCGATGGTTGGCGTGCTTTCCTTTGCCAAAACAAGAATTGTGTTTTGTAGGTTTTGCATGTTTTGTGATAATTATTTGTTTGGATTATCGTAGTTTGGACTATTCAAAAACGTCTCATCCGTCAAAGTGTTGAGAAACGACTTCAACTGCGTTTTTTCAATATCCGTAAGCCTCACGCCGCCGTCCATCACATGGTGCATCAGCGGGTTGATGTTTTCGGAGTCTTTCACGCCCTCGCTGTAGAAGTCGATGACCTCGTCCAAGGTGGTGAAACGCCCATCATGCATATAAGGTGCTGAAACAGCAATGTTGCGTAGGGTTGGAGCTTTATAAGCACCTCGGTCCCAATGGCTTCCCGTAATGGCGGAACGGTCTTCAGGGTCGTTGAACTCGTCGTCCAAGCCGTTGTTGTAAAACAGATTGGTGGTCATCAAGGCCAGGCCGCCGCCACCATGGCAATGGAAACAGTCTGCGCCTTCTTCGGTGCAGAATAGTTCATAACCAGCCAATTCGTCTTCAGTAAGTTCCTCTTCTCCACGAAGATAGCGGTCGAATTTGCTGTCGGCAGAGACCAAACTCCGCACAAATTGGGCTATGGCTTTTTCGACATTGACAAAGGTGATCTCACGGCTTCCAAAGGCTTTATCGAACAATTCGGGATAGTCGTCGGTTTTTTGCAAATACTTGACCACTTGATTGGTGTCTGCATTGATTTCCACGGGACTCGTGACTGCCGCCAAAACCATGTCTTCCAAAGTGGCCACGCCACCATTCCAGCCCAAGCCTGTTCTATTCCAAGCCAAGTTAATCAATGGCAGCATGGCATGGTGTGTACCCGTTGGTGCGCCATATTCAAAACTCTTATCCTGATGATGGCAAGAGGAGCAGCTACGGATGCCATCCGTACCGTCGCGACCCGATAAACGTGAATCATAAAAGAGTTTTCTACCTAAAGCCACACCTTCCTCGGTCATGGGATTGTCGGAAGGGATGTTGTTCTTCGACGGGAAATAGGAAGGTTGCAGCAATTCGTATGGTGTCTGTTGGTAGTGGGTTCCCTCTGGCTTGCAAGAACTTGCTATAATTGCTAGAAACCAAATCAACAGCCCACAAATACCCTTCAATGTACTCATCATCAAATCAATTAAACAATCAACGATTCAACAAACTTAAATCTTTGAATCTTGAATCTTTGAATTCTCAATTCTCTCCTTAACACTTTCCCAACTCCAAAAATGCGGCTTGGGTGCGGCCTTTTGCATCACATTATTGAATTTTTCTGCCAGTTTATTATCTTTTTCCATGATGGTATTGTTTTCATTGTCAGTAGGCTTCCCGATTCTGAACACGTCTTTCCCGTTGTCTTTTAGGAATCGCTGCGCGACTTGATCCTGCATGATGTGACTCCCAAATTCGTTGAAGTCGATGGTATGGGGATTGCGGAACCAGTTGTCGATGACCATGGTCAGGTTAAGTTGGTTTTCAGTGTTCGCTTTGACGGTGAAATCTATGGGCAATTCCACGATGAAGTAGTTTTGATAAAACTCTGTGCAGTCTTCGTTTTGTCCGATACCGAGGTGTATAGCCAAAGGTGTGAGGCGACCTTCTGTATCCAAATACTTGCCATTCAGTTTCATGTAGTGGTAGCCTCCGCCCAACATATCGGGCCAAAACATATCCGACTCGGGTGGGTCGGTGAATAAACCTGTTTGGTTGTCCACCTCGTTCAATCCAAAGGTAAAACGTATTGTTGTGTACTTTCCAATCGGAATAGATCCCATTCCAATAGTTTGATTTTTAGTAATATTAGTGTCGAAATAGAAAATCCTATCTTGCGGGAGGGACAAAACATCCATATCATTCTGATGTTGCAGAATATGCCATCCACCACGCTCGTCTTGAAACTCGATGTTCGACAAAAACCATTGTATTTCGGTGATGAGAAACTTGTTTCCAGCCTCGTTGACATAGCATAAAGTGTCGATAACCAAATGCTTTCCGTTGACCTCATAGTCGATGTTGAGGTCGATTTCAGCATTGTCATTGGGCTTGGAGCAGGCCACCGCCAATAAAGCTAATAGTACTACAAGTAGTCTTGGTTTCATTCTCTCATATGTATTTTCAGCGGCGAAGATACAAAAAATCTGCCAAAATTGTGTATTTTTGCACCTCAAAATCGAAATACAATGGCAGAATTCAAAATTGGCGATAAAGTGAACTTCCTTAGCACCGTCGGTGGAGGAAAGATCACGAAAATCATAGACTCCCGTATGGTGATGGTCGAGGTGGAAGATGGCTTCGAAATTCCTACTTTGATTACGGATTTGGTACTCGATTATCGTTCTATGCCTGCTCCAACAAAACAACAGGAAATTGTCGAAAAGGTGCAGAAAGAGGTTCAAGGTCAGGAACTTCTCAAACAACAACAGGCTGAAGAGGCCCGAAAAGGTGGTCTGCGCCGTTTTGCGAAAGAGGCAGAGAAGGAAGGCGTTTACATTGCTTTTGTTCCGCACGAGCAGCAGTGGCTCCTAACGGGACCGCTCGATGTGGTGCTGGTCAATCACACGCCTTACGAGATGCTCTACACCTTCACCATCAAGGAGGAAGACAAGTTCGCCAATGTGGATTACGGCCAAGTCGACAAATACGAGAAAATTGTCATCGAGACCATCTCGCGCGACGACCTTGAGTATTGGCTCAACGGCGTGGTACAAGCCATTTTGACCGCCGAAACCTCCGATTGCGTGCTGCTTCCGCTGAATGCACCTTTCTCGTTGCGTCCCGGACGCTTCTACAAGGAAGGTAGCTACCTACCTTCTGGCATCTTGGGGGAGAAGTCGGTGATGATCTGCCTCTCTGAACTCATCGCTTTGAAGCATGGCGACAGCGATTTCACCAAGATTTTGAAGGAAGGTGTGGGCTCACAGGCCCATGCAAAGGATTTGGTGAAGAAGGAATCGCCTATTGACAAACATAGAGTGGCACCAGGTGAGGCGATTGTTGACTTGCACATCGGCGAGTTGGTTGACAATATTTTGGGTATGTCAAGCCACGATATGTTTAAGATCCAGACGGACTATTTCAAGAAAATGCTTGACAGTGCCATCGCTGCTGAATACAATAAGGTGACTTTCATCCACGGTGTGGGCAATGGCGTGCTGAAAAACGCCATCATCGAGGAACTGAAGAACTACAAGAACACTGAAAACCGCATGGCCAGCATCGCCAAGTTCGGTGTGGGGGCGATTGATGTGATAATCACAGAGAAAGGAAAGTAAAAAACAACGCGGCCCGAAGCAATTCAGGCCGCGTTGTTCTCTAATAACGATGGTACCATTAGAGGTTTTTGTCGTCAATACCTGTGAGGTTGTATTTGCTGTCAAACTTGAATTCCATTTTGTTGTCAAGTACGATTTCCCAGCCACCCTGTGGCACTCTTTCGATTTCTTCGATGTGATTGTGGACATAATTTTTCTTCACGAAGGAGGTGATGTGTTCGGGGACGAGCTCGGCGGGCACGATTTGGTAAATGAGGGCATCCTCGCAATCGATGTTCTTCCAGTCGAGGTTGAGGTAGAAGTCGATTTCGGTGTTGTCGGTGAGTTTCACCTCAATTTCGTCTTCAAATTGTTGCGCACTCCGGATTTTGGCCTTGGGGAAGTAAGTGGCAACGAAAGACTGGATTTCCGGACAGTTGAGGTAGCTTTTTCCTTCCGGAAGGACATTGAATGTGGTGTCAAGTCTGATTTCTTGGCTATCGTCCAACTCAATTTCCCAGCCGTAGGCCGTCTTCTCAACCTCCACTATGGATTTATGTGGATAGTTTTCGACAACGTAGGCGGCGATTTCCTTAGGCACAATGCTTTCGGGAATGGTTTTGTAAATGGTTGAATTTTCGCATTTTACCTTGGTCCACTCAAACTTTGAACTGAATTCGATGCTGGTTTTGTCGTTGAGGCTCACTTTGTAAAGATGTTCTGTCTTTTGGCATTTTGAAATGCTGGCTTTCGGGAAATGAATCTCAACGAACTTCAGAATCTCGGGACAGATGTCCTTGTTGTCGATGACGGTGGCAACTCCCTTCACATTCCATTCTTGGTTTATGGAAGTCTTAGGCGTAGCGTCGTCGTTGTTGGCAGCTCCTAATTTTTTGCCACAGGCCGTCACAATGAGGGCTAATGCTGCTAAGGTGGCGATAATCAGTTGTTTCTTCATCTTCTTTAGTTGTTAAGTGTTATTTTGTAATATTTTGTGATCATATCGGAGAAACTCACCTTTTTTATTGAAAATGAGCTCCAGCCCATTTGTCAGCTCTACCTCAAATTTGTGTTTGCCTTTTGAAATCATATGGAGGCAATAATCTGGGTAGTTTTTATTCAAATAATTGATAATCATATTGTTGAGAAAATCCGATGGAAGGCAATCGGAAGGGCTGTTCACTTCGTCCCAATCACCGTTGCTGTTGAACTCGATTTTTATGCCGTTCTCGAATTGCACGGTATAGTCGGTTCTCGTCATCGTCATTTCAATCTTGACAATACGGATGTCATAATGGCCAAAATAGGTTCTGACAAAAGTTTTTGCTTTGGTCGGGAGATCTTCGAAATTGATAAAGCGATAATCATAGTTGATTTGCAGAGGAAAGCTGAAAATCAGTAAGTTGATTAATATGACAAACACTTTATTCACCATATCGAAGGCATATTTCGGCTGCAATAGTCCGAAATGTTTCTGAAAAAAATCTGAAATGGGGTTTTTGCTTATTTGAACCTCACGCTAAAGACATGCTGGTTCTGCACGAATTTGTAGCTGATTTCAAAACCATATTCGTTGCAAATGGCTTTTGTGATGGCGAGGCCGAGGCCCGTTGAGCTGCTGTTTTCGCCTTTTTTGTAGAAAGTCTGGAAAACAATATCGGCATCCAATGCTTCCTCGATTCCCGAATTTGCAACGGACAAGGTGTTGTCGTTCAATGTGATGGAGATGTATCCATCTTTTTTGTTGTGGACGAAAGCGTTTTTCAGCAGATTGTTTACCAATGAGGAGGCCAAGGTTGGATCCATATGGGTCCTGATGTGTTGTTTCTCGACAATGTCTACCTTGATGTTAAGGCTTTCGTAGATTTCCTTGAGGTTTTCAAGTGCTTGGTTTACAATCTGGTTGATTCTAATTTCGGTTTCTCCCTTAAATTGGTGGTTGTCGATTTTCGACAAGAGGAGCAATGATTTATTGAGTCGAGATATGTAGCCCAGAGTGTCCAATGTCTTTTCGATTTCGCTGAGTTGGTGCTCGGTGAGTTGGGTTTCGTCAACCAAAAGTTCGAGGCGGTTACGACAAATGGCCAATGGGGTCTGAATCTCGTGCGAGGCATTGCCGATAAAGCTTTTCTGCGCTTCAAAAACCTGTTTCGTTTTTTCTGAGGATTCCAAAACGGCTGATTCTATCTCCTTGAATTCCTGTGCCTTGATGTTGCTGTCGGGTTGGGGGATGTCTTCGTCGGTCTTTCGGTGCCTGAGCCAATCGGTGAGTCGATAGATGGGCTTCATGTTCCTGACAATAATGAAGCTGACGATGCTGATGATGGCCAAGAGGAGAATGATGGCGAGGATGAGGATGCTGAAAACGGCAAAGTCGAGGGTCTTGTTCCAGGCAAAGACTTCAGTAGTTAGCGTTAGTTCGTAGTTGATGCCTCGTTTTTGGAAAACCTGCGTCATTTCCCTGACCGATTCCACATTTTGGATGGCATCTATGTATTCTTCATTGCTTTGAAAAACAGATGTTTGATGGCTTTCGGCATATTCCGGAAAGACCTTTTCGATAGTGAAATCAACCGTCCCCGAAACCCCTGAAAGGGAGTTGGGAAGGCTGTCGATTTCAAGAAAACGCTTGATGATTTTGTCGGATTGTTCAACCAGTACTTTATCGATACGCCCATAAATGCGGCGCTTGCTGGATTGGTAGAAGACGAGTGCCCACAACGTAAAGAGGAGAAGCAACACCCCAGAAATCGACAATATGATGCGGTGCGAGAGTTTCATTGCTGCTCCAATTTGTAGCCGTAGCCATATACGGTCGAGATTTCAATGTTGGCTTGTGCTTCGGTGAGGCGCTTGCGCAGGTTTTTCATCTGGGCATAGATGAAGTCGTAGTTGTCGGCCTGGTCGATGTAGTCGCCCCAAACGGATTCGGCCAAGGTGCCTTTGCTGACGGCACGTTCCGGACGGGTCATGAAGAAATGGAGAATGTCGAATTCCTTTTTCAGCAGTTCTATGGCCTGCCCATTGACAAGGACTTGTCGCGTTTCGGGCAATATCTTCACGTTGCCGAATTCGACGAAGCTCTCTCCATGTTGCTGCTTCCTCCTGAAAACGCTTTTCACGCGGGCTGAGAGTTCGGCAATATGGAAAGGTTTGGTGAGATAGTCGTCGGCACCGAGGTCGAGGCCTGTCACCTTGTCCTCAAGCGAGTCTTTTGCTGAAATGATGATGACGCCTGCTTCTTTGCGGGCATCCTTGAGGTGACGCAATACGTCAAGCCCGTTGCCGTCGGGCAGCATGATGTCCAAAAGGATGCAGTCGTAGTCGTAGATATCGGCTTTCATCATGGCTGTAGTAGCATTGGCGGCAGTTTCTATGATGTGGCTGTCGTCCGCCAAAGCTTGTTGCATCAGTTCTCTCAAACTGTTATCGTCCTCAATGATAAGGATTTTCATGGCCTGATGATTTGCCGTGTGTGGTGAACCCGCAGGGAATCGAACCCTGAGCTAAGGAACCGGAATCCTTTATTTTATCCATTAAACTACGGGTCCTATTTTGGGTTGCAAAAATAGTAAGATTTTGGAAATTTCGTATCTTTGCCGCTTCAAAAAGCTAACATTTTAATTTAATTAACTGAATCATAATTGTTTGAGTTATGAAAAACGAGAAATTGAAGCAACAAGTTGTGGCCTATGCCTTGTTGGTGTTAGGTTCGGCTCTTTTCGCCATCGGCGATGTGATGTTCGTGAATCCTTATCACTTGGCGCCTGGCGGTGTGTATGGTCTCGCCAACGTGTTCAATGCCCTGTGGGGATGGAAAATCTCTGTGTCAGGCATCGCTATGGACATTCCTTTGCTTATCATCGGTACCATCATCCTTGGTCCCAAATTTGGCATCAAGACCATCATTTCGGTCATCCTGATACCTGTGTTCACCTATATCCTTGAAACGTGGTGGGGTTATGCACCCCTCATCCATGACGGCGCTTTCTTCGATACGGAGATGCAGTCATCGTTGTTCTTCTTGGAAGGTGATGTTCAACGCTACTTCATGCCCGATTTCTTCCTGAATACCATAGTTTCTGGCCTCATCTATGGCGTAGCCATTGGTGTCATTTTCCGTGCCGGTGCCACTTCGGGCGGCTCTGACATCATCTCTATGATTATCCATAAATACACCAAGATCAGCCTCGGTACGCTTGTGATGGTTGTGGACAGCATTATTTCACTTACCACCTTGATTGCTTTCGAGGACATTCGCTTGCCTATCTATTCCATCCTTCTGATTTACATCGAAGGCAAGGTCATCGACCTCGTTGTGGAAGGCGTGAAGAGCTACAAGACAGCCTTCATTGTCACCGACAAAATTGAGGAGGTGCGCGATTTCATCATCAAGGACTTGGACCGCAGTGGTACCGTGTTTGCAGGTAGTGGCCTCTACCAAGGTGCCGAGCGCAAGATGATTTACGTCACCCTCAACCGTAGCGACTTGGTGAAACTGAAGGCCAACCTCCGTTTCCTCGACCCGAACGCTTTCGTCAACGTGATTGAAAGCTCCGAGATTATGGGTAATGGATTTAAGGCTTTGCCGACGGAGTGATGCAATTGTCACAAAACCTTCAAAACAAGCAAAACCTATAAAGCAGTAAGAGGAAAGCTGCCAACCGGCGGCTTTCCTGCGACTGCCCGGTTGGGCAAGTCGCTCATCGAAAAAACTGTTTTGTAGGTTTTGTCAGTTTTGTGATAATATACTAGTATTTCTTGAGCATCTCTACCAATAGTGACTTGATTCTGTTTCTCAGCGAAATCGGTTCCAGCACCTCAATATGTGCGTTCATCGTAAGCAGTTGCTGGATGAAGTCGTAAGAAGGCTTAAGCCGCCAAGAGAAGATGGAATAATCATCGGTTTCTTCGATGATGCATTGGCTGTGGTGCAAAGGCAAACCTTTCAGGAAATTGCTTTGGTCTTTGTCGGCTTTGACGAGGATTTCTTCTGCCTTCAGCTCTGGTTCCACATAGATGCCGAAAGCGTCTTGGAAATGCTTCTGCAAATCGAAATCCACTGGTGTCTTGAAGGTTGTTTCTGTGAGGTTGAGCGTATCGATACGGTCCAAGGCATAGCAACGAATTTCTTCCTTTTCGTTGAGAGCTATCAGATACCATCTTTGCTTGAAAAGCTTCAGCGCGAGTGGCTTGCAGCGGTAATGTTTGATGTCGTCTTTGCCATAGTACCGCCTGTATCGCATCTCAATTTCAAGGCTCTTTTCCAAGGCTTCCATGAGCGGTTCAAGATGCTCAATGCCGCCTGGGACACGCTCAAACTGAACGCGTTTGCGCAGGCTAAGGTCTGACGAAAGCCTGTTGTTGATGGCGAAACTGTGAAGCAGCCACATTTTCAAGTCGTTGCCAAGCATTTCTTCTCGCTCGCCTTGGGGAATGTAGTAGGCGTTGCGGCTTTTGTCGCATTCAATGTCGATGCCGAACACATCGGCAATATATTGGCGGTAGTTGTGGAACGACCTCTCGGGAATAGGGTCGTTGTCGTCGTCCCGCGTCCACCTATCATTGAGTTCTTTCAGCGTGATGCCCGCGTCGCGCCTGTCGGCGATGGTGTTGGCAATCCAGATGCATTTGATGAGTTTGTCCATAAACGGTTTGCTTTTTGAGGGCAAAGGTAAAGGTTTTTACGGACATACTAATACCCAATCCTCGGTCTGTTTTCAACGATGTTTTCTTCTTCGCAAAAGCTGATGAGCGTTTCAAGGCTCGGCGTTTGGCCTGTCAGGATATGCTCGACGGTGGCTTTTCTCGTGATGTTTTCCATCTGTCCGCCGCTGAAATCGTAGCGTTCGGCAAGGATGGCTACTTCGCTTTCAGGGAGCTTGGGCATCATGCTTTGCCAAATATGGAGGCGCGTGGCAAGGTCAGGCTTATGGAAATTAATTTTATAGAGGAAACGCCGCTCAAAGGCTGAGTCCATGTTTTGCGTGAGATTGGTGGTAGCCATCATAATGCCGTCCAAGGTTTCCATCTCTTGCAGGATGATGTTTTGCAGCGTGTTTTCCATTTGGTCAACGGCATGGACGGCGTTGGTGGAACGTTTCGCAATGATACCGTCTGCCTCATTGAAAAGCAGGATGGGTTCCTTGTCACAATACTCCACGAAATTGCGGTAACGGTCGAAGACGGCCTTCACCCTTTTCTCGCTTTCGCCCACCCACTTGCTGCGCATCTCCGAAAGGCTGACTTGCATGATGTTTCGACCCGTGGCGCGGGCAATTTGCAGCACGGTCTCAGTCTTTCCCGTGCCAGGTGCGCCATACAAAAGACAAGCAAAGCCGCTGCGCAACCCTTGCTGCTTCATCCTAAGTCTGATGTCGCTGAATGAAGCGGGTTCCAATAGGTTTTTCAGTCGTTCAACTTGTGCTTGGTCATTCGTGTTGTAGAATAGTCGTTTCTCGGCAATGCTTGTGGCCAATGTGAGTTCATCAAGGTCAATGGGAGCCTGTTTGAGACAGTTTTGGGGCAACAGGGTTTCTTTGGCGTGTTCGGTTAGACGGAAAGTGTCGCCAGAAAAAAGCTCGCGCCCTGCTGGTTCCACCAACTTGTCTATGATGAGCCGATGCTGACCGTTGCGTAACAAGTTGAATTCTGCCTTTGCCTGTCGTTCATTGTCAAAGAGGTCTTCCATATCCCGATATTCCAAACTGTCCTCTCGGTCGATAAGCGTGCTGAGGCAGAATTTCAGCAGAAAGACAAGCTCTTTGTCGTCATAGTTCAGTCTGTCAAGTTTTGTGGCAAAATCCAATTGTTGGTTGGCCCTTATGAGTTCACGGACATCATAGACGAAACACTCAAACGAGGTCTCCTTCTCGTCCTTCTCCTTGAATATCGAGTCTAATTGCAGGATGAATGTGTCGAAGTTGAGGTTGCCTATTTCTTGTTTCTCAATCTCTGTATCGTTCAACAAGCAATTTAGGATGTATTCTGGAACGTAGTAGCTTTCTTCGCTATACAATCCTCTTTTTCCATTGCTCCGTATGAGCCTTGCCTGAAGAAGTGCTTTGAGGTCGGGAGCAAGCCTGAGCATGTCGAGGTCTTTGCAGTCAAGGTGGCGTTTGATGTCAGAAAGGGAACAGGTGGAGCAATAGGATGAGTAGGCGATGATGGCGAACAAAGTGGCCTGTTCCTTGTTGATTTCCAATTTGTTGGCAAGTCTTTCAAGCGGCTGTGCGTTTTTCGCCAAGAATTGGCCTTTCATTTGGGAGTCTTCTGATGCTTTGACAATCTTTTCAATGTCGAGCAATGCGGTTGATTTTTCTTTCATGATGCTTTTGTTTTGTTGATTTCATCGGCAAAACAAAAACAAAACTCTGCCATTTTTAGGCAGAGTAAATAGGGGTTTGAAAAATAGTTGAGTGGAAGAAGAAAGCCTTAGAAAAGTGCAGATGTGGTTTTATCTAAAGGAGATGATTAAAGAATAAAACAAAAGCTTAATAACATATTCTTCACGGCCTTTTAATGCTTCTTTTCTTGCATCCTCAATTGTTTGGGTTTTGTCTGGAACATTTTTATTAGGTATGCATATAATACCACGAATACTGTCTTGCGAATACTCTTTCTTATTTCCCATATGGTGCAAATAATATAGAATTTGTCCAACAACATGGTATTCTGTACCAGTATTTGTTTTGTTTTCGATAACTACAATATTGTTTTTATCGTCTCTACAAAGAACATCTATACTTCTTCTGCCAACTACCTTGTATTCTCTTGTCCTGCAAATGGTTTCTTCGTCATTGAATTTATGAAGACTTTCGCCAACATTTTTAAAAGCTGAAAGATGGTTTATTAGATAGTTGCTAAACGCATTTTCACTACTTGGTAATATTTCATTATCGTGTTTGGATTGCTTATCTTCTATTTTCAAATCTAAGCTATAATATACGATTTCAATATTTTGGATATTTTCATGATAGTCTTTTTGAAAACTAGCATTATTTACTTCCTCTTTCATTATAATAATCCCTCGAACAGACTGGTTGTATCTTTTTACTATATCAACTTTTTCTTGGATCTGTTTTATAGGATTATGATGCTCGTCAATGACAGGGTTTATGTCAACAACAATTGATTCCTTTTTGTTTTTATCGTAGCATAAATAATTGATCTTCTGAGCGTCTTCTTTTTTTATTTTTATTCTTTGTGGAGATAGTTCTCTCTTTTTGCAGAAAAACTGAAAAATGGAAGCATTATTGACTACTTCATTGTCGTTAAGAAGTTTGTATTTTCCTTTTTCTAAGATTTCCCATTTTTTCGTTTCATCATTGTGAGCAATAAGACCTTGGTTTTTTAATGATTGTTCTTGCCCAGCTACTTTGTGGTAAAATACTCCTGTATTAGTTGAACCTTCTTTTTCTTCACGTTCTTCTTGTGTCAAATCAAGTTCTTTAGATAGTGTGTCTACAATTTCATTATGTTGAAGAGGTTTATCTATTAATGACGAAAGTATCAGCCGATTGATTAAGGATGAATCAAATAATCTCATAGTAGTGATTTCGTTGTATAAAAGTGATTTATCTATTTTGTTTCTTTCAGTTTGTCATGTAGATGCTTCGGCAATAGTTCCTCAAACTTCTCTCTAGTGCCAGAAGGGATAATGATTTCTTTTAAACTATTGCAATATGTAAAGGCGTTACCCTCAACAATAGTAAGGCTCTCTGGTAGAGATATGCTAATGAGGTTGCTGCATCCTCCAAATGCCCCATACTTTATAATCGAAACACCTTCAGGAATGACAATCTTGGTTAGTGCAATGCATTTTGCAAAAGCTTTTTCGTGAATGACTTCAACGCTCTTTGGTATAGACACGGATTTAAGGTATTTACAATCAGAAAAGGCCTCACGACCAATCTCTTTCACTCCATCTGGAATATTATTACGACGGGCATCCCTTGAACAATGTAAGAAATACTCTCCATTGTCCGAGCAATAGCTTTCGTCAGGTTCGTTGTAATCATATATTGCCAATGGGTCAGAATAGGTTGTTTCGATGAAAAGCTCTTTGTAGCCTGGTAGTTTCTTTTCAAATTCTATAGTGCTACCTTTAGGAATGAAGATTTCCAATAAATCTGTACAAGAGCCAAAAACATTTTCCCCTATGGAAATATCATCGCTTGTAAATTCGATTTCAGTTAATCCACAGCAATCAAGAAATGCGTCATTTCCAATGCTTTTTACACTTGTGGGAACTTGAAGTGAGTGGAGGCGGTGGCAATTCATAAAAGCGGCATTTCCAATTGATACTGTGCCTTTGGGAATAACTATTTCTTCAAGTTTTCTGCAATCAGCAAAAGCCTCTTCTCCAATGCTTAATAGGTTATATGGTAATTCGATGGATTCTAATTGGTCGCAACCTTTGAACGCGAAATCATCAATGTGAATGATTTCACTTGGCAAATCGAAATCTCCACTAATGCTATTTGGGCAATGAATAAAAGTCTCTTTGTCTTCAGAGATAATAACATCAGGATAGTTATCTTGATATTTTTCGTAACTCATTGTAATTCAATTTAGTTGTTTTTACTGTTTTTCGTGTTAGAGATTGTTTCTTGTAATAGTTGTTTTACTTAAATCCCTGCAAATATAAAGGTTTTTCAAACACAAGCTCGTTGCAAGGTTTTTTATTCCAGCATAACAAGTCCTCCATCCAACCGAATACAAATCTCAAACTCAAACTCGCTCACATAAACAAGGTCATAGAGGCTGAAATGTCGGTTGTCATAGAGGTTGTGGAAAGGATAGACAAGGTGCATGTCTTTTGACCATTCGTAATCCAAGCCCTCGTTCCAGTTGTTGTTTTCGTCGGCCATGCCGAGCCATCCTTCAAGGCTTTCGTGCGCCGACATGATTCCGTTCTGGTCCCATCTTAGGCTCCATGAGCAGCCGTCTGTGGAATACATGCGGTCGTAGCCGCCTTGGGTCATCACTTCCCACATCGTTTCCGCCCGCTCGGTCTGGACGGGATGTGCTTTTGGATAGGTATATCCCAACTTCAGTTTCCCTTCAACTTCAAGGTCGCCGATGCCGTCGTAGAGTTTCATCATGCCCTCGTGGATGGCTTTCGTCTTGTTGAAGAGGGCAATGGCTGCTGCCTTTATCCTGTCGTTGAAATCCGACAGCAGCCTTTTGCTTTCCTCGTCATACTGCATAAGCACACGCAGTATCATCCACCGATGACGCAGTGCATTCTTGATGATGGCTTCCGCTTCGACTTGTTTCCCATGCTCGTACTCATCCAAGATGATTTCTTCCAGCATCACAATGCGAGGGTCTTCAAATGCTTCTTTGGTGTTCATCTTGCATGTCAGTTAAACCCGTTTGCAGCTGCTTCCAGCATTTTCTTGTTAATCCTCGTGTATCTGTTCACTTGCTTCGTCGTCATGCTGCCCGAAGCGTTTTCCAGCTGTTCACCCAATTCCTCTGCTTTCTCCAGCAGTTTTGCATATTGCGTCATTGCATCCATATCGCCTGAAGCAATTCTCTTCAAACAAGCGATGTATCTGTCAACATAGTTTTCGTAAGCATCGAGCACTTTATCCCAATCGTTTGTGGCTGTTACTTGACCTTTGCCTTCTATGATTTCGCAAGCAGAGGTGATTTTGAAAGTAAGCTTGTCTTTAGCTTTATCTTCGTAGGGGTTAGTGTCCCAACGGATGATACCGATTTCGCCTGGTTGGAGTTTCATAAGGTCGAGTATGTCATTACTGCTGTATGGCCCCAGAAGTCCCGTGGCTGTCGCTGAGCGTTTGTCTACCAAGTTGCCATCCTTGTCAAAGGTCTCCAACCCGAATCCAACTTTACAGTAGGCTCTACCGTCAGTGTAAGTGTCGTTGAATTTTGCCACTGTCATACCTTCATCCCATGGGAAAGGCATGTCAGTACGCTTCAACTCCACATTCCAAAGCGACCACCTTCCTTCTGTGGCAATGATTTCTTTCTCGACCACCTCGAAATATCCGCTCAGGTCACCTGTGATTTCTGTAGTCTGTGGTGACATGGTAGGACGTTTGTTTCCACCGCAACCGAAAAAGATGAAAGTGAGAACAAAAAGAAGACAAGCGATTGCTTTCTTTCTCCTCAACCATAATAGTGGTTTCCGTGGGCAAGTGAGGTGCAAGGCTGTGTTGTCAATATCAAGCGTGTACTTGATAGTGTCTCCCGGTCTCAGTTCATAACGGTCATAAAGCTTGCTCAATCCTAAGACCCGGTTGAATTTGGTTGCACAAAGCTGATGCGTGTGAGTGCGGTCGTCAACAATGACGACTTGCTGCGGAACTTGTGGGTATTCTGTCCAAAACTCAGGTGGCATGGTAAAAGTTCCGTAGTGGATTTCCCATTTGTCTAATGTCTTTTGTTTACTGTTTCTGCGTTCCATTTCTGTGGTTTTTAATAGTTGCTGGTTTTATTGAAAGCATTGGTATATTGCTTGTGTGTCTTTGGCTAAATTTTCCTCAACAAAGCCATCCCAATCGAAAGGCGTGGGCATAACAAATTGGAAGCCAAGGTTGAGGTCGGTCATGTCGCAAAGTGTTTCATCCTCAATGGGAAGATGGTGGCGCTCATAGTATGCGTGTTCTTTGATGAGGTTGCTGCCCATCAAGGCAAGCTGCTCGTCAAGCTGATGTTGTTCTTCTTTCGGCCTGTACCAAATGCCGTGAATCAGCCTTTTCTCCGTCCCCTTCACCCAATAGACGGCGATTTCATTGAAAAGGTTGTCGTCAAAGGCCATCTTTCCGATGCGGGTCTTTGCTTTGCTACAGCCTGCGTGAAGGAAGGTTTGAAGGTCAATACGAGCTTGTTGGTCAGTCGTGTAACTATCGCCAAGAGCCTCGTAAAGCACATCGATCAGGCTTTGGTAATAGGCAAAGGCTTCCTTACGTGCCTTGCTGAGGTCGGTGTCCTCAAAGGTTTTGTTGATGCAGCAAAGCTTGTCTTTCCTTGCTTCGTGATAGTTCGCATTGTGCATTTGTCCCTTCCAGAACAGCCCATGCACGAGGTAATGTGATTTCTTTTTGTCCATAGCGGTGTTGTTTTGATTTCGGCGCAAAACAACACCATCACTCTGCCAAAATCAAGCAAAGTGAAAGTTTCTATGAAAACTTTGCTATGAAATAAAATGGTTTCAAATCAATCAATTTCAAATCAAATGATTTCAAACTAGTCTATTTCAAATTAAACGATTTGAAATTATTTCATTTCAAATTGTTCTATTTCAAATCAAATGATTATATTTGCGGCGTGAAACTAATGATTTGCGCTATGGAAAGTCCGTTTGTTTATGGTAAAATGGCTGAAAGTGAGTTCTTTATCGATAGAGAGAAAGAAACAACCCAGCTTCTTGGCAACTTCAAAAGTCTGGTGAACACGGCCATCATCTCGCCGCGCCGCTGGGGAAAAACCTCACTCGTGAACAAAACCTTGGAGATGCTTGAGAAGGACAAAGGCTTTTATGCCGCCCGAATCGACATCTTCAACTGCCGCACCGAGGAGCAGTTCTACAAGACTTACGTCAATGCCGTGCTGCAAGCCTCGGCCTCGAAGCTGGACGAATGGGTCGCGCTGATGAAGAAGCACATCGGTTCGGTCGGGCCGAAGATTTCACTCGGCGAGGGGAGTTCGGCCTATGAGGTGACTTTTGGCCTCGATTTCAAGGAAGTGCAGTATTCCGAGGACGAAATCCTCGACCTGCCGCAGCGCATCGCGGAAGAAAAAGGCAAGAAATTCGTCATCTGCATCGACGAGTTCCAAAACGTGGGCAATTACGCCGATTCGCTGGCTTTTCAGCGTAAGTTGCGCTCCCACTGGCAGTTGCACAATTCGGTGTGCTATTGCCTATACGGAAGCAAGCGCCATATGCTGCTCGACATTTTCGGCAACTACGAAATGCCTTTCTACAAATTCGGCGATCTCATGTTTCTCGACAAAATCGCCGAAGCGGACTGGATACCTTATATAATAGGCCAGTTCAAGAAGACGGAGAAACTGATTTCCAAGGAGTTGGCTTCTGATATTGTCCGCAAGGTAGACGCGCATCCCTATTATGTGCAGCAACTGTCGCATCAGGTGTGGCTGCGCACGGAAGGCACTTGCACGGCTGAAATCGTTGTGACGGCACACGCCAACATTATCGACCAGATGAGGTTGCTGTTCAGCAACTTGCTCGATTCGCTGACGCCCAAGCAAATCAATTTCCTTCACGCGGTGGTGGATGGCGTAGAGAATTTCTCCTCGAAAACCATCCTCGACAAGTACGAATTGGGCACTTCGGCCAACATCAAGAACCTGCGCAAGGCCATGTTGCAGCGCGACTTGATTGATGTGCTGCCCGGCAAAACCGAAATCCAAGACCCGATTTTCGCAGCTTGGCTGAAGCAACAGATAGTTGTTTAATCACAAAACTAGCAAAACATTTAAAACCTTTTATGTCAGGTAAGGAAAACCGCCAACCAGCGTTTTCCTGCGACTGCCCGGTTGGGCAGGTCGCTATAGCAATATATTGTTTTGTGGGTTTTGTCAGTTTTGTGATCTTAAGACATAATCAATCGCCACTGGAAAATACGCCTGTTCCAGTTGGTGGATCTTGGCCGCCAGGGAGTCGGGTGTTTCGTTTTCGTCCAAGCTGACGCGGGCTTGCAAGATGATCTCACCGCTGTCGTACAACTCGTTGACATAGTGAACGGTGATGCCAGATTGGGCTTCCTTGGCTGCCACTACGGCTTCATGCACAT
>CAMJHP010000030.1 GCA_946405575.1 uncultured Bacteroidales bacterium | reverse complement strand
CGTCTTGGGCTAGGATCGATCCGCAGAATGCGATCGATGCAATCAATGTCAATAAAAACTTTTTCATAGTTCGTTTAATTTTTGTTGGTAATAAATTTGATTGGATTAAATTTTATCTCTTACTAAGTCTGTTTTGGCTAAAGAACGGAAGTCTAGCGTGTGCCCATTGGGAACACCAATGTCCTGGTAGCAGACTGCTCCGAAGTGTAGATGTAGCCCTTGCCTGGCTCCATAGAAGTCAATCTGCCCGTCCATCTCGTTCCGTTGAACTGGGCGTTGTTGCTCTGCGACTGCAGCTTGTCGCCTGGCAGTGCAAATCCGGCGAAGGCGTTTGCGGGGGTCATGTTCACGTTCAGCGGGAAGGCAATCCAGTTCACGCCATTCTCGATGGTGATTTCGAGTTGGGTCGGATCAATCGGCATACCTTCAAGCGAAATCTCGCAAGCGGAAGCCACTGAGACTTTGTACATCTTCGACAGGTCGAGCGTGTTCAACCTTCCGGTCCAACGGTGGTTGTTTGCATTGTATGAGGCGTTTTGAGTCTGTGACTGAATCGTGAGTGCCTGCTGGCCTCCGGTCGCATCCAAAAGGGCGGCCTTCAGGTCGTCAAGAGTGATTTCAACATTGAACGACACCCAGTTCGCGCCACCCTGTAACGCTATATTCTGGAGAGTTGTGGTGGGAGTTTCCTCTTTCACAAAGAGATACACAGGAGACTGGGTGGGTTGAGCATAACAGTTGAAAATAGCAGGGTTGTTGTTGTTGTAATTGAACTGCATCACATTGCGGTTTTCGCTGTTTGAGGCGACAATTGAGAAAACAGAGTCTATGCTGATTTCCCATTGGCCATTCACATCAAGTGAGTCTTTGGTTTTCAGTTGGTTTCCATTGCTGCTGGCAGCATAGAGGTAACCTTCATCAAATATGGAATAAAATCCATCTTCTTCCAAAGCGGTAATGACGAATTCATGGACCTCTGCGGTTTCTACAGTGGCCGTGTTGTCGTCAACACTGATGGCAACACCTTTACGGTTGTTATTCCTCTGTTCGCCCATAGCGAAAGCTTCGCCCTCATGGAAGCCCACGATGATGTAGGTCTTGCCCGATTCAATGGAAGTGGCCAAGGTATAAGTGGCAGGCTCGAATGGGATGTCTTCCACGGCAGTGGCACTGACAGTGACATTGTGGTTAGGCATAACAAAGGTATATGTCAAATCTTCTGCAATATCATTCACGTGTTCTACACCATCCACCATCAGTGACTCAAGAACATAACCCTCATTTGCACTAACGCTTAGCATCACATTGTCACCTGCAGCCACTTGGATGGTACCGGCACCTTCCAATGGTTCGGTAAGCTCATTGTCAACGAAAGTGAATATTTCAAGGTTTTCAAAAGGTTCAATAGTTAAATCGTAAGTTTCTACGGCAGGTCCACCGCCCGCTTCATACAGATGGATGTTGCCCAAGCCAACATTGCCTTGACTTTTAGAGGTATAAACCCACTTAATATAGCGTACATTCTCATTCAGATTGTCGAAGATTTTAGTATCGGCAGTAGCATTTAGTTCAGTATAGTTAACCAAATCGGTATAGGTTTCGCCGTCTTCAGAGGTCTGAACGGTGAAGGTGCCGCCTGAGAAACTATTACCCTTGATATCAAAGGTAAGGGCACCTGGTTCTTCAAGGAAGTGCAAAAGCAACCAGTCACCACTGCCATCAAATTTCAATATTGTAGTAGGATGGTTATTTATATTATAATCACTGCCAAGACCCTCTTCGCTCAAGCCATCGGTGCCTTCAATGTCAGCCTTACCGCTGTTGAATTCGAAAGGCAAGGTAGCATAGTCGAGGGCAGGAGTCACATATGCATCTTGGTTGATGGTAACCATATTGGAATAAACATCGTCGACATAAACCCTCAAATAAGCGGTGCGTGCATCGCCATCGTTGGAATCAATAATATACTCAACATTGTTGTTGCCATCGATATCAACTTCGATCCAATTATATGTGGCAGCTGCACCTTCAGCATTGCATAATGTAACCTCTGGATTATAACCATCAGTGAAGCCCAGATAGGTCACGTTCAACGTGCCCTCAGCACCTTCGACTGAAGCATTTACCGTGGCAGGATTCACACTAATAGAAGCTTCGGTGATTTCAACTTCTTCAACGGTACCCAGCATAGTGTTGTAATACTGACTGGAAGAAACACCAACATAATAACCCGTCACTTTGACCTGCTTGCCGTTCAAAGAAGCAAATTCGGTGTCAATGGGATAGGAAATGCTACCTTTAGCGGTTTGGGCACCATTAATATTGGTGATGTTATAATAGTTACCACTAACAGTCAGAATTCCTTCATATTGAACATAACTTGATAGTTCCGCAGGTGTGGTGGAAGCCACTCTGGCATCCATCTCCTCGCCGGTAATCACGGTCGGATCTTCTGTCACATAGTTCGAGCTGGTAGCAGCGGTTACGGTGGCTTGGCTGTTGAATTCAAACACTCCGCCATAAGTAACAACTGATCCAGACAGTTTCACTATGTCGCCGATGGCATAGGCATCTTGGTCGTAGTTTTGATTGTAATAATATACATACCCTGTACCGTCGCCAACGATGAAGCCTCTTTGACTCTTTGCAACGATGGTGCCTTGCACAGCGTAAGTACCAGTAGCATTAATGTCGGAAATGAGGTCAAGCGCATTGGGATTACCAGCTTGCGTAACGGTCACGTCCTTGTGGATAGCATATTCGCCATAGGTATAGGTAAGGGTGACGATGCCTTCGCGGGCTGCACCAGTTTGGTTCACACTGCACGTAAATGGTGCGTTTTGTCCCACTGTGCCAAGGTTGAGCCATTCAGCCTCGGTAGTAGAGGTCATGACACCGCCTTCAACAGGATTATTGACAGTGAAGGCAATTGCACCACTAGTGGCATTGTAAGCAATTTCAACATCGCTAGCAGTAATGGAAGGAGGGGTGACGCCACTGCCTTCACCCCAAGTGATGCTGACTTGGTCGAGCCACAAAGCTCCATTGTTGGAACGGATGCCAATGAAAGCGAACTCTCCAGATATTTCAAGGTCGGTGCTTGTTCCATAAACAATAGTGCCCAGCAGTTCACCAGCATTATTGCCGTACAAATCAGTAGCAGCACTATAAGCCGAGTTGCTGCCGTAAACGTTCAACGTACGACCGGCAGCTGTGTTTTCGTTCCAAGTTACTGCAATGCTGGTCACAACACCACCTGAAGCTGTGGTCACAATACCCGAATTGCTGTTGCTACTTCTCATCTGGATCGCATTGTTGCCACCTGCAGTGTTGCCAGCATAAACAGCGTCTGAATTGCTGGTTTTTTCTGCCCAACTCGTATAGGTGGTACCCTCAACACCAATAAGGTCGTGATCGAGTACATCTGTTATTTGCGCCCATGTAAGGCTGCTCAACAGCAAGGCCGCAATAAGAATTGAAAATTTCCTCTTCATTGTGTTTGACGTTTTAATTGTTTGATATTCTTTTAATTAATTGTGAATTATCAGAACCACAAAAATGATACAATTTTTCGAGGGCAAATATATGGATTATTTGGATAAAAATAACATAAAATACGTTTTTTTTTATCAACGGGTGTTGATAACATAGAATAGGCTCTATAATAAAAAAATAAAAGAGACAATGCACCGCACTGTCTCTATTAATTAAGGAGTGTATTACACTTATTTCAGCAGCACCTGTGGCCCCATATTATAATAGATGTCAACAGGGATGCCAGCAGCATTCACTCGGTCAAGGTCAGCCTGAAGCTCAGGCTTGATGACACTCATCTCGGCCATCCAAGCCTTGGTGGCTTCATAGTCGCCATCACCTTGATGCTTCAAAATGTCGCCTGCAAGTTTTTCTACGGCCACTTTCATTTTGTCAAAATCGATGGAATAATGACCTTCCTCATTGCGAACGAAAGCACCTTCGTTCTGGAAGTAGTTGAAGGTAAGCATATTGGCCTTACCGTGGGCACTGGCAGCACCAAAGCGAACCGAACGGAAGATGCCTGCCATGAAAGTAGTGTAGTTGTCTTCCATTGTGGTGTTGGTGTACTCACCCATCTCAGCTAACTTAGTGACGAGGTATAAACCTAACACATCAGCTTTAGCTTCTTCAAGAGCATTGTATTGGTTACCGAGAGCCTCACGAACAGTACCTTTGCCCGTGATAGTGTTCTTGATGCCCATACCATGGGCGGTCTCGTGGAACATCACATTGGCAAAAAAAGCGTCAAATTTGATGTGTTCCATCGACTCTGGGGTCATAAGTTCCTTAGCAATGGGTTCCAAAATCTTGTCGAACTTGGCCTGCATAGCGTTTTTGAGCTGGAGTTTGCGGGTGCCACGTTGCAACTGCACACGTTCATCGTTAGGCAGGTTGATGGCAATGGTCTTGCTGTTGGCATTGCAGTCACCAGCATAGTAAACCACATCGTAAGCGGCCAAATCAACATCGCTTCCAGGCACTTCCTTTTTATACTCAGCAGGCACAGGCAGTTGCTTCTGCAACTCGGGCACAAAGGCAGCATAACGAGCCAATTGTTTGGTCCACTCCTGATCCTTGATGAGAATGAAGGCTTCGTGAGAGGCTTTGATACCATAACGAGCGTCAGTGTAGTTCTCGATGGGACCGATCACGAGGTCCACATTGTTGTTGCGGACATCCATCCACTGCATGTCGCTCTCAAGATAATCGTCGGTGCGGAGGGCTTTGGCACGGAGTTTCAGATAGGTGGCAAACTCCTTGTCGCCAGCCAGATCAGAGGCTTTATCGAGCAAGGTAGCAGCCTTCTCAATTTGTCCGGCGAAGTAGTCGTGATACCACACGCATTTCAATGCACCATTCTCGTCGCGGACAATCATGGTGTATTGGCTGGTCTTATTCGGGTCATCGAAGGCATTCCATTCCTCCTCTGTCATATCGGCGGGATAGAATTGGGCACCAGCGGGTTTTGCACCAATGCCTTCCACGAAAGGCTTGTTGCCATCAAGGCCATCCCAAGGTCCGTAGGCGATGGTGGCCAGTTTCTTGATGTCGGCATTGTCACCGATACGAGCCATTAACTCTTCCTTTTCACCGTAGTTTTCATTCCAGAAAAGGCCATCCATGATGTCAGCGGCTTCGAAGAGCAACTTGAGCATCTCACGCTCATTGTCACTGAGATGGCTGATGTCTGTCGTAAGGGTGTACTCAGCGTACTTGTCCGACAAATTGGTAGTTTTTTCTTGAACAGGCTCTTGTGGCTGTTCAACTTTCTTGTTGCCACATGCGGTAACAGCAATAGTTACCACTACAGCTAATGCAAAGTACTTGATTTTCATTGTTATTTGATTTAATTAATAGAATTGTTTCGTTTGTAGAGTTTCCCTGCGGGAATGGAAAGACATTTGCTGTGTAAGCTGCGGCGGTATGTCCTGTTTTCAAGTCGTAAGCGTCACAAACCGCCGCATATAACACAAACGAAACACCTCCATTCCCAAAGGGAAACTTCATCAACATCCAATCGCCCTCGAAATCACCAAGCGGAGGATTTCGGAGGTGCCTTCGCCGATTTGCAGGATGCGCTGGTCGCGATAGAAACGCTCCATATCAAATTCCTTCAGCAAGCCGTGGCCACCCATCACCTGAACTGCATTGTCGCAGACCTCGGCGGCTACTTCTGAGCAATACAATTTGGCCATTGCGGCTTCCTTGCCGAACGGACGATGTTGGTCCTTCAACCAACAAGCGTGATATAGCAAGCCTCTTGCTGCTTCAATCTTCATAGCCATATCGGCCAGCTTGAAGCTGACTGCTTGGAATTTGCACACCGGCTTGCCAAACTGCACACGCTTCTTTGAATAGGCCAAAGCCATCTCGTAAGCACCTTGAGCACAACCCAATCCCATTGCAGCAATCGAAAGCCGGCCCGAATCCAAAGTCGCTAACATAATATGGGAACCTTCACCTGGCTTACCAAGGATGCAATCTTCTGGCAGACGTACGTCATCGAAAATCAACTTGCCTGTATTTGAAGCACGCCACATCATCTTGTCGTGCATAGGTGTTTGGGTGAAGCCTTCCTTCTTGTTCTCCACCAACAAGGCGGTGAACTCAGGCTTGCCGTCCTTTTCACCAGAAATCGCTTGCACGGTGGTTCCCAAACTAATTGGGGTAGCGCTGTTAGTGATAAATATCTTGGAGCCGTTGAGGTGCCAAAATGTGCCGTCAAACTTGGCTGTAGTCTTGGTGCCACGTGAGTCGCTACCAGCGTCTTCCTCGGTGAGGCCGAAGCCCCAAAGACGGTCTTTGCAAAGTTGTGGCAGGTATTTGCGCTTTTGCTCTTCCGTACCATAGTCCTTGATAGGACCGATGCCCAAAGAGTTGTCGGCAGCAATGGTGGCAGCAGTGGAGCCATCCACGCGGGCGAGTTCCTCCACAGCAAGGATATAGCTCAAGTTGTCAAGTCCTTGACCTCCATATTCTTTCGGGACGGTCATACCCAATAGACCAAGTTCAGCCATCTTGAGGGTCAAGCCCACATCGAAATGCTGGTCTTCATCGTTTTGGCGGGCAACGGGTTTCACTTCCTGTTCGGCGAAGTCGCGCACACGCTGGCGGAGGGCTTCCTGTTCTTTAGTGAGATCGAAATTCATAGTATTTAATTTGTTAGCTTTCAGCAATCAACAAAAAACTCTCAGCTTGGTGACATCAAAGCTGACAGCTGATAGCTTTATTATTATTCCAACTCTATTAACTGCATTTTATTATCCACCATCTGGCCCTCCTCAACAAAAACTCGCTTCACTTTGGCCTTTCCGGCAGCAACGATGTTATTCTCCATCTTCATGGCTTCCACAACCATCATAATCATACCTTCATTCACTTCATTGCCTTCCTTGACATTGATTTTCACCACTTTGCCAGGCATGGGCGACACCAAACGGGATTTATCATTCACAGACTCCTTGCAGGCATAGTCCATAGTATCATTCAATTGGTCGGTACGAAAGCAAGTGAAATTGAGACCATGGAAATTGACAATCGTCCTTTGTTCGTCATTAACAGAGCAATAGACTATTTCTGTTCGGCCATTGAGCATGATTTTCAGCTGATTATGCTGATATTGGATAAATTCTACCGAAAAAGGCATTTCCCCTACCGTTCCCATAATCTTACCTGCTTCAGCAGCGTTAATGCTGACAGGAATCTTTTTACCTTCCACATCAACAGTCAATTGCATATGGTAACGCCAATAGCCAATTTCCTCCCAAACGTTCTTTGGGAGCTGTTCAACCTGCTTCTTGCAGAAATCGTACATTAGGAAAGCGACCACTATATCATTGACATTCTGGGCATTTCGACTCTCTTCCAAAGCCTGAATCAAAGTCTCTTGATGGGTTGCACAGAAGGAGGTATCTATCTTGTTTTCAATAAAATCCTCATTTTTTATCACCTCCCAAAGATAGGCTTTGTTGGTCGTAAGTCCTTGGATTATGAACTCTTTCAATGCATGAAGTGCAGTCTCAATGGCACTCTGACGATTTTTCCCGTGACAGCTTAGTTTGGCAATCATTGGATCGTATGCCTCGGAAATTGAGCAGTTTCCATCAATGCTACTATCCACCCTTGCACCACGCACCTGTGGTTCATGATAAGCCGTCACCTTGCCTGGAGTGGGCAGGAAGCCATTAGCAGGATCCTCGGCATAGATACGCAACTCTATGGCATGACCTTGAGGTTGGATAACCTCTTGCGTCCAGCCCATCTCCTTCCCTCTCGCAATGCGAATCTGTTCTTCCACAATGTCGATACCCGTACGCATCTCCGTGACAGGATGTTCTACCTGAATGCGGGTGTTCATCTCCAAGAAATAGAAATTCAAGTTCTTATCAACAAGGAATTCTACTGTACCTGCGTTACGGTAGCCAATGGCTTTGCACAACTTAACAGCAGTTTCACAAATCTGTTGACGTTTTTCCTCCGTCAGTGTTGGTGAAGGTGATTCCTCAATGATTTTCTGGTAACGACGTTGTATGGTGCATTCGCGCTCATGCAAATGAATGACATTACCGAAATGGTCAGCCAAAACCTGCACTTCGATATGTCGCGGACTCTCGATATATTGCTCAATAAACACCGTGCCGTCTCCGAAATATTTTTCCGCTTCTCGTGAGGCACGTTCCATCTCTTGTTTCAGATTCTCCTTTTCCCAAACAATATGCATCCCTTTGCCACCTCCACCTGCCGCCGCCTTGATTAAAACAGGATATGGCAAAGTGTCGGCCACTTGGAAGATTTCGTCTTGGCCACCCATCATTCCGAAGGTGACGGGGATACCATATTGGATGGCCATCTTTCTCGCTTCAATCTTATTGCCCATCATCCGCATAGATTGGGCATCAGGTCCAATGAAAATCAAATTATTGGCCTCACATGCCTCAACTAGTTCAGGACTTTCCGAAAGAAAGCCATACCCTGGATGAATGGCATCTGCTCCTGCATCAAGAGCTGCATCAATGATTTTGCGGACATTAAGATAGGTGTCTTTCAAAGTGCCGCTACCCAAAGGACAAGCTTCATCGGCCATACGACGATGTAAGGCATTGGCATCGTTGTCGGCAAAGACCGCAACCGAGGCTATATGCAATCTACGCAAGGTTTTTATGACACGAACTGCTATCTCGCCACGATTGGCAATCAGGACTTTATTGATCTTCTTACTATTCATTTTACAATTATGACCCCGCAAATATACAAAAAGAAAGACAATCTTTGCAGATTGTCTTTCTAATTTTTGATTCTTCGTTTGAGACACAAAGCATTGCGTCTCTACAATACCATTAATACACCGTGAATTTCACACTGGCATTGCGAACGCCCTGGTTAAGACGCAGGATGTAGGAACCAGCACTGAGGCTTTCTGCATTAATACTCACTTGATGCTCACCTTCGGCAAAGCGGCCCAAACCTTGGTTCATCACCATACGACCTGTCATATCGAAAACTTGGTAGCTGACGTTGCAGCTTTCCTTAAGGTCGAAGCTGAGGGTAGCTTGACTGCTGACCGGATTAGGATACATACTCACGTTAACATTGTCAACGATTGCATTTTCTGGAACATCATCAAAGTCCTTCTTGTAGTTCTCGCAGCGGAACACACCCTTACCATAAGTGGCGGCATAAATGATACCCGTGTTGTAAACGCCAGGATAATCCTTCACAAATTCGCCTTCCTCAGTTACATTAATAATTTGTTCATTTTCGTGGAAGAGAATCTGTTGTTTCAGTTCCATAACTGGCACTTCACCCATAGCTGTACCATCGTAGTTCCATTCCGGATTGTCGATATTGTTGGTTCTGTAGATACCGCGTTCAGTACCCAAAATCACATGACCTTTTTCCATATCAATCAAAGAAGAGTAAACCGGCATCTTAGGCAGATTGGCTTGCTTGCTGACAAAGGTAGGTTCATCAGCCATTGCGTTATTGGAATAGAACACATAGGCATCATTGCCATAGTTACCGCAGGTAACAATCACTCTATTATTGTTGCGAGGATCGACACTAACCGAAGTGATGCATTGTCCATCGATAGGCAGAACAATTTCAGTTGTTGTAACAGCAAAGAGAGAATCGGTGATGGATCCAGATGTGGCATCCATTACGGTGTTGAGGCCAGAAACGCGGTAGAATCTACCGTTCTTCATACCAACGAACATATTATCGCCATCGGCAGTAATAGCCATACTGAGAGGATCTCCGATGAAACCTGTATGGGGTTTATCGGCAACTTTGAACCATTCAGCTTCCACATCAAACTGAAGAGGTGTACGAGTCATACTGAGATTATCGGTAAAGGCAACAAAAAATGTTGCAGTGACAGGGTCATGTACTTCAATGGAGTCACCCGCAGCTAATGGAGCTGTAAGCGTATAGTGGAAGGGGAATTTGTTGGCACCCAACACTAAAACATCGGTTCCACTCTCTTGGGTTTCATCAGTCTCGTTGAAATACCAAGCCGTTTCAGGATTCAATTGATTGTTGTAGTTTTCATAGAGAAGGATGGGCAGGCGGAATGAAGTAGTGCTCAAACCCAAAGAACTAGAAGTGAAGTTAGTTGACACCCAGTCTTCGCCAGCAGTCTCAGTACGATTCAAGCTACCGCTTTTAGAAGTAACAAAGAATGTATTGGGGTTCAAGACGGAAATTGCGCAAGGACCAGCGTGTGAATCGTCATTGAAAAGACCCATATTGCTGCCCGAAGGATTAATCCACAAGCCGCTACTGATTGTATTTGAGTTTTCATCGCCTTCAATTAGCACAGTACCGTGATCAAGGCCTGCGGCAAGAATGCGAGTGTCCTTACCTGACATTGCCACATTGAACATACGTGTGGTAATATAGTTGCGATTACAGTTACTGAAGATAAATCTACCTGTGGCTTTATAAACACCGCCATCAGTACCGATGTAACACTCCTGATTATTATTCGGATTGAACACCATAGTATGGATACCAACATGGAGATAGTCAGAATAATAGATATAAGAATCCGTGTTGATTTGGTTGGCAAGATAAAAACCACCATTTTCGGGTTTTTGTAAGGACCAAAGGTTGTAGCCTAACACATAGAGGATGCCTTCATTTGCTGGATCAACAATGAGGCCGTGGTTGTAAAGGCCGAAACCATTATAAAGAGTATGCCCTTGCTGGGAAGTCACACTGGGGAATGCTACTGCCCAAGTTTCTCCCTTGTCTTCAGAAACAAAAACTCCAGTGTGGTTACCGCTACCATCGATGCCTGCCACATAAATCACATCATTGTTCGTAGGAGCGATGGCGATGTCAACCAAACCAGCGGGTTGGGGAAGAAGGCTATCACCTTCCAGCGTATTGGAAGTGCCAGAGTGGCAAACCATATGGTCTACATCTTTTCCAATGTAAACCTGATTCTCAACTACTGCTACAATAGTGTTGTCAGCTGCTACCTTCACCGAAACGGATTTGCCTTCAATAACATTAATCCAGTTGTGACCCTTATCGTTTGAACACATCAAGCCTTCGTTGGTGGCTGCCAAAAGTTGATTGCCAGCAATGGCGAGATCATTGATAAAAAGCCATTCATCTGCTGATGGAGCTTTAAGCAGATTAAGTGAATCATTAGTGAGGGTGTAAAGACCAGTACCTACAAAACTATTCTCATAGCCTTGTTGGTCAAGACCATTGAAAGCGACACCATTGTTACCATCGCCAGTACCAACATAAATCACTCCGTCGGCATCCTGTACCATACAGCTGACCATTAAATTGAGGCCACCCACCTGATGCCAAGTGATGCCGTGGTTATAGGTCTTATAGACACCACCACCTTTGGAGCCGATGTAAACAACGTTTGATTGGTTGTCATACAAGACAGCTGTAGTCTGACCACCCATGTTGTCAGGACCCATACTGATCCAATAAAGCGGATCGTCAGCATGGTTTCTTGTTGCTGGAGCCTGTAGAGCCTTGAGCATATCAGCAGGGTCAATCAAGCCCGTCTTTTGGTTAGCACGGAGGCTACCCATAAAGCTCTCTGCATTCATTGTAGGTTGCGTACGCGGCACATAGTGACCGCCCTGGTCAGCAATAACTGACTGACCTAAAATCATGATTACCAAAAGTAAACTGAAAGGTAAAAATCTCTTTTTCATATTACGAAATTTTAATTAATCCTCTATTTAACATACGTTTTGACACTTTTTCACTTTAATATGGTCTGCAAATATAGGACATTCTTTCAAAGAAAATACATTTTGAGGAAAAAAAAATCATTTTTTCTCAAAAAAATTCATTCCATACCCCCTAAATGCTCAGAAAGAAAGCATTTTATCCACTTCAAGCCATCCTACGCTTCCATTTGCAATCCGTACCTTATTCCATCCATTCGAGGATTCCAACACAGTCACCTTGGTGCCTTCATGCAACACAAATAGGTCGACACTAGCATTATTGGGGGAACTTTTCACAGTCACCGTAGGTGCCATAATGATGGCTTGGTCTTGGGTTTTCGAGGCATTTTTCAGCTGGGCAGCAAAGACAACTGACAATGCAAATGCCAATAGAAATACAATCCCCGCAAAGAAGCCCAACTTCCTCATCCCAATCTTACGCGAACGAAGGAATAAAAACAATGAAACCAGCAATAAAGCAAAAGTAGCGATGGAGCACCAAGCCCATTGGTCGCCAGAAAACGAAGCCCGAACATTGCGCCAACCTCTGACAATAAATGACTGGGGTACAGGCTCAATCTTGTCAACAATAGCATGATTGGCAATAGCAAGATTGGTTTGTACTTCTTCATTTGAAGGATCAAGTTTTAATGCTCTCTCATAATAATAGATTGCCATCGGATACTCACGCATTTTGTAATACGTGTTGCCCAAATTAAAATAGAGCGGCACTGACTCCACCTCAGAAGCCAAAATCTTCTCATAAACAATCTTTGCCGAGTCATAGTTGCCCATATTGTATGCCGCATTGGCTTGTTCAAACCAATTGCCTATGGATTCCTGCGTCTTACCAATAAGGGAGAAAAGTGCAAATATTAATAATAAGGTGTATCGTTTCATATTAGTTTTCCTTTCATTGTCTACAAAACTTTTTCCGCTTTTGATATCACGTCAATACCTTGTTGGTAAAGGTCGTCCATCTTTTCCTCAGCACTGCTTGGGGCAAAACGGGCAAACTCACAATTATTGAGCGTGTCAACAAACTGCTGTGTCAGTTCATCAGGGACACCCTTGCCTTTCATAGTTTCATTCACGGTATCAATCGAGAGCCTGGAGCGTTCGATGCCCAACTTGTCCGCAATGTAACCCCACAAAGCCTGTGACATCTCCACATAGAATTTCTCCTGATCCTTGGCTTTCAAATATTGGTAGGCGTTCTTTAGGCGAGCACGTGCCACCTTATCAGCCTTACGGTTTCGATTGGCTGCCGTATTTTGAGCCAACTGTTCACGTTTCTTCAAGACAAGCAACAAGATAACGAAGAGCACCAATAAGACAAGTAGTGCCACAAAATAAGCTGCCGAACCAAAGAATACCGTATGCATAGGTTTCAAGTGTGCATCGCCTGTCATAATGTGTCGGATATCGCTGCCCAAATACTTGATATCCTCCTGATTGGAAGCATAAATGCTTCCTCCATCCTCTGAACCAGTCCCTTTTTCCACCTTGATTTCATACGGTTGCGATGAAATTGTTTGATAACTTTCGTTAGAAGAATTATAAAAAGAGAACTCTACAGCAGGAATGGTGAAATTGCCTGCTCGACGAGGTATCACTAAATACTCAGCTTTTTTAGTTCCAGACAGTCCTTGTGAACCCACATCGGTCGATGTGGTTATTTTGGGGTCATACACTTCAAAATCAGGTGGGAAAACGGGAGTCGGCATTTGAAGCAACTCCACATTGCCCGTACCTGATACGGTCAAGGTGATGGTGACAGCCTCATTAGCACTCAGTTCCGTTTTGTCGATGTCCGACTTGAAGTTATAGTTGCCCACAGCACCCGCAAATGAATCCGGTTTGCCGTTTTCGGGGAGGCTTTTGACCTCAACACCTATCGATTGCGATGAAAGCTCTTTTTTTACATTGACAATATTACGGTTAAAGAAAGGGTCGTTGAAGAAAGCCTCGAAAGGATCCATACTGCGACTGTTGCTGCGCTCGGTGCGAATTTGCGCAATGCATTCTAACGACATCGGATCAAGGGTAAATTTGCCCGAACGCTGAGGCACAATTATGACCTTACTGACTTCTGCCGATGTATATTCAATGCCATTGATGTATTCGCTCGACTGCCTCAATGTCCCACTATTGTCGGAGATATCTTTTGTCCAGAAACCCGCATAGGAAGGCATCTTGGAAAGAGAGACCGACGACACTGGTACCTTGGTGTAAAGCTTATAAGTCAAAACAATCTGTTCGCCGACATACACTGATTTTTTAGAAGGTACCACCCTGAGAAACAAATCCTTGCCACTTACTTGTGGGTCATTTGTGTTTTGTTGCGACTGGACTTGGCTCGAAGTTGTACTTCCACCCGATGGAGCCGTATGGCTGCCATCGTCAGGCACCACCTTGATATCGAATGGCTCACTACTAATCACATGTCCCTTTACGTTCAGCGAGGCAGAACCCACATGGAAGGTGCCCTCCTGATTAGCCTGCAAGGCAAAGGTGTAGGAGCATTTGACTGTATGCGACATTGAACCATTGACCATCGAGAAACTCGAACTCGATGAAGTGAAAGGGCCACCCAGCACGGTAAAACCATTGAACGAAGGCGCTTGGAAATTCTTGCCTTCAGCATTGGCTTCAAAAACTACTTGGAAACGCTCGCCAACCATAACTTGTTTCTTGGCAGAGACGGTCAAGGTTGGGTCGTCTTGCCCCCATAAAGTTATGGGTGCAACATATACGATGAATAATAATATCCTGAATACTTTCTTCATTGATTCGTTATTTTCACAATGCAAAATTACATATTTTCATTTTCATAATAACATAGAATTACATCACTTGCAACAATCAGTCGCCCCTAGGGGCTCAGGCACAAGCATTGCGTCCTACCAATCTTTGTCGCTTTTCTTTTTGGGTTGTTGCCTTACTTTCTGTTCATTCACTTTTTCCATCGTTTTCTTTTCTTGGTTCTCAAGCGCATCGAGCATCCGCTGGGCATCTTCCTTCGACATTTGTTGGTTCTGTTGTTGTTGGTTTTGTTGTTGTTGCTGGTCTTGATTCTGTTGTTGATTCTGTTGTTGCTCTTGGTCTTGTTGGTCTTGTTGCTGCTCTTGATCCTGCTGCTGTTGCTGCTGATTGTCGCCCTCGCTCTTCTCAAAAATGGCAGAAACTTCCACATCAAAGTCAGGCATAGTGAAAAAATTACCCAAAGGTTGTACCTTCACAGCAGTGTCGCCCACCTGATGAATGACATACTCCTTAAATTGATAGCCAGGCTCTGGTGCGTTACGCAATGTGACCGTCTCACGAGGCGTAGCTTCCGATTGGTCGATGAGTACATGACCTTCTTTTAGAGTAGTGTCAGCAGACACCTTGTAATAATCTGTTGCTTCCACGAAGTTGGCTTTAACGGTCACGTCGGTATCGAGCATCTGGAAAACGTTATCATCAGAAACAGGTGCCGAATCTGAGGCATCCTTGTCGCTTACCACTCGCAGGTCACCCAACTGATAGCCTTTGTCAGGTTTCACAATGATTGCAATGTTATCGCCAGGTTTGACCAAACTATCTGTCACCATAATCCTTCCATAATCCACACTATCAACGCTGACCTTCAGCGCGGTACGGAAGGCAGCCGTTACCGTCACATCAAAGTCTGGCATTTGGAATACTGTATCATTTACAGGCACAGTGTCATTCCGGTTGCCAGTTCTATAGACCATAAACTTATCCACAACAAAGCCATCCTCGCCAATTCCAGACAACTTAACCTGCTGCCCTTCAATGGCTCTAGAACGGTCGGCACGTACAGTACCATGTTTGATATTTTTCTCAATCTCAATCTTATGCGCCTCTTTAAACTCTGCCGAAACCATCACATTAAACTTGGGCATAATGAAACCGCTACCATTTACCTGTACCGTCTCTTCCTGATTATCTGCCCGAACCACTACAAATTGCGACAAAGCATAGTTCTCGTCAGGCTGAGCCGATAAAGTGACGTGTTGACCGTTGAACGCTTCTTTTTCCTTGGCTTCTACCTTTCCGTGTTCAGGTTGCACCACCCAAATCTTACTTTTGACTAGATGAGCCCGGCAATACTCAAGGTTATACAAGGCATTTTCGTTCTCGGGATTCATCTTCAGCGACACTTTATATATATTAAAGGCATCATAGAATTTGCCCTGCACAAGAAGACAATTGCCCATATTAAAAAGTGCATTCGACTTCAGCTTGACATCGGGCGAAAGATCCAGCACTTTTTGAAACTCTGAGTAAGCCGTGTCATAAGATTGTTTGGCATAGTATACATCACCCAAATTAAACTGGGCTTTCGCATTGTTTGGCCTAATTTCCAATGCTTTCCGATAATTACTAATAGCTTGTTCGTAATTGCCATTCTTGTAATTTCGGTTACCCTTTCGGATGGCCTTTTCGTCGCTCTGAGCCGAACACACCAACGCAGGCGAAAGGAAAACAATGATTATCAAATATTGAATGATTCTATTCATCTCTTCTCAAAAATATTAAACTTCCTTTCCCAAGCTTTTTTACCTGAGGAAAAGAAAATCTCTATCAGTAAAAGGACGATGGCGATAGCCACAAACCACTGGAACTGGTCCTCGTAATCGGTAAATACTTTAGCCTCAATTTCAGTCCTATCGAGCTTGTTGATGTCGTCATAAATCTTCTCCAAGCCAACATTGGAATTGCTGGCTCGCACATAGATGCCGTTGCCCGCAACAGCAATCTTTTGCAACATCTGCTCATCCAAACGAGTAATGATGGTATTACCGTTTTTATCCTTGCGGTAACCCGTCTGATGACCATATTGGTTGTATTCTGGAATTGGAGCGCCGTCAGCCAAACCCATACCGATGGTATAGATGTGCACTCCTTGCTTGGCTGCCTCTTGCGCAGCTTTTATGGCAGCATCGTTTTCATGGTCCTCACCGTCAGAAATAATGACGATGGCACGACTATGAGTTTCATCAGGAAACGACTTAAGTGCCAGATTGATGGCCTCTGCAATAGCAGTTCCTTGCGAAGCCACCAAGCTTGTATTTACTGTCGAGAGGAACATCTTCGCCGCCGAATAGTCTGTAGTGATAGGCAACTGCACAAACGCTTTGTCAGCAAAGACGATGACTCCAACGCGGTCGCCGCGCATATCGTTGATAAGCTTGTTGATGGCTTGCTTTGAGCGTTCCATTCGGCTTGGTACAATATCCTCGGCATTCATAGAATTGGAAACGTCTACTGCCAGATAGAGGTCTATTCCTTCACGTTTCACTTCTTCCATCTTACTGCCACTCTGTAAGTTAGCCAAAGCTAAGACAAGACAAGACAACATCAATAAGAAAATGACAAATTTGAAATTGGAGCGTCGATTGGAATAACTCGGCACCAAGTTTTCTCGCATTTCAATATGGGCGAAACGTTCAAAACGCCGCTTCTGCCCAATGCGGAACAGAATATAGAAGATAACCAATACCAGAATGACTATCAACCAGTAGAGGTATTCGGGATGTTCAAATCGTAATACGTTTTCCATGGTCTTAGTCCGTTAACGTTCTGAAAATGGTTTTGCGTAAAAGGAATTCAAGCAACAAACAAGCCAAAGCCAAGGCCACTAATGGATAGAACTCCTCATGAAGTCGGCGGAACTCAGTCACCTCAATTTTGGAACGTTCCAACTTGTCGATTTCTTGATAGATATCGTCCAACTTCTTGTTGTTGTTGGCACGGAAGTATTTGCCTCCCGTCGAATTAGCTATGGTGGTTAATAGTTTCTCGTCGATTTCAACCTTGATTTGTTGCATAACTGTATTACCGAAGGGAGTCTTGGCAGGATAAGGTGCCGTGCCATAAGTACCCACGCCAATTGTATAGACACGGATACCATACAGCTTAGCAATCTCGGCGGCAGTATAGGGGTCAACAGAACCAGCATTGTTCATACCATCGGTGAGCAAAATAATCACTTTCGAAATGGCTTCACTATCCTTAAGTCGACTGATGGCAGTGGCCAGACCATCGCCAATAGCAGTACCATCTTCGATAAGACCATTTTTCATTTCGGCCAACATATTGAGCATCACGCCATGGTCTGTAGTCAGAGGCACTTGCGTAAAGGTCTCGCCAGAGAAGATGACTAAACCCATTCGGTCGCCTGGACGGCCTTTTACAAAGTCAGAAGCGACATTCTTGGCAGCTGTCAAGCGATCAGGCTTAAGGTCGCGAGCCAACATAGAGCCCGAGACATCCATAGCCATCACAATGTCAATGCCTTCGATGTTCGATGTGGAGTTGCTCGAAGAGCTTTGCGGACGTGCCAAAGCCACGATGAGCAACGCCAAAGCTGCCAACTTGAAAGCGAAAAGCAAGTGTCGAATATAAGCTTTCCAAGTTTTAGGCAACTTAGTAAAGCCATTCAAATCGGAAAAACGTACCGAAGCCTCCTGTTTCTTGTGGCGCAGGACATACCAAACAATGGTAAACGGAACCAACAACAAGAGCCACAATAGTTTAGGATTCGCAAATTCAATGTTTTCAAACATTTTTCACCTCCTCCTTTACTGCGGGTCCTTCTTGTTTCTGCTTCTTCATCTCGGCAAGCCTCGCTTCTTCTTCAGCCTTGCGTTTCTGATATTGTGCATAGCTCTCGTTGACGAATTCTGTCATGCTGCTCATCGCGTTTTCGCTTTCCAAATTGGAACTCGAATACTTGGCAAACTTCACCAAATCGGCAACTTCCATAGTCTCTTTCAACTTGTTGTATGTATCTTGCGAGAAATGGAGTGACTTGACTTCTTCCATGATGTCGTCGGTAGTCATCTCAACGGCATTCACGCCAAACTGGCCTTCGATGTACTCGCGGGCGATATCTGTCAAGGTAGAAAAATACTCCTTCACTTTGCCTGACTGCCAGAGTTTCCGCTGGCGCAGGTTTTCCAAATCGCCCACTGCTTTGTCATAAGGTGGAATGACAGGACCCTTAATGATGTTTCCATCAGCATCCACCTTGGTTTTGTGGTGCTTGCGCCAATACCAAATGCCAAAGACGGCCAAAGCCAAAAGCAGCACGCCGAGCAACCAAGGATATACTTCCTTCATCTGAACCGGTGCCGCCAATGGCTCCACTATGGGTTTGTATGCCATAGTGGTGTCAACGGCAATGGTGGTCGAATAGAGATTGATTGGATCCGTATAGGCTTTCAGGCGGTCAGGGTCGTCGAACGACTTAGCATAAGTCAAAGCGACAGGCGGCACTTGGATTTGACCCGTGTCAAAAGTCATCAAAGTCAACTGTTGCTTCACAATGACATTGCTATCCGCATCAGCAGTGCGTTCCACCTCGCTGCGCTTGATGATGTCGAGCTGCTCCGAAAGCGTGTCGGTGGCAAAGTCGTTCCATTCCACAAACCAGCCGTAGGGCACCTTGAGGCTCAAATCGAGCGTAAAAGGCTTGCCTACTTGCACTTTCGTGTCGTTGACCTTGCCTTCTACCGCCACACTTTGGGGTGAGGTATCCCCTATTTGAATTTGTGGAGACGCGTAGCATTGCGTCACTACAACCCGAAACAATAGGGTCAACACAAACAAAATACATTTCTTCATCTTCTTGCCTCCCTTTTCTTGAAGAGTTGCATCAAAGGTTTCACATAGTCTTCATTGGTATAAATCAATGAGTTGTCGATACCATGTTTTGTAAAGTCACGATTCAACTCTGCCGATTTGTGCTGAATCATCTGCAGATAGGCATCGTGCCAAGCACGGCTTGAAGTGTCAACCCAGCGTTCCTTACCTGTCTCCGAATCGTGGAATTTCACCAAGCCCACCTTGGGTATATCCATCTCTCGTCTGTCGGTGATGCGCAAAGCAACGAGGTCGTGCTTGTTGGCGGCAATCTGCATCTCTTTCTCGAAACTCTTGTCTGTCATAAAGTCGGAGATGAGGAAGGCGGTAGTGCGACGCTTGATAGCCGAGGTCAGGAAGCGCAAGCCCTCGCCAATATCGGTACCACGTTCCGTCGGCTTGAAGTCGACGATCTCGCGGATGATGCGCAGAATGTGCGAGCTGCCCTTCTTGGGCGGGATGAACTTCTCGATTTTGCTGCTAAAGAAAATCACACCCACCTTATCGTTGTTCTGGATGGCAGAAAACGCCAAGACAGCTGCCAATTCGGCAGTCAGGTCACGCTTCGACTGGCTCTGGGAGCCGAAGTCGTTGGAACCCGACACGTCGATGAGCAGCATCACCGTCATCTCACGCTCTTCCTCGAAGATCTTGACGAAAGGCTTGTTGAAGCGGGCGGTGACGTTCCAGTCGATGTTGCGGATGTCGTCGCCGTACTCATACTCGCGCACCTCGCTGAAGGTCATACCACGACCCTTGAAGGCGCTGTGGTACTGTCCCGAGAAGATGTGGTTCGAGAGGCCTCGCGTCTTGATTTCGATTTTGCGGACTTTTTTGAATATTTCTGTTGATTCCATTGGTTAACCATTGATAAATCAATCGGATATACGGCTGCCACGGTGTGACAGCCCTACTAATGCTCGGCTGCCACAGTATGACAGCCCTACAACCAATTACGGCACCTCGATGGTATTTAATATTTCGTTAATGATTTCTTCGGTGGTAATATTTTCGGCTTCAGCCTCGTAGGTCAGGCCGATACGGTGACGCAACACATCGGGGGCCACGGCGCGGATGTCTTCGGGGATGACATAGCCACGGTGCTTAATGAAAGCGTAGGCTTTGGCAGCCAATGCCAGGTTGATGGTGGCACGCGGCGAGCCCCCGTAGCTAATCATATTAGCAAACTTCTTCAACTTGTAGTCGCTCGGGAAACGCGAAGCGAAAACAATGTCAGTAATATAGTTTTCAATCTTCTCGTCAAGATAAATCTCGCGGCACACCTCACGGGCTCGGATGATGTCTTCGGGCTTCACCACGGGATTGATCTTGGCACCAGCGTTGGCAATATTCTGACGCAGAATCAGTTTCTCTTCCTCTTTCTTAGGATAGTTAATGATCACCTTCAGCATAAAACGGTCCACCTGGGCCTCGGGCAGCGGATAGGTACCTTCCTGCTCGATGGGATTCTGGGTAGCCATAACGAGGAAAGGATCTGGCAACTTGAAGGTCTCATCGCCAATGGTCACCTGATGCTCCTGCATAGCTTCAAGCAATGCACTCTGCACCTTAGCAGGAGAACGGTTGATTTCATCTGCCAGGACGAAGTTGGCGAAGATGGGACCACGACGCACCACAAACTCCTCTTTCTTCTGGCTGTAAATCAACGTACCGATAAGGTCGGCAGGCAACAGGTCGGGAGTGAATTGGATACGGGCAAAGTCGGCATCGATGGCACTAGCCATCGACTTGATGGCCAAGGTCTTGGCCAAACCCGGCACACCTTCGAGAAGGATGTGACCGTTAGCCAGCAGACCTATCAGCAGGCGTTCCGTCATCTGTTTCTGTCCGACGATGACCTTGTTCATTTCGAGGTTGATGAGGTCGAGGAATTGACTCTCACGTTGGATTTTTTCGTTCAGTTCACGAATGTCAGTTTCTATCATTGTATGTTGAATTGTTGTTTATTTAATCGTTGAAATGATAATTCGACGTAGTCAATTGTTGTTTGTTGACGCGGGACCTCGGGACGCGAGACACGAGACAAAACCCTGTCAACAAGTCGCATTTTCATTTCGCGCCGCCTCCGTCAAAAAGCGTGCAAAAATAGTCGTTATTCAGGTTGAATAACTCCTATTTAATAAAAATATTGCGGTATGGGTATAGAAAAAATCATCCTGCTGTTTGATTTCAGTAGGAAGATTTGTAGTACTGTCGTAACACAGCAGCCGCTTTGTCGTTTCGTTGTATCGGCTGCCACGGTGTGACAGCCCTACAAACCAACTTGGTTATTCCACCACGATTTTCTGCGTCACACCATTCATTAATTTACCAGATTTAGTGCAGGAGAATAAGAGCGTCAGCTCTGTGTATGTCTATGTGTTAGTCTTTTATACTTTCGTCGGCTGTGGGTTTTGTGGGTTTATTTGGAGGAAAAGGTAGAAAAATAATGGACAGACAAGAGAAAAAAGTGCAGTATTTATGCTTTTTTGGCAGATTTATAGTATTTTTGCAGACAGAAAAGTAAGAAAGGAATAGACCATGGCAAGACCAATTAAAGAAACGCCCATCCTGACGGGTGAAGATGCAGAAGCCTTCGTGGAAGAAATGGAAAGAGTGGATAGTATGAGCGAAGAAACCCGAGCTGCCAACCGCATAAAACTGTTGGAAGAGTTTGATGCCATCATTAAAAAAATTGCTGTCTGCCTTTAAATCATGAAATTAGTACGCCTCAACCAAGAATATCCGCTAACCGATTTTGACTGCGGCGACAGCGATTTGAACGATTTCCTTTTTGAAGACGCCAAACCGTTTCTCGAAAAGCGAGTTGCCAACACATTTATTTTGGAAGATGAAGGCCGAATAGCCGCATATTTCTATCTTCTCAACGATAAAATCAGCCGATTGGAAATCACCAACAGCCGTTGGAAAAAAATCAAAGACAGTTTTCCCGAAAGCAAACGTTTTCGCAGTTACCCTTCCATCAAAATTGGTCGTTTTGCTGTTTCAACCAATTACAGAGGCCAACGTCTTGGATCTGAACTGATGACAATGATTAAGGTTTTGCTCAACACAAACCAAAACTATTCTGCATTCCGTTTCATCACTGTCGACGCGTACATTTCCGCCATTCCATTTTACCAATGGAATGGTTTCAAGGAATTGACTAAAAAAGACGAAGACGAATATACTAGGCTGATGTACTTTGACATGATGGAGATCGATTGAATTTCAAGTGACCATGATCAAAAAAATCTATAAATTCGGTGGTGCGTCGGTGAAGGATGCCGATGCCGTGCGCAATTTGGCTGACATTGTGAGTCAACATAAGAATGAGGACATTCTGCTCGTGGTTTCCGCCATGGGCAAAACGACAAACGCCCTCGAAAAAGCATTGGCCAACTTTCGTGAACACGACGGCAATCTCGGCATGGAGGCCCTTCATGAGGTCGTCGCCTACCACGACGGCATCATCCAGGGGCTGTTCGATGGCAACACCGACCCGAGATTTGACGAGAATATCGCTGGTCTCTTCATCGAGCTTTGGGAGAAACTACAAAAGACCGACACGCCCTACGACTACCAATACGACCAAACCGTGTGCTACGGCGAACTCATTTCGACCAGCATCATTCACGAATACCTCAGCAAGCGCGACATCCCCACACGCTGGCTCGATGCTCGAAAATACGTCATCGCCGAGGATGATACCCACTACCGCTCCGCCAACCCTGATTGGAATGAGACAAGACTCAGAATCAGCAAGTTGAATAATGAGCATATTCGGGGTATCGTATGCCTGACGCAAGGCTTCATCGGCGGCACGGCTGGCGGAAAGCACAGCGTCACCCTCGGGCGCGAAGGTTCCGACTTCACCGCGGCCATCTTCGCCAACTGCCTCGATGCCGAGGAGGTCACCATCTGGAAGGACGTGGACGGCCTACTCAACGCGGACCCGAAACGTTTTGCCAACACGGTTCAACTACCGCATATCCCCTACTCCGAAGCCATCGAATTAGCTTTCTACGGTGCCACCATCATCCACCCAAAGACCATCAAGCCGCTGCAAAACAAGGGAATAACACTCAAGGTACAGTCGTTCCTCCACCCCGACCACGAGCCTTCGATCATCGACGGAGGTCATAGGAAAAACGATGAGAGCATCCCCTCTTATATCGTCAAGGACAACCAAACATTGGTCTCCATCTCGCCCCGCGACTACTCGTTCATGAACGAACGTAACCTGAAGACCATCTTCGCCGTCTGCGCCGAACTCAACATCCACGCCAATATGATTCAGACTTCCGCGTTGATGCTCTCGTTCTGCTTCGACAGCAACGAACAGAAACTGAAACAACTGAGAACCAACCTCAAAGACAGCTTCAGTGTCAAGTATAACGATGGCTTGCAATTGTTTACCATCAGGCATTATCAAGACGGCTTGGAGAACGACTTCATCAAGGGGAAGAAGGTTTTGGTGAAGCAAGGAAGCAGGAGTACAATGCAGTTTGTGTTGAAACAAGAAACAGAAAAACAAGTGTAAAACATAGCCATTTTTTTGAAAATGTATATCTTTGCAACAGCAAATTAAGCGGCCATGTGTCAAACAGAAACCATCACTCAAAATGTCGTCAGACTCAGCAAGCGAAGCTACAGCCATCGTTTGGAAATCATCATGCCCAATGCATATCATGCATCACAACTGGCTCGGCTCAATCGTGAACTCGACCGTTTATACGAGATGATTTATGACGATTGGCAAAGCATCAGAGAGGAAGACTACAAAGTATTCGGAGCACAACTTTCCATTTTGCTCCAAACTATCAAACAACTTTACAACACATGCAAGGAACAGCCCCGAGAAATGGCACTTGAAGAAGAGACCAAAAGATTGGGCATGAACTATTCTGCCCTGTTTGAATTAAACAGCGACATCGTGAATTTCTGCATAAATATGCCTAAAAATCAGGAAATGAAGCAGCTGATGGAGCGTCTTACTCAGGTTGACAACCGCATCAAACAAACCGTCTGATGATTGACTATTTCGCCATTACCAATTTCGTGGAACGCATCGCCGCGTTGAAAAACGCTAAACGAGGGGTTTATGCTTCCGTTGAAGAAGAAGTATGCACTGCTTTTAAGAATGTGAGTATCGAACAAATCAGACAAAACCGAGACATGATTCTGCTTGACGACCCTCGCATTATCATCAAGCTTAGGCTTCCTGACAAAAAACACAAACTTGCCAAAAAAGACGGTTTTCGGCTCATTTACCTTGTTTATAAAAACTCTGAAGAAGTCGCATTTTTGGACATCTATCCGAAAAACGGTCCAATGCAGCAACTTGACATAAACGACCAACAAGTAGTCAATCTGGTCAGACAATATGTCGATGAAAAGGAAAACGGAACTTTGCGGACTTACGAAATCTGATTTTCGGGCATTTATCAGCTTTTTTATCAAAAAAACATCAAAATAGAGACTGCATTTTGTGTTTTTCCTAAATTTGCGCCCGCATTTTAAGACTCAAAATCACATCCTATATGTACAAAATCGAGAAACACCCTATCTTGGACATCCCGCAGGAAGACCTTGTGGAATTCCAATATGAAGGCAAGACTGTCAAAGGTCAGCGCGGCAAGACCATAGCCGCTGCCCTTCACCAAGCCGGTTATCCCGTCCACAGCCACTCGCTCGACGGCCGCAACCGAAGCCTCAACTGCGGCATCGGCAAGTGCGGTGCCTGCGAGATGCTGGTCGATGGCAAGATCCGCCGTATCTGCATCACCAAAGTCGATGGCGTCAAGGAAGTGCGCCGCATCGACAAGGAGGACACCATCCTTCCCGAGCCCAAGGAGCAGCAGCCCCGTGAGGTGAAGGTCTACAAGACCCAGGTCGCCATCATCGGTGCCGGTCCTGCTGGTCTCGCCTGCCGTGAGCAACTCAACGCCTTTGGCATCAGTAACATCGTCGTCGACAACAACGCCAACATCGGCGGTCAGTTCAATATGCAGACCCACCAGTTCTTCTTCTTCGAAAAGGAGAAGAAATTCGGCGGCATGCGTGGCTTCGACATCGCCAAGACCCTGGCTGGCGACAACCACGAAGGCATCCTGCTGAACAACACCGTTTGGGACTTGCTTGAAGGCGGTCGCGTGGCCATCAAGAACATCGTCACTGGCGAGATTGGCTACATCGACGCACAACACCTCGTGGTCGCCACGGGTGCCGTGCCTTTCATGCCGACCTTCGAGAACGACGACGTGCCAGGCGTTTACACCGCTGCCGTGTTCCAGAAGATGATGAACCAAGAGCACACCTTGTTGGGTAAGAAAGTCCTCACCGTGGGTGCAGGCAACATCGGTTACCTGACCTCCTACCAAGGCATGCAGGCTGGTGCCACCATCAAGGCCATCATCGAGGCCATGCCCCGCGAGGGCGGCTTCCCCGTGCAGGCCAACCGTGTGCGCCGTCTTGGCATCCCGATCATGACCAGCTACGTCCTGGTGCGCGCCATCCCCAATGCCGACTACACCGGCATCACGGGCGCCGTCATCGCCAAGTGCGAGAACTTCAAGGCCATCCCTGGCACTGAGCAAGTCATCGACGACATCGACATCATCAACATCTGCACCGGCCTCATCCCCGACAACCAACTGTTGGTGAAAGGCCGCGAGGTCTTCGGCCTCAACACTTACGGTGCCGGCGATGCCATCCGCATCGGCGAAGGCACCAGCGCCGTGCTGCGTGGCAAACAAGTCGCCTACGAGGTGGCCCAAGCCATCGGCGTGCGCTTCAACTACGACGATTATCTTGAGATTTCGAGACAATATATCGACTCGCAACAGCATCCTGTGCGTCTCCTCGAGAAGCCCAACCTGCCCACGCCCGAGCGCATGATGCAGAAGGCTTTCGTGCAGGCCGACTGCCTCTACGGCTTCGCCTGCAACCCCTGCTCGTTCAGCTGCCCGCAAGGCGCCATCACCAAGCCTTCCACCAGCAGCACGCCGACCATCGACTACAACAAGTGCATCGGCTGTATGCTGTGTGTCTCCAGTTGCCCGGGTCTGGCCATCTTCGGCTACGATGTGCAGAAATCGACTTGCTTCCTGCCCATCGAATATGAAGCACAAGAAGGCGCAGAGGTCTATCTCGTCGACAACGACGGCCAAAAGATTGGCGAAGGCGTCATCGAGAAGATCCTCAAGAAGTCGAATAAGACCAATGTGGCTCGCGTGAAAGCCCGTTCCTCACGCCCCTCTGGCGAAGCCAGCAGAGTGTTCGAGTTGACCGATGTCAAGGGCTTCATCCTGAAAGACCGTTACAACGCCAACAAGGAACTCACCACCCCGATTTCACCCAAGAAACTGGCCGAAGGCGAGAGCGAGACCTACGTCTGCCACTGCGAGGACATCAAACTCGACCGCGTATTGCGCGTCATCGGCAACCGCAAGACCATCTCCGTGGATGAGCTGAAGCACATCACTCGCATGGGTATGGGTCCCTGCCGCGGCAAGCGTTGTATCCCACGCGCCCGTCAGATCCTGCGTTCCTACGGCATCGAACTGGTCGGCGACGCCACACCGCGTGCCCCGCTGTCGAACCAAGTCAGCCTTGGCGACCTCTACAACCCGCACACCAAAGAGACCTTCATCTTCCCCGAAATGAACGGCGTGAAGAAAGAACAGGTCGAGGTGTTCATCGCGGGTGGCGGCATCGCGGGTAGCGCCTTGTTCCGCTATTTCTCGGAAGCCGGCAAGAAACCCGTGATGATCAACTACAGCCGTGGCGCTTCGTGGCGTTGCATCGGTGGCGGCCGTCCGGCCTTCTCCAACCCCGACATCGCCGACATCGCCGTGCACAACCACGAGATCTTCAAGAAGATGCAGGCCGAGCACAACATCAACTACCACCCGACGCATTACGTCAACTTGGTACACGATGAAGCCACCTACAACTCCCTCGATGCCTCACGTGCTTGGAGTGATGCATACATGATTGAGCGCAAGGACTTCAAAAAGGAGATTTCGCCGCTGTGGGACGACAGCAAGGACACTTACAGCCATGCCCTCATCACCCGCGACTGCTGGCAGGCCACACCTGGTCGCGTCATCGACTACATCCGTTGGATCGGCGTGCAGCAAGGCGGTCGCTACTTCGAGGACTGCGAGCTGCTCCATGTGCAGAAGGTCGGTGGACACTATGTCACCTTGGTGCGCACCCATGAGGGTGAGTTCATCGAGTACACCTGCGACCACTTCGTCAACGCGATGGGTTGGGGTGCCGAGAAGTTCAACGACATGCTGGGCCTCGACACAGGTCTCTATCCTGTGAAGCACCAGGCCTTCATCACGCGCCGTCTGCCTATGATGGGACCCAATGGTGGCCCGCTCGACATGATCATCGACCGCCGTCACTACAAGGGCTTCAGCGCCGTCTACGGACAGCAGTGGGCCCACACTGGCCAGATCATCGGCTGCGCCAGCCCCGACACCGACGCTTACGAGGCACGCCAGAACATCAAGTACAACAGCAAGGAGTTCTTGGAGATCGTCTCCGAGGTCTTCGCCGAGTGGATCCCCAACTTGGGCGAAGTGAGCTTCTTGGCTTGCTGGGCTGGTCGTTACACCGAGCCGCGTTACATCGTCGACCCGGAGGTCGGTATCCTCACCGGCTTGCGTGGCCACGGCTTCATGCTCGGCCAATACCTCGCCAAACTGTATGTGGACAAGTACCTCGGCAAGGAGGTGCCTGGCTACATGAAGGATTTGGCCCTCTCTGGCCACGGACTGAGCGAGAATGCTTTCAAATAATTGACAATTGAGAATTTACAATTGAGAATTAAGGCTGTCGCGGTTGCGGCAGCCTTAATTTATTATAGTTTACATGATTCACAGTGTTGTGAAACACAAATTTGTGAAACACAATATTGTGAATTAAAAAAACAATACGTATCTTTGCCGCAAAATTAGAAGTCATGGACAAACCTTTCATTTTCGGAATACCCGTTGAAGACAGCTATTTCATCGGCAGAGAAGAAGAAATCAAACGCCTTTCGACCAACTTCAAGTATGGCGTGAACACCATCTTGTTGTCACCTCGCAGATGGGGCAAAACCTCATTGGTGAACAAGGTGGCTGGATTAGTCGCATCGAAAGACCTTATCGTCGTCAAGACTGATGTTTTTTCTTGTCGCAACGAATATGATTTCTACAATACTTTTTCAGCGGCCATCTTGAAGCAGACCGAATCTCGCATCGAAGAATGGAAAGATTTGGCCAAAGGTTTCATCGAGAAACTGACGCCCAAGATTTCCCTGTCGCCTGACCCCAATTCAGAATACTCCGTTTCGTTGGGTATCACGCCCAAAACGCACACACCTGAGGAATTGCTAGATTTTCCGGAGATCATTGCCAAACGCAAAGGCTGTCACATCGTGGTATGCATTGACGAGTTCCAGCAAGTAGGCGAGTTCCCCGATTCGCTGAACGTGCAAAAGCGGATGCGCACCATTTGGCAGCACCAAAAGAATGTCTCGTATTGCCTATACGGCAGCAAGATGCACATGATGACCAACCTCTTTCAGAAGAAAAGCTACCCGTTCTACAAATTTGGCGAAGTACAATACCTCAAATCCATCCCTTTGGATGCTTGGACTGCCTATATTTCCGACCGATTTGAACGAGAGCAGAAACACATTTCCGAGACATTTATCAAGACCTTGTGCGAAAGCGTCGAGTACCAATCTTCGTATGTTCAACAACTGGCTTACAACGTTTTCCTGCTTACGGAAACAGAAGTCACGGAAAGCATCCTAAATCAAGCTGTTGAAGACTTGGTTGACCAAAACTCGGGCATTTTCATCGAGCAAGTACAATCTTTGACCACCTACCAACTCAATTTCCTGCGGGCGGTGTTGGCCGGAAACCATAGCGGTTTCGGCGAAAAAGAAATTCGTGAAAACTACGATTTGGGTGTACCCTCCAACATCGCCCGTCTTAAGAAATCGCTCATCGACAAGGAGTTGATAGAAATCACAAAGGACGGAATCATCATTGGCGACCCTGTTCTCCGATTTTGGTTGAAGAAAGTGCTGTGAATCTCTCCAATCAAAAACGCCCAAGAATCCTTCTCGGGCGTTTTAGACTGTATTATTGTCATAAATCATTCCCTCACGAATTCCATGATGGAATGGACATCTTGTCCTATGTCGTTAAGTTCGGCGGGATTGAGGAAGTCGATGGTCATATTTGTTTCGGTCAAAGTTGTGATGGTGCCGGTCATATCATATAACATCACTGTATCGTTGACCTTGTGACGAATGCCGTCTTTTATGATCATTTTGTCTCCCTTCAAAGTATAATAGCCACCGTCCTCTTCATTGTCGTCCGCGATTGCCGTTCCATCCTTCCTGAATTCGATGGTGTGACCGACCACTGCCTCGGTAAGAAACTCATCAAAGTCATCGAAAGACTCGCCACCTATGGTCATCGACACCTCGGTGATTTTCCATTTCCCATAGACTTGGGGTTGTTTGTTGCAGGATGTCATCGCTGCCATGGTTGCTGCCACCAGCAGCAAGACCATAATTTTCAGTGTGTTTTTCATTTTGTCAGGTTATTATTGGTTAAAAATAGAATCAAGGCTCCAATGGCACAAACAATTCCATCCGGATGGTATCCCCGTTTTTCAACACTCCACGAAGAATAAAGGTGATGCCGTCCTCTTTTTTCACAAACTCCATCCAACCGCTCTCAAAAGGCGATTCGTCGGGATAGGATGTTTGAGGATCCATATTGGTTTCGGCAATAGCTCCCGATATCTCGTCAGGTGAGGAATGCCATTCCAAGCGGTTGCCAAAATCGAAGGAAAGCGGAATGTCCGACTTCTTAGTTAAGTCGATGGTATGGCCTAACAAAACACTAGGAATACCATAAAAATGGAAACGCATCAGAGGGCCGAAGAAATCCATTTCCGACTCTGTCACGATATCGAATTCGTCTTGACACGACTCAATGGGGCTGACGCTCATCTTATAGTTGGTAGTATTATAGATAATCTCGTTCTGTTTAGGAGCAATGTTGCGTCGTTTAACGGGTTCTTTCACACAGGAACCCAAAGTTGCCAAAGCAAGCAGCAACAGCATAATTTTCAATGTGTTTTTCATGGCTTTAAGGTTTTATAAATGTATTTCATAACCCACCGAGAAAGGTAATCCGATGAATGACAGGCATGTCCAATGCTCTTCTGCATGGCCCACCTTATAGGCAATCCTATCATGGCCCATCATAAATTGCAGTCCCAATCGTAATCGACTGTTTTCCGTCAATTTGATTCGACCTCCGATTTCCGACATGCCACCGAAGCCGAAATGCTCGTATGTCCGCGCATCAAGCCAAGGATTGACAGCACGTTCGACATAGGGACCGGCATTCACATAAAACCATTTGTAACTGAATTCGATGCGGACAGGCAGACGGAAATAATTGTTGAAACCAGTGCCAGGCACGCCGTCTTCCCAATTCTCGGGTTTGTCTGAATTGGTTCTCCTATATTGGTAGTCAATGCCGCCCAACAAAGACCAATGCTCGTTGAAATCATATTTGGCATCCACGCCCAAGTCGCCGTGAAACTTGCTCTCATAAGGCCCATACAGGAAATCGATGGAGCCAGCCACTTTTGCGTAGGGAATCAACGACCATCCCTTTGTGTTTTGAGCCGATGCCGACAATACGCAGCATAACAGACTCACAATCAATGCTATTCTTTTCATAATGTTATGATTTTTGCATGACAATTAAAAAAGCCACAATTACCGTACCACAAATTTCCGCGTAACATCACCCACACTGATGAAATACATGCCCTGCGGCAAACCAGACACATCGATCTGTTGGGTTTCATCAGTGAGGTTGCCCGTGAGGACGGTTTGACCCATGAGGTTGGTGATGCGGTAGGTTTGGGTCGGTAGAGACGCAAAATTTTGCGTCTCTACAACGAGAACTCCATGGGTGGGGTTTGGATAAACAGACAATGTTTCTGAACCTGTCGAAGAGCCATTCTCCTCAATGCCATGGTGATATTTTTCATACATGGCATCGCAGTCCTCACTGCCATATTTGAACACCAGCTCATCCTCGCGCCAATAGCAGCGCATGCCTTCCACACGGTAGCCTTTGCTGCGGGTCATCAGCCTTTCGGGGAAGAAACTGGTAAGATGACCTATGCCGCACACGATAATGCCGCTGAAGAGGTCTTCATCATCGCTCACCTGCATCATCCTGAACAATTTCCCATTGTATTCGTACAACTCCACCGCGTCGACATACATAGTGATGGTTTCCGTGCCGACCTTGATGACCCAACTGTCGCCTTCTTGGGCACCAAGATCATAGAGCACGGTGAATTCTTCCAGTTCTTGGTTCCACCAATACACTACATTATCCTCTTCATAGACATATTCACGAGTCACTTCGCTATGCTCGCCCTTGTCGTAAAGGGTATTGGTGCGAATGATAATCGTCACATCCTTATGGTTGATGGTCGTGTCGGCGGCATATTCAAGATGCTGATAAGTGATGCTGCCGTTTTCGCTCTGAATTTCGTAGTACCATTCGGGATTGCCCTCACCGACAGGCAGGTATTCAAAATCAGCCACAATGGTCACATCGAAATTAGGCATGACAAAACGGTTGTCCACCACGGGCACCTTGAGGGTCTCGCCGTCGGTCTTATAGGCCACAATCGATTTGAGCATATAACTGGGTTCAAGCGTGACTGTGCAAGTGACCTCGTCGCCCATCATAACCGAAGAAACAGAAGGTATGACCTGGTTGCCGTTTTCGTTGCCTACGACATTGATATTATAATGGTTGCAGTCATCTTCAACATTGCCAAACCATACTTGATATCCCCAAATATTGCTATACGCCTCTGTCATTCCACATGGAACGGTCATTACTGCTTGCGTGTTGTATGGGAAAGCATTCGCGCCAACATTACTACTAGGAGTATTCCCTAAACATGCCAGTGCCATCTCACCTGTAGGATAGGCTTGCTGGAAGGCCTCTCCATCGATGAAGGCGTTGGGGTTACCCAAGATGACCAATCTAAGATTGTCACACGCCATAAAAGCACGATAGTTTATCCTATCAACAGCATGACCAACATACACGGTTTCCAAACTTTCGCAACCATAAAATGCATTCCAACCTATGTTTCCCGTTGGTATAGTAACCGAGTGCAAACCATTACAGCGATTAAATGCCGATACGCCTATCAATGTCACGGAATTGGGAATCACGACCTCCATCAGATAGTTTGCTCCTGCAAATGATTGATTCGCAATTGTATCTACAGAACTTGGAATGGCATAGAAACTCTCTCTTCTTCCAGCAGGATACAGCATCAAGATGGTTTTGGAAGGATTGAACAGCACTCCGTCCACTATCTTGAAACGAGCGTTATTAGGATCCAATTCGATAGTTTCCAAACCATGACAATAGGAAAAAGCACCATCGCCAATAATCTCAACATTTTGAGGGATATAAACAGTTTGAAGACTATCACACCCATAGAAAGCAGACTCCTCGATTGCGACAACCGACTCTGGAATAGTTATGGAAGCGAGATTATGACAAGAAGAAAACAAATATTGCGGGATGGTATCAAGTCCCTCGGGCAATGTTGCCGAAGTTAAAGAAATGCATTCGGAAAAAGCGGCATCGCCTAAATAAGTCAATGTAGCAGGAATGGAAACAGAATTCAAATTATAACAACTTTGAAAAGCCGTACCTCCAATAGTTGTAACTGTAGCCGGAATCGGCACTTCTTCCAAATTAGTGCATTGGTAAAAGGCGCTATTCCCTATCTTGACCAGTTGGGAAGGGATTGATACGGACCTCAAGTTGCCACAATTATAAAACAGATGGTCCTCAATGATGGTCATCGACTCAGAAAGGTGCGCTTCAACAAGACTGTTGCACAGTCCAAAGGCGGATTCCCCAACCGTCGTCACGGAATTGGGGATGTCAATGGAGGTTAATCCGGAATTATAAAATGCACTGCCTTCAATGGTTTGAAGACCATCAGGTAATGTTATCGAAACCAAAGCCCCACAACCTTCAAAAGCGCGTTTTCCGATGCTTGTCAAATGACTCGGAAGAGTGACAGAAGCAAGAGACGAGCAAATTCGGAAGGTTTGGTCAGGAATGCCAGTAATTGCATCTGAAAGCGTTGCCGAGACCATATCAGGGCAATGCACAAACAACCCTTCTCCAATACTTTCCACAGAATTGGGAATGGTGATTGAGACCAGTCCAGTATTGCTAAACGCACCGACTCCAATGGAATTGATGGTATTGGGTATGGTTACCGAAGTCAGATTGGGACAATTCACGAATGCCATATCGCCTATTTCGTTTACTGTATAGGTTCCGCCTTGATATGCCACGGATGAAGGGATTGTCACTTCTCCACTGTAAAAATTGAAATCGGTATCAAAATAGGTCATTTTCACCGTGTTATTACCTGTAACGATGAAATACAACCCAGTTTCCTCGTCCTGGAATTTAACCCCAATCCAAGGATTGAATGTAGGAATGTTGTCAGCATCACACCTGCTCTTCGAATATAGTCCACGGCATTTAAAATACAGGAAGTTGTCATATCCTTTGCAAAGGAAACCATCCGAACTACCCGGAACGGGAGGGTACAGTTCAAGTTCTTCGCCAATTTCGGTAAAGGTCTCGCCATGGTCCATCGAGTAGGCCAGCACCGCGGTGTTGTTCTCGGTCTCGATGCTTTTGTACACGATGCCGTTGTCGGCAATGCCGAAGGTATTATAGGATCCAAAGGCGTAGAAACCTGGCACATGCTCGAAGCCGTCGAAATTATCGCTAACCAAAGCATTGCAAACCACATTGCCCTCGGGGTCGAATTCCATATCGTTGATGGAAACACCCTCAAAGGCGACAAGATCCCAATGGTCCATATCGGAAAGGATGGCATGATAGACTCCGATGTTTTGACCGCTATCGCCGCCGCTGTCGTGGTTAAGGCAAAAATACACATCGCCATTGCCGTTAGCCAAAAGATCTCCGATGTATTGGTCATCCTCGATAAAAGCAGGTCGAATCGTGTCCCAAGAGGCACCGCCGTCAGTGGTCCAAAAGACATAATTGCTCGTCACGCCCACCAGCGTTTCATTATTTACAGCACATATTTGTTGAGCCTCTTCACCGGCAACCAACGGTGCGGCCCCAGAGGTCGGTTGCCATATGTCGCCGTTGTCGTCGGAATAGAAAGCCCTATAGGGATAGCCTTCAAAAAGGAAGATTCTGCCTTCTGGGCTAATGCTAAAGCACTTCGAATTGAAGTTAC